>CAXTVZ010000059.1:0-1668 GCA_964247685.1 uncultured Acetobacteraceae bacterium
ACGCTGATCGACAACGTCAGCAGTACCCGCGGCCGTCCCGCCCCGGGCACCAGCTCGAGCGTCATGCTATCCGGCCCGATATACCCTGCGGTCGGCGTGTAGCTCACCACGGTCGCGCCATTGTAGTTGTAGATCAGAGGCTGCCCGTGCTGCGGCACATGGATCACCAGCCCGGCGGCGTAGGGCAGGTCGCCCTCCTGGCTGAAGTGGAAGGCGCAGAACCCGCCATCGGCGGAGAGTCGCATCGTGGCCGTGGCGTGGGCGGCGGCCGGCAGCTTCGGCGTGGGCGCTTCACAGAACGAGGCCGGCTTCAGATAGCCGTAGGGGTTCGGCGGCGGCGCCGGGGGTGCCTCGGGTGCGGGATGAGCGCAGGCTGCGAGGGTGCAGGCGAGTGCGCCGGTTGCAAGCAACTGGGATGCAAGTCGAAGGCGCACTGAGCGGAACTCCCCGTTGGGCCGGGCCTGATGACGAAGCCGCGCCGCAATGTGTCGACACACCCCTCGCCGCGGCCGAAGGGCTATAGGCGACCCCCGGAGCGAAGTCGAGAGCGCGGCACGCGCCCCAGCCAGGACCGCGCACCCGCTATCCAGTTGAGAATACGCCCTCTTTGTTTCCAAAACCTTTTCACGCCGGCCGAATGGTGCGCCGCACGAGCCTGTTCTCGAAAACCGATGATGGGCTCTGCGGGATTGCACGACGGGGCGCCGCGGCGTAATCGATGCGCGCCCGTCAGTCGGATGGGACAAGTCGCGATGCAGGGCTGCCACAGCGCAAGCCCGGCGTGACAGGCAGTTCGGAAAAATGCTTGAAAACCGGGGCCATGCGGATGCTAGTTCGAGCGCTTCCTCATCGCGGCTCCGTTGAGGCGGAACCCTCCGGCCCCTGCGCCGGCGTCAGGTCGGAGTTTTGAACCCATGCGGATGCTTCTTCTCGGTGCCGGCCTCACGGCGATGGGCCTCATCACGGCGGGCGCGGCCGGAGCGGCCGCGACGCATCATCACCACCATATCGTGCGCGGCCATACCGGGGCCGGCACGAGCGTCGCGATGGGCGGCGCGCAGTGCGGTCCCGCGGCGTCCGAGACCGACGCCTTCGACGTGGCGGGGCTGAAGAGCGAGCTGATGGTAACCGCGCTCTCCTGCGGCGAGCAGGACAAGTACAACGCGTTCATCGCGAAGTTCCACCCCGACCTGATCGCCGAAGAGGGCGCGCTGAACAAGTATTTCTCCCGCGCGTTCGGACGCAGCGCGCAGAAGGCGCATGACGACTACATCACGCAACTCGCCAACGTGCAGGCCGACAAGGGCCTGAGCGCCGGCGTCGCGTTCTGCCAGCAGCGCGGCTCGATGTTCGACGAGGTGTCCTCGCTCGACAGTGCCAACGACCTGGTCGAATACGCGCACGGCAAGGACATCGTGCAGCCCGCCGACTACGTGTCCTGCTCGGCGCCGAGTGCCAGCGGCGTGCACACTGCGCATGTCACGCGCATCAGCGCGCACCGGATCGTCCACCACCACCACTGATCCGTCCGCCGGGCCCGTACGAAGGGCGCGTTCCGGATACGGGGAACGCCTCTTCGTCAGCCGTCCGGGGAAAGCCCATTCGTCGATCGGCGCGCCGTTCGTGGTGGGCGCCGGGATCCACGATCCGCGCGGCACCAGCGTGCCC
>CAXTVZ010000059.1:1768-16588 GCA_964247685.1 uncultured Acetobacteraceae bacterium
CGCGCCGTTCGTGGTGGGCGCCGGGATCCACGATCCGCGCGGCACCAGCGTGCCCCAAGCCTCGGGGTTGCCGCTCTCCTACGCACCATCGCGGTGCCAGGCGTCACGCCCACCAGGCCCCGGCGTCGAGCCGACATTGCGGGACGACATCGTCCAGGCAACGCCGATCTGGCCGGCCAGGCGACAAGCCACGAGCGTGGCGCAACCGACCATCCACCTGTCGCATCGGGCTTCGATGTTTGTCGTAACATCGCCATCCGTCTCGCTCCGCAGGCAAGAGGACATGCTATCCTCCGCTCAGTTGGAAGGCTCGAGATCATGACGATCGACATCCATGACGGCGCAAACCTCTGCCACGCCGGCGAGCACGTCGCACCGGACGTGCCGCCCTCGGCGGCGGCGGTGCAGCTCCCCGCCGTCCGGAACACGCGCCTCGACCTGCCGACGCCGAGCGAGGCGGCGGCGATGATCCGCCACGTGAAGCTCCCGTCCTGACGGACGGGCGACGCTCCTACTTCAGGATGATTTCCACGCGCCGGTTCTGCGGCTCGCGCGCGTTCGGCCCGGTCGGCACCAGGAGCTTGGTGTCGCCGTAGCCGTGCACCGCGATGATGTTGCCCGGAACGCCGTCGTGGACGAGCTCGGTGCGCACCGCGTCGGCGCGACGCAGCGAGAGCTTCAGGTTGTAGTCGTGCCCACGATCGCCCGGCAGCGCGTGGCTGGTGTCGGCATAGCCGTCGACCTCGATCGTGGTGGTCGCGACATGCGTCGAATTCGCCGCCGCCTGCGCCACGATCTCGCGGGCGCGCGGCGTCAGCATCGCCTGGTCCCAGTCGAAGAACACCAGATAGGTCGTGGCCGGCGCCGGTGCCGGGCTCGTGGGAGCCGCCACCGCGGCCGGCGGTGGCGGCGGGGGTGCGGGGTTGAACTCGTAGCGCAGCCCCAGAAGGAAGGAGTGGTTGTAGTCCGAGTTGATGTCGACGTTGCTGGTGCGGTTCTCGTAGGGCCCGCGCCCGAACGCGCCCTGCGTGCCGATCGACGTGCCCGAGAAGCCATTCGGTCCGAGCGCCGAGAAGAACCGGTATTCGGCCGTCATCGTCAGGCCGACGACCCAGGGGACGGGGATGCCGAGCCCGAACATCGCCTGGTAGGCGAACTCGCCGCCGGTGGTGCCCCCGTCATGCTCGAACAAGCTGCCATCGGCGGCCACCGTGTGCAGGTTCCAGCGCTGCCAAGCGTAGCCCACCCCGAGCCCGACATACGGGTAGACCCAGCTCTGCCCGATATCCATGTCGAACAGCGCGTTCACCATGGCGCCGTAATTCCGCTGCGTGCCGCCGGAGATCGTGGGGTAGGGCGTCTCGAGGAAATGCTGCAGCCCGTTCTCGCGCCAGTTCCCCTCGAGCTCGACGCGCACGCCGTTGCCGAAGCCGTAGCCGACCGAGCCTAGCCCCACCTGGCCGATGCCCCAGCGCTCCTTGCCGCCCGGGAACTCGGGCGAGAGCCGCACCTCCTCGTCCTGCAGCACGTTGCCGCCGCCGGCGATCGCGACATAGGGGCCGGTCACGGGTTGTGCCGCGGCCGGGAGAGCCGCCGCGGCCACGAGGAGGGAGGCGCCACTCGTCGCCCACAGAATCCTCTTCGTCGTCATCAGTCTCTCGCTCCGCCTGCGGCCCACGATCCTGTGAGTAATGCGGCCGGAAGCTTCCGGCGAGGCGTGGCGTGGTGATTGTGGTGGGACGTTGCTGCGGGGCCACAAGGTAGAAGGCCGGAGGCGTGCTGCGCACACGGCCCTGGACCCGCTGGGGCCTTGGGCCCAGACCCTTTATGGTCGCAAGGTCCAGGACCGGCTTGGTCCTGGCGGGGTTTAAGGGGCAGAGCCCCTTACTTCAGAACGACCGCCTCGAACGGCGGCACCCCGCCTTCGGCATCGAACTCCACCACCCACAGATCCGGATCCCGCCCGCGCGCCCGCGTCACGAACTCGTCCGCCTCGATCGCATCGACACCCTGCCGCACCGCGAGCCACGCCGCGTTGCCGTCGCGATCGCGCGTCTGGTCGAGAATGGTGATCCCACCCGCCCGGTCGCGCAGCAGCACGAGCACCCCGCCCGCATCGTCGTCGCCGTGCCTGACCACCGCGCCGAAACTTCCCCGCGCCTGCGCCTGCCGCAGCGCCCCCCGCACCCAGATCCCCGCCTTCAGCCGCGGCTCACTCATCGAGATGCGGCACCGAGCTCAGCGCCGCCTGATACGCCACCGGGTCCGCCAGCAGCGTACGCGCCGCATCCACGTCGCCATCCGTGCCGATCGCGGCCGGACACGCCTCGCGGATCTCCAACACCCGGTCCACCGGCATCGGCGCGCGCGCCCGGCGCTCGGCGAGCAAGGCAGGCCCCAGCGGCGAGCTCCCGGTCTCGAGCTCGTGGATCTGGCTCGCCACTTCCTGCGCCCCCTGGCTGGTGCAGAGCTGCGGCAGCACGCCCAGCCCCTGGATCGGCCAGCCGAGCGGTGCCAGCACGCGCGACCAGGTCACGAAAAGCTCGCCCCCATCGGCCAGCGCCAGCTTGGTCTGCACCAGTCCCTTGCCCAGCGTCGACGAGCCCGCCACCACGGCGCGTCCGTGATCGGCGAGCGACGCCGCCAGGATCTCGGCCGCCGATGCCGTGCGGCCGTCCACCAGCACCACCAGCGGCAGCCCGTGCGTGATGTCGCCGCCCTGCACGCTCCAGATATGGTTCGCCGCCGGAAACCGCCCTTCGGTCGTGACCGCGACCCCGTTGTCGAGCACGAGCGCCGCCGCCGTCACCGCCTGCTGCAGCAGTCCGCCGCGATTGCCGCGCAGGTCCAGGATCACCCCGTTCGGATGGTCGCGCAGCCCCCCCTCGTGAAGGCCTGCGTCCAGCAGCGTGCTCATCTCCTCGGCGGTGTCGTGGCTGAACCCCGTCACCCTGAGCACCAGCAGCCGGCCCATGCGCGAGGAGAACACGGTGGGCGGCGGCAGGATCTCCCGGGTCACGCGGATATCGAGCAGCTCGCGTCGCGTGCGGACGCGGATCGTGACGTCGGTCCCCGGGTCCCCCGCCAGGAGGGCGCTGGCATCCGCCGCCGACAGACGGGTGACGTCGTGGCCGCCGATCGCGAGCACGCTCTGGCCGAGCTCGAGGCCGGGAACCTGGGCCAGCGGTCCGTCGGGCGACATGCTGGCGATCACCGGCCCGTGCCGCCCGGCCCCGAGCACCAGGCCCACCCCGGCGCTGCCCACCAGCTTCTCGTGGTCGGCCGCCGCGGGCTGCGGCCCGATGTAGCGGGAGTAGGGGTCGAGATGGTTGAACAGCTCGTCGAAGAAGCTCTGCACCACGCCGCCGGCGCCCGCCGAGCGCAGATCGGCCGAGCTGGTCCAGGCCGCCAGGCACAGCGAGGCCGCGGCCCGTCCCCAGGCAAAGGCGTCGTCGGGCGCGGGCGAGCTGGTCTGGAACACGGTGCCCGCGGGCGAGACCAGTCGCAGCGTCGGCCCATCGACCGTGGCGGTCAGCGACGGGTCCAGCGCCGTAATGCCGCCGAGCCCCCAGCCGGTGAGCTCGGGCACCCCCACCGGCTCGAGGATGCGCGGCGTCATGAAAGCCAGCGCCGCGCCGAACACCGTGCCGGCCAGCGTCGCGTCGAATTGCGGCGACGGTGGCGCGCCCGCATCGGCTGCGGCGGCAAGAGCGGGGGCGCTCAGCAGGCAGAGAAGGATCAGGGTCCGGGTGAGGGCCGCGACGGCAGATGGCGTGCGCCGGCTCACCTTCGTGGCTTGCGACCCGTGCGGGACGCGTCGGGCGTGCGGGGGCGGCCACCTGCCGGCGCGAAGACGAGGCTTCCGGTGAGCGCGTTCGCCTCGACCAGGCGCACGTCGATCGGATCGGCCAGCCGGTACTGGGCCCGCGTGCTCCGGCCGATCAGCGCATGCGAGGTCTCGTCGTGCATCCAGAAATCATCCGGAAGGCTGGAGATCGGGACCAGTCCGCTCGCGCCGTTCTCCGACAATGTGACGAACAAACCGAAACGCGTCACGCCGGAAATCCGGGCCGCGAACTCGGCACCCGTCCGGTCTGACATAAATGCCGCAAGGTAGCGGTCGTTCGCGTCGCGTTCGGCCAGCGTCGCGCGCCGTTCCGTGGCCGTCACGGCTTCGGCGACGTCGGGCAGGGTTGCCTCCGTCCCCGCTTCGAGGCCGCCCACGCCCAGCTTCAGCGCCGCGATCAGTGTCCGGTGCACCACCAGGTCGGCGTAGCGGCGGATCGGCGAGGTGAAATGCGCGTAGGCGCGCAGGTTCAGGCCGAAATGGCCGATATTCTCCACATCGTAGGCAGCCTGGCTCTGGCTGCGGAGCACGACCTCGTTGACCTGGAGGGCCGCGTCCGTGCCCGCGACGCGCTGCAGCACCGCATCGAGATCCGCCGGGCGAAGCTCGCCGGCCGGCTTCAGGTCGATGCCAAGCGTGCCGAGGAAGTCGCGCAGGTTCTCGAGCTTCTCCGGGCTCGGCGGGGCATGGACGCGAAAGATGCAGGGCCGCCGCAGCCGCTCGGTTTCCTCGGCGGCGGCGACGTTCGCCAGCACCATGAACTCCTCGATCAAACGGTGGCTGTCGAGGCGCGGTCGCGGGGTGATCGCGGTGACTTTTCCGTCCGCGCCGATCGTGACCTTGCGCTCCGGCAGGTCGAGATCGAGCGTGCCGCGCCGGCGGCGTCCGTCGAGGAGTGCCGCGAACGCCTCGTAAAGCGTGGTGACCAGTCCGGGCGGAAGACCGAGCCCGGACCCGCCGCCGTCGGCGTCGCGCTCGGCCTGCACCTGCTCGTAGGTGAGGCGGGCGGCGCTGCGCATCAGCCCGCGGCCGAAACGGTGCGCGGTCTTGGCGCCGGCGGCATCCACGGTCATCTCGGCGAACAGGCAGGCGCGGTCCTCGTCCGGTTTGAGCGAGCACCAGCCGTTCGACAGCGCCTCGGGCAGCATCGGCACCACGCGGTCGGGGAAGTAGCAGGAGTTGCCCCGCTTCAATGCCTCGCGGTCGAGCGCCGAGCCCGGGCGGACGTAGGCGGACACGTCGGCGATCGCGACCAGCAGCCGGAAGCCGCCATTGCCGTCCGGCTCGGCATAGACCGCGTCGTCGAAATCGCGCGCGTCCTCGCCGTCGATGGTAACCAGCGGCGTCTCGCGCAGATCGGTGCGTTTTCCCAGCGTCGGCGCGCGGGCCTTCTTGGCCTCCGCCAGCACCACCTCCGGGAACACGTCCGGAATGCCCGCGGCCGCGATCGCGATCAGGCTGACGGAGCTCGCCTCGCCCAGCCGCCCCAGTTTCTCCACCACCCGCGCCGGCCGGAGCCCCAGCCGGTAATCCCGCTGCGGCAGCGGCTCGGCGAGCACGATGTCGTCGGTCTCGGCATCCAGCGTCTCGCCCGGCGGGATCGCCCACTCCGCCTTCTGGCGCCGGTCGGTCGGCACCAGCCGCCCGCCCTCGCCGTCGCGACGGAACGCGCCCAGCACGCGCCCCACGCTCTCGTCCAGCCGCTTGAGCGTGCGCCCCTCGTATTTTCCCGGCCCCAGCGGCTTGAGCCGCGCGAGCACGGTGGCCCCCGGAGCGAGCGCCGCCCGCCCGCCGGGCTCGCGCGCCATGTAGACCACGGGCACCGGACCATCGCCCTCCCAGGCGACGGGCCGCGCGATCGGATCGCCGTCCGGATCGGTGCCGGTCACCCGCACCACGGTCGCCTCGGGCAGCCGGCCCGGCGCGCGGAACCGCTTGTGCCCGGCGGGCGCCGCGTCGCCCGCGCCGGCGAGCGATTTCAGCAGCCCGCGCAGCGCGCCGCGGTGCTCCGGCCCGAGCCGGAAGGCGCGCGCGATCTCGCGCTTGCCCACGCGTCCGGGACTGTCGGCGATGAAGCGCCGGATCTGCTCACGGCTCGGCATCGGCGTCTCGCCGCCGCCCGCCTCCGGCCGCGTGGAGCGCTTGCCGCCCTCGGGCCGGGGACGCTTGCCCAAGCTCAGGCCGCCTCGCTGGTACTCGTGCGACGGCCCGCCTTGGCCGTGACCTTCTTGGCGGCGGCCTTCTTACGAGCGGGTGCCTTCTTTGCCGGTGCCTTGGCGGCGGCGGCGGCAGGCTTGGGCGCCTTCGCAGGCGGCGCGCGCTTGGCCGCCGGCTTGCCCCCCGGCTTGCCGCGCGCCTTCATCGCCTTGCCCTTCTCCGCCAGCAGGGCCACGGCCTCGGCCAGCGTGAACGCGTCCATGTCCACGCCGCGCGGCAGGTTGGCGATCTTGCCCCCGTGCTGGGCATACGGGCCGAACTTGCCTTTGCGGATCAGCACGCCCTCGCCGTCCCGGGGGTGCGGCCCGAGGCTGCGCACCGAGGCGAGCTTGCGTTCGATCGCGTCGACCGCGCGGTTGAGGCCCACGGTCAGCACGTCGTCGTCGCGCTCGAGCGAGCCGTAGATCGCGCCCATCTTCACGTAGGGCCCGAACCGGCCGAGCCCGGCCTCGATCGGCTCGCCGGTCCCGGGATGCGCGCCCACGATCCGCGGCAACGAGAGGAGCCCCACCGCCTGCTCGAGCGTGATCGTGTCGCCTTCCATCCCCTTGGGCAGGCTGGCGCGTCGCGGCTTGGCCTTCTTGTCCTCCGGATCGGGCGTGCCCTGCTGCACGTAGAGCCCGTAGGGGCCGCGCCGGACGGTGATCTCCTCGCCGTTGCCGGGGTGGGGACCCAGCACGCGCATCCCCTCGCGAAGCGCATCGCCCTCGCCCTCGGCCGTCAGCGAGGCCGCCAGGCTCCGCGTGTAGCGGCACTCGGGATAGTTGGAGCAGCCGATGAACGCGCCCTGGCGTCCCAGCCGCAGCCCCAGCCGGCCACTCCCGCAGGCCGTGCACGCCCGCGGGTCGGCACCGTCCGCGCGGGCCGGGAAGAAGTGCGGTCCGAGTTCGGCATCGAGCGCGTCGATGACGTCCGAGATCTTCAGGTCCTTCGTGCCGGCGATTGCGACCGAGAAATCGCGCCAGAACGCCGCCATCACGTCGCGCCAGTCGCGCGCCCGGTCGGAGATCTCGTCGAGCTGGGCTTCCAGCCCAGCGGTGAAATTCGCGTCCACGTAGCGGGTGAAGAACGAGGTCAGGAACGCGGTCACCAGGCGCCCGCGATCCTCGGGGATGAAGCGCCGGTGCTCGAGCCTGACGTAGTTGCGGTCGCGCAGCACGGTCAGGATCGAGGCGTAGGTCGACGGCCGCCCGATCCCGAGCTCCTCCATCTTCTTGACCAGCGACGCCTCGGAGTAGCGCGGCGGCGGCTGGGTGAAATGCTGCTCGGCCACGACCTTGTCGCGCACCAGCGGGTCGCGCTCGTCCATCGGCGGCAGCATGCGCGACTCGTCGGGGTCGCCGGCGCCGTCGGCCTCGTCCGATCCTTCGCGATACAGCTTCAGGAACCCGTCGAACGCCAGGATCGAGCCCGTTGCGCGCAGCCTGGTTCGCCCGTCCGACGCCGCCGCCTCGACAGCCACCTGGTCGAGCTCCGCCGACTGCATCTGGCTCGCCACCGCGCGCTTCCAGATCAGCTCGTAGAGCCGTGCCTGCTCGGGCGAGAGCATGCCGACGACCTGGTCGGGCGTGCGGCTGATCTCGGTGGGACGGACCGCCTCGTGCGCCTCCTGGGCGTTCTTGGCCTTCGACGTGTACTCCCGCGGCTGGCCGGGCAGGTAGTCCATGCCCCAGGTGCCGCGCACATGGGAGCGGATCGCGTCGATGGCTTCGCGCGCCATCTGCACGCCGTCGGTCCGCATATAGGTGATGAGACCCACCGTCTCGCCGTCGAGCTCGATGCCCTCGTAGAGCTGCTGGGCGCAGCGCATCGTTGCTTGTGCGCCCATGTTCAGTTTTCGGCTGGCTTCCTGCTGCAAGGTCGAGGTGGTGAACGGCGCCGGCGGGTTGCGGCGGACGCGGCGGCGCTCCACCGAAGCGACGGTGAACGAGCCCGCCTTGACCGCCGCCTCCGCGGCCCGCGCGGCCGCCTCGTTGCCGAGGTCGAACTGGTCGAGCTTCCTGCCGTCGAGATGCGTCAGCCGCGCGGTGAATGGCGCGCCGGCCGGTGTCGCCAGCGTGGCCTCGACCGTCCAGTACTCGCGGGGCTTGAACACCTCGATCTCGGCTTCGCGCTCGCACACCATGCGCAGCGCCACGGACTGCACGCGCCCGGCCGACTTGCTGCCCGGCAGCTTGCGCCACAGCACCGGCGAGAGCGTGAACCCCACCAGGTAGTCGAGCGCGCGGCGGGCGAGATAGGCCTCGATCAGCGGCTGGTCGAGCTCGCGCGGATGCGCCATCGCGTAGCTGACGGCGTTCTTGGTGATCTCGTTGAAGGTGATCCGCCGGACGGTGATGCCGCGCAGCGCCTTCTGCTCCTCGAGCATCGCGCGCACGTGCCACGAGATCGCCTCGCCCTCGCGGTCCGGGTCGGTCGCGAGATAGAGCGTGCGGGCACCTTTCAGCGCCTTGGCGATCGCCGAGATCTGCCGCTGGCCGCGCTCGTCGGCCTCCCAGACCATCGAGAAGTTCTCGTCGGGCAGCACCGACCCGTCCTTCTCGCGCAGGTCGCGCACGTGCCCGAAGCTCGCCAGCACGGTGAAGCCGCCGCCGAGATACTTGTTGATGGTCTTGGCTTTGGCCGGGCTCTCGACGACGACGACGTCCGACATGCTGTTCCCACTCACTGGGTGGAACCGTCACCCGGTACGAAGGCAGACCCGCGCGCCCGGAAGGGTTTGCACACGTCCGGCCATTTCCAGTTCCGCGAGCACCGCCGCGACGGCGGACGCGGAGAACTGGCAGCGGCGCACCAGATCGTCAATGGGCGAGGGCTCCGGACCCAGCAGCGCGAGGATGGCGTCGCCCGGGTCGTCCGGCATCGCCGCCGGGATGCGCGGCGCCGCGAGACGGTGCCGGGCGGGCACTCCCCCCACCTCCAGCGGCACGTGGAGCGCGATGTCGGCCAGCCCCTCGCAGAGATGCGCGACCCCCTGGCGCAGGAGGTCGTTCGAGCCCCGGCAGCGCGGCTCGAGGGGCGAGCCCGGCACCGCGAACAGCTCGCGCCCGGCATCGAGCGTCAGCCGCGCGGTGATCAGGCTGCCCGACCGGGGGGCCGCCTCGACCACCACGCAGCCCAGGCTCAATCCCGCGATGATCCGGTTGCGGCGCGGGAAATGCCGGTTGGTGGGCACCGTGCCGAGCGGCTGCTCGGCCACCACCGCGCCGCCGAGTGCCGCGATCTCGGCCTGCAGCGCCGCGTTCTCGGGCGGGTATGGCCGGTCGAGGCCGCCCGGGATGGTCGCGATCGTGTGCCCGCGGGTGAGCGCGCCACGATGGGCGGCGGTGTCGATCCCGCGCGCCAGGCCCGAGACCACATTGACGCCCGCCAGCATGAGCTCCGAGGCGAGCGCCTCGGCGAAGCGCCGCCCGTTCACCGACGCGTTGCGGGCACCCACTATGGCGATCGCCGGCCGCTTCAGCCCTGCCACGTCGCCCAGCACCGCGAGTGCCGGCGGCGCGTCGTCCAGTGCGGCGAGCGCTTCCGGGTAGTCGGGCTCGTCGAGCAGCAGGAAGCGGCCGCCGAGTTTTTCCACCGCGTCGACCTCGCGCGCGATCGTTCCGGCTTCGGGCACGCGCGAACCCGGCGGCAGTGCGGCGAGTGCCGCCTCGGCTTCGCCATGCCGCTCGAGCAGCTTGCGCCAAGCGACCGGCCCGACCCCGGCCGTGCGGGCGAGCCGCAGCAGCGCCAGCCGTTCGGCGGCGGAGGGCGTTCGCTTTGGTCTCATGCACGCCTGCCGATCGCGGGCTCGGTGCCGTCCAGCAGGCGGCGGATGTTGGCGTGGTGGCGCGCCACCACCAGCAGCGTGACGACCAGGGTCGCGAGCGCCACGCCGCGCGGGTCCAGCGCGGTGGCCGCGGCCGTCGCCACCACGAACGCGGCGAGCGCGCCGGCCGAGGAGCGACGCGACATTGCGGCCAGCACGAGCCAGGTCGCGCAGGCGATCGCACCCAGCCGCCAGTCGAGCCCCCACAGCACGCCGAGACCGGTCGCAACGCCCTTGCCGCCGCGGAAGCCGAGCCAGACCGGCGCGCAATGGCCAATCACCACGGCGACCGCCGCCACCGGATGCGGGGTGAGCAGGAGGCCGGCCGCGAACCCCTTGAGCGCGTCGAGCAGCAGGGTGGCCGCCGCGAGCCCCCGCCTGCCGGTGCGGAGCACGTTGGTGGCGCCGATGTTGCCGGAGCCGATCGACCGGATGTCGCCGAGCCCGGCGGCGCGCGTCAGCAGCAGGCCGAACGGGATCGAGCCCACCAGGTAGGCGACGAGGGCGGTGAGAAGCGTGTGCATGGTGGCGGATCGGACCGCGCCTCCGGGCCGGGATCAAGTTCCCTTTTTGGGGCTCCGCCCCAAGCCCCGCCAGGATCAGCGATCCTGGACCTGCATCCGTCAGGCGGGTCTGGGGGCGCTTGCCCCCAGCGGGGCTTGGGGCAGAGCCCCAACCTTCAAACGACTCGCGCAACGCGCGCCCTGGTGATCGCGAGCAGCTCCCGACCGCTCGTCCGGAACACATGCCGCGCGCTGCCGGCCGCCGCCCAGACCGGATCGAGTGCCAGCAGGTCCGCATCGAGCACGATGGCGAACTCGTCCGCATGTCCGATCGGGGACACGCCACCCACCGTGAAGCCCGTGCGATCGAGCACGAAGGCCGGCCGGGCGGGGGTGACCTGCGTTCCGAGTGCCGCCGCGAGCAGCGCCGTGTCGACGCGGTTGACCCCCGACGCGATCACCAGAACCGGTGCCTCGCCCGCACGGAACACGATCGATTTCGCGATCCGGGCGATGTCGCAGCCGATCGCGGCGGCCGCGTCCGCGGCCGTGTGCGTGCCGTCCGGGAATTCGGTGATGGTGTCGGCGAGCCCCGCCGCGAGCAGGGCTGCGCGCACGCGTTCGACCGCCTCGCTCACCCCCAGACCTGCCGGCCGCCCTTGAAGGTGGCGCGCACCCGGCCGTCGAGTGCGCGGCCGTCGAACGGCGTGTTCTGTGCGCGGCCTGGCAGGCGGCCGGCCTCGACCCGCCAGCTCCGCTCCAGGTCGAACAGGAGCAGGTCCGCGGGGCGCCCGACGGCGAGGCGCCCCGCCGCGGCCCCGAGCAGGCGCGCCGGTCCCGCGGTCAGCAGTTCGACGGCACGCATCAGCGTGATCGTGCCCGCGTGCACCTGCGTCAGTGTGAGTGCCAGCAGCGTCGCGAGCCCGGTGCCGCCGGCGGCCGCCTGCGCGAAGGGGAGGCGCTTGTCGTCGGCGTCGCGGGGCAGGTGGTCGGAGGCGACCGCGTCGACCGTGCCGTCGGCGAGTGCTGCCACCACCGCCTGCCGGTCGTGCTCCGAGCGCAGCGGCGGCGACAGCTTCGACCAGGTGCGAAAGCCGCCGATCGCCGTCTCGTTGAGGTCGAAATACGGCGGCGCGGTGTCGCAGGTGACCGCGATCCCGTCGAGCTTGGCGCGTCGGATGAGGGCGAGGGCCTCGCCGGTCGAGACATGCGCGAAATGCACATGTCCGCGGGTGAGGTCCGCCAGCCGCAGGTCGCGCGCGACGATGATCGCCTCGGCGGCGGCCGGGATGCCGGGCAGGCCGAGCCGGGTCGCGAGCTCGCCCTCGGTGGCCGCACCGCCGTCGGCGAGGCTCGGATCCTCCGGGTGCTGCACGATCATCGCGCCGAACGAGCGCGCGTAGGACAGGGCCAGGCGCATCACGCGCGCATCGGCGATCGCATGGTTGCCATCGGTGAAGCCGACCGCACCGGCCTCGCACAGCAGCCCGTACTCGGCGAGCTCGCGCCCGGAGCACCCCCGCGTGGCGGCCGCATAGGGGAGGATGGTGATCCGCCCGGTCTCCTCGCCGCGGGTGCGCAGGTAGCGGACCAGGGCGGGATCGTCGACCGTGGGGCGGCTGTCGGGCAGGCAGGCCACCGTGGTGATCCCGCCGGCACTCGCCGCCTCGGCGGCCGAGGCGATGGTCTCGCGGTATTCGAAGCCCGGCTCGCCCAGCGAGGCGCGCATGTCCACCAGACCCGGGCAGAGCACCGCGTCGGTGGCGTCGACCAGCAGGGCGTCGTCGGGGGCGTCCGGGCCGGCGCCGGCGGCGAGGTCGGCGATCAGGCCGTCGCGCACGAGGAGTGCCCCCACCGCGTCGAGCCCGGAGGCGGGATCGAGCAGGCGGGCGCCGCGGATGACGAGGGGGCGGCCGCTCATGCCAGGCGGTCGCGATTGCGGGCGCGCTGGGCGCGGGAGAGCCGGGCCAGCACGGCCATGCGCACCGCCACCCCCATCTCGACCTGCTCCTGGATGACGCTGTGCGCGGGATCGTCGGCCACCCGGCTCTCGATCTCGACGCCGCGATTCATCGGACCCGGGTGCATCACCAGCGCGTCCGGCTTGGCGACCGCCAGCTTCTCCTTGTCGAGGCCAAAGAAGCGGAAGAACTCGCGCGCACTCGGCACCAGCCCACGCGACATCCGCTCGTTCTGCAGCCGGAGCATCATCACCACGTCGGCGCCGGCCAGTCCCTCGCGCATGTCGTGGAACACCGTGACGCCGAGCTCCTCCACGGCGGCCGGGATCAGTGTGGGCGGCCCGACCACGCGGATGTCGTTCCCCATGTTCGCCAGCAAATGAATATTCGAGCGCGCGACCCGGCTGTGCGCCACGTCGCCGCAGATCGCGACCGTCAGCCCCTCGAGCCGGCGCTTGTGGCGGCGGATGGTGAGCGCGTCGAGCAGCGCCTGGGTGGGGTGCTCGTGCGTGCCGTCGCCGGCGTTGATCACGGCGGCGTCCACCTTGCGGGCGAGCAAGGCGGGCGCGCCCGACTGCCCGTGGCGCACCACCAGCAGGTCGCAATGCATGGCGTTCAGCGTGGTGGCGGTGTCGAGCAGCGTCTCGCCCTTGTTCACCGACGAGTTCGACACCGACATGTTGATCACGTCGGCCCCCAGCCGCTTGCCGGCGATCTCGAACGAGGTGCGGGTGCGCGTGCTGTCCTCGAAGAACAGGTTGATCAGCGTGCGGCCGCGCAGCGCATCGCGCTGGGTCTGGCGCGAGCGGTTGAGCAGCACGTGGCTTTCGGCCTCGTCGAGCAGCTCGACCACCGTGCGCGGCGGCAGCCCTTCGATCCCCAGCAGGTGCCGGTCGAACTGGTGGTGATCGTGAACAGCCAAACTCGGTCCTCCGGACCCGCAGTCTAGGCGAGAGCCGGAAGGGGGCAAAGGCCGCGGAGGAGACGAGGATGCGCGCGCAATCGTGCGTCGGGCGGCTCAGAACCGGGTGGTCGCGCGGCCGTTGAACCGTCCATCACCACGACAGGAGGATCCGATGGGTCTTTTCACCAAGCCGATCCACACGCTCGACGATCTGTTCATGCACACGCTGCAGGACATCTATTACGCCGAGCACCAGATCGAGAAGAACCTGCCGACGATGGCGGAAAAGGCGACCTCGCCGGAGCTGAAGCAGGCGTTCGAGACGCATCTGGCCGAGACGCGGACGCAGATCTCCCGCCTCGGAACCGTGTTCCAGATGGTGGGCCAGGAAGCGAAGTCGGTGACGTGCGCGGCGATGGACGGCATCCTGAAGGAAGCCCGCGAGGTCGCGAGCGACATCGACAACCCGGAGGTGCTCGACGCCGGCCTGCTCTCATCGGCGCAGGCGGTGGAGCATTACGAGATCACGCGCTACGGCACGCTGATCGCGCTCGCCAAGCGTCTCGGCTACCACGACGCGGCCGGCGTGCTCGCGCAGACGCTGGCCGAGGAGAAGGCGACCGACCAGAAGCTGACCGCCCTGGCCGACAGCAGCGTGAACCAGAAGGCCGCCGCCTGACACCAGGCTCCGGTTCGACGAAGGCCGGCAGCGGCGACGATGCCGGCCTTTTCATGCGCGGCTGTCCGTGACGGCGGCGATCCGGCGCGTCGTCTCGGTCGCACCCAGCGCCGCCGCGACCTGATCGATCGGCGGGCTGCTGGTGCTGCCGGTGAGCGCGGCCCGCAGCGGCTGGGCCACCTGTCCGAGCTTCAGGCCCGCTCCCGCCGCATAGGCGACGAGGGCTGCGTGGACGGCGGCGGCCGAGAAATCCGTGTCCGCCAGGACGGTTGCCAGCCTTGCCAGCATCGCGCGGTTCTCCGGGGTGAGCAGTGCGGCCGCCTTGGCGTCGAAGGCGAGCGGGACTGCCCGGGCCACGAACGCCGTCGCATCCGCGAGTTCGTTCAGGTCGTGCGCTCGCTCCTTGAGCGCGGGGATCAGGGCGGCGATCCGCGCCTGCGCCGTCGCATCGAGTGTCACGCCCTCGCGGCCGGCGAGCCGTGCGGTGACCTCGCCCACCAGGCGCGCGTCCTCCGCGCGCCGGAGCCAGACGCCGTTCAGATGCGCGAGCTTGGCCGGATCGAGCCGGCTCGGCGCGCGGCCGATCCCACCCACGTCGAACAACGCCACCTGCTCGGCGCGCGTCAGGATCTCGGCGTCGCCATGTCCCCAGCCGAGCCGGACCAGGTAGTTGCAGAGCGCCTCGGGCAGAAGGCCCATGTCGCGGAACTCGGTGACGCTCTGCGCGCCGTGCCGCTTGGACAGCTTGGCGCCGTCCGGCCCGTGGATCAGCGGCACGTGGCCGAAGCGCGGCCAGTCCCAGCCCATCGCGTCGTAGATCTGCGCCTGGCGGAAGGTGTTGGTCATGTGGTCGTCGCCGCGGATCACATGGGTGATGCCCATGTCGTGGTCGTCCACCACC
>CAXTVZ010000060.1:0-16339 GCA_964247685.1 uncultured Acetobacteraceae bacterium
GGGTTCCAAGGGACGACCGTCCCTTGGCGGGTCCAGGGCAGAGCCCTGGCCTTCCACCCCCTTGGAACTCGCGCGCTGTCCGCGCCATAATCCCGTCGTGATCATCAAGGACCTCCTCGGTGGCGGTCGCCCGGGTGGCGAGCCGGCGGCGAACGCCCGCTCGAACGCGCTGGTCGACGCGCTCGGCATCGTCGCCGCGTTCCCGCCCGGACGCGCGGCCTCGCTGTTCGCGGACCGCGCGGCGCTCGAGGCGGCGGCCTCCGACGAGGCGGCGAGCGGCCGGATCAGCCTCGACGCGCGCCATCTGACCGCGGGCGAGCGGCTCGCGGTGCTGCAGCCGGCACGCCATTTCATGGCCGAGTGGCGCAACAACCGCGCCGCCTTCGACCTCGCGGTCGAGCCGTTCATGGCCGACATCGAAGCGGCGGCCGCCTTGGAAGCCGAGGCCCACGCCCTCGAGCGCCGCATGCATGACGAGCTCGCCGCCGTCGAGCGCCGTGCCGAGGACGACCACGCCTGGCGCGAGACCCGCGACCGCTACAGCGAAGCCCGCACCCGCTTCGATGCGAGCCGCCTCTCGCACGCCAACCGCGACGCCAACATGCGCTCCCACCACTGGCTCTACTGGGGCGCGCTCGCTCTCGTGGGTGCCGCCGAGTGGCTGATCAACTACGACACGCTGGTGATGTTCTTCGGCATCCCGGCGATGGCGATCGGCGCCACCGCCATCCTCGCCTTCGCGATGGCGTTCGCCAGCCACGCCCACGGCATCGTGTGGAAGCAGTGGAGCCACCGCTTCGGCCGCCACCGTTCCGCACTCCAGCGCTCGTCGGATTACCGGCTGCTCGGCATCGGCACGCTCTGCCTGGTGTTCGTGCTGCTGTTCGCGGGCTTCTCGCGGTTCTCGGTGGTGGTGCACCAGGCCAATGCCGGTCCCGCGCAGAACATCCTCGGCGCGGACGCGCAGATCGCCTTCGATCCGGGCCGCGACGTGCTGATCTCGATGCTGGCGAACCTGCTCGCCTGGCTGGTGGGCGCGTTCGTCTCGTTCGTCTGTCACGACGACGATCCCGATCACATGGCGGCCACCGCGCAGTTCAACCACTGGCAGCGACGTTTCCTGCAGGCCGAACGTCCCTATCGCGACGAGCGCGAGGTGATCGCGGCGCGCGCCGAACGCGAGCTCGGCCAGGCCCGCGCGAGTGCGCAGTCGCGACGTGCGCGCGTCCGCCCGCAGACCGACATGCTCGCCCAGGTGGAGGCGCACGAGCTCGCGATTGTCCGCTCGGTCCATGCCGCCGTGATGCGCAACCTCGCCACCTACCGCGCGGCGCTCGCCGACCGTGCGGCGCTGACCAGCCCGGTGATCTCGCTCGATGATGCGGGCGAGCGAGGGGCCGAGGAGGGTGCCGCCCGCGTGCTCGACGTGCATGCCCTGCGCACCACGCCGCATTTCCTGAGCCTCGACGACGTCAAGGCGTTTGCGTGAGGGTTGCGGCGTGCTTGGCGGCGCTCGCGTTCGGCCCTGTCCTTTGCAGTGGCGCGGCCCACGCCCAGCTGTTCGGCTCTGAAGGCCTCAACCCGGCCTATTGCAAGCTCCCCACCGTGCGCCAGACCGTCGTCTACATCGACGACATGATGATGGTCACCGGCGAGACCGGCTGGGCCGCGCGACTAATGGAGAAGCTGCGCGCCTCGCTCACCCCCGGCGAGCTCGTCACCGTGGTGCGCCTGTCGCCCGCCAACGGCCGCTCGGAGGAGGAGTGGCACGGCTGCTGGCCCAGCCTGTCGGACTCGGCGCGCGCCCGCGCGGCGCACGGCGTCTACCTGTTCCAGGCCAACCCGGCGAGCCAGATCGACACGCAGCAGCGCTTCTTCGCGCGCGACTTCGGCGGCGCGTTGACCCGCATCTACGCGAGCGCCAAGCGTCCGGCCGCCGACGCACGGATCGATGCCGCCAACCCGGTGCACAAGGACATCGTGCGCGCGCTGGCCTCCGATGGCGGCCGCTTCTCGGATGCGCGACTGACCATCCGCGCGATCGTCTACTCCGACCTGGCCGAGAACAGCGATCTCGGCTCGGTCTACAAACCTCTGCCCACCCCGTTTCCCGATCTGGGCGCACGGCTCGGTACCTATCTCCGCCACGCGGTGTTCTACGGCTACGGCGTCGGCACCGACATCAACGGCGCCGAGGATCTTCCGGAGAGGATCCGCGCGTTCTGGAGCGAGGCCTGGCGCTCCATGGCCGCGGTGCCGGCCGGGATGGGCTCGGATCTGAACGTGCCGAACGTGCTGCCGGTGAGCACCGTCACCTGGAACGTGAGCCTCGCCTTCAACGGCCAGACGCTCGACGGCAAGCTCGCCCTTCTCGCAGGTGCCGACGGCGAGCTCGTCGACAGTTGGCTCGGCATCTCGCGCCTTCCCGATGCGGGGGTCGACGGGACGCTCAAATGCACCGACGCAGGGTACGGCTCGCACTGCCATCTCGACGCGACCACGTCGTCGGGGGTGGCCACCTCCAGCCGCAGCGAGACGCTGACGCTCGACGGTCCTTATAACGGCCCGCTCGCCGGTCATCTCGGCGTGCCGGGCACCAGCTACTTCTACCGCCTCACGGCCACCGGCGGTGCCGGCACCGCCGCGATCCGCTGAGGGAGCGGCACTCGCGCGCTAGTTCTGCGTTGTCACATCGACGGCCAGGATGGGGTGGGAGATGGAGCAGGAGATCGAATACCGCGGCGTTCGAACCGTGATCGGCGGCGAACGCGACGGCCGTCGCCAGTGGGCGATCTTCCCGGAGGGCGCCCCCCCGGAAGGCGCCGTTTCCGGCATCGCGCGCGCGGACGGCTCGCGCGGCTCCTTCAAGGAGGCGGTGTTCGCCTCGCGCGAGGCGGTCGACGAGTGGCTCGGTGGAAAAGGAAGCGAAGCGGCTGAGTGATCAGCCGCGATCGAGCCAGGCGCCGATGCGAACGGCCGCCTCGTGCATGTCGGCTTCCGGGCCGCAATAGCTGAAGCGGACGAAGCGGCCGCCGCGCCGGGCGTCGAAGTCGAGGCCCGGTGTGGCCGCGACACCGGCCTCGTCGAGCAGGCGTGCGCAGAAACGTTCGCTGTCGCCCCAGCGCGAGACGTCCGCGTAGATGTAGAACGCGCCTTCCGCAGGCACCGCCGGCGCCAGCCCCGCCGCCGCAAAACGCTCCACCAGATGCGCCCGCGCGCGCCCGTAGCCTGCGACGCGGGCGTCGAGCTCGGCCCCGCAATCGAGTGCGGCCAGGGCCGCGAGCTGCGAGACATGCGGCGCGCTGATGAAGAAGTTCTGCGCCAGCCGCTCGACCGGACGCACCAGTGCTTCCGGCAGAACCAGCCAGCCCACGCGCCAGCCGGTCATGCACCAGTATTTGGAGAAGCTGCCGACCACGATCGCGTCCGGGTCGGTCGCCAATGTCGACTGGGATCCGGCGAACACCAGCCCGTGATAGATCTCGTCGCTCACCAGCCGCACGCCGTGCGTGCGGCACCAGGCGGCGAGCGAGGCGAGCCGTTCGGGCGGGATCAGCGTGCCGGCCGGGTTCGACGGGCTCGCGAGCAGCAGGGAAGCGGGCGGGGGTCCCGAGGCCTCGAGCTGTTCCACGGTCGGCTGGAAGCCCGCCGCCGCCTCGGCCTCGATCAGCCGCACGCGAAAGCCGAGTGCTGCCAGCACGTTCACGTAGGGCGGGTAGTACGGGGCCGCCAGCGCCACCTCGTCGCCCGGATCGAGCGAGGCGAGCCAGGCCAGCGGGAACCCGCCCGAGGCGCCGGTGGTCACGACGATCCGCGCCGGATCGATCTCCGCGCCATACCAGTCGCGATAGTGCCGGGCGATGCGCGCGCGCAGCGGCGCGATCCCGGCCGCCTCGGTGTAGCCGAGCGCATGGCCCGCGGCGAACGCGTCGCTGGCGGCGGCCCACGCACCCGCCGGCGCACCGAGGGCAGGCTGGCCCACCTCCATGCGGATCACCCGCGGCGCGCCCGATGGCAGCGACGCCGCATGGGCGTTGGCGCGGGTGACGACATCCATCGCCAGGAAGGGTGTGGTGCGGGCGGCGCCGGCGCCGATCTTCAGCACCGTGCGGCCACGCCGTCAGTCGTTGCCGATTGCGAGGCCCGTGCCGCGCTCGTCGGTGGCCCCGCCGCAGGTGGTTGAGCCGCCGGGCAGCAGGTCGGGGCAGGCGATCACGTTGGCGCGGCCCTCCTTTGTGTCGGTGTGCGCGATCGAGCGGCGACCCTCGAGCGTGTGGAACAGGGCGCTCGCGGCGGCTGCGGCGGCCTCGTTCTGGCCCGAGGCGGCCACCGCCGCGCGGAAGTCGCCGGTCGCGCGGTCATAGGCGATCGCGAGCGGCAGCAGCGGGCGCGGATGGTCGGCCGGCGAGGCCGCGAGCACGATGCCGGTGCTGCCCGCGACGCGGCCGGTGCCGAACAGGTTGTCCATCGTCAGGTCGCAGGCCACCGCGTCGCCAGCGCGGTCGACCACCACGAACGAGGTCGAGGCCGGCAGCGGCGGCAGCGTGCCCGGCGGCAGCTGGGCCTCAAGGATCGCGTCGGCGGCGGCTCCCGTGGTCCGCGCATAGCTGGCGGCGGCCTGCGACTCCGCGAGACCGGCATCGGTGACCGCGTCCGGGTCGCGCTCGATCAGCCGGAACGCGCGCGCGGCGGAAATCCCACCATCGGCCGGAAGCGGCGTGAAGGCGATGTTCAGGCCCTTGTTGTGGCCGGTGCCGGCGAGCGTGATCGGGTCGGCGAGTGTCGCCTGTGCGGCGCGGAGATCGTCTTGCGTGACGCCGCCGCCGGCAACCGCCGCGCCCGCGGCGAAGGCCGCCGCCACCGGACCGTTGATCAGCGCGCCCGGACCCACCAGGCGGAGCTGCTCGAGCGTGTTGCCGAGATCCCCCTCGATCAGCGTGTCGTTCTCGGCGACCGGCACGCCGTCCGGCGTGGTGAAGACGGCGCGCGCGCCCGGGTCGGCCAGCAGCGGCGTGCCCACCACGGCGAGGTCGGTGCCGAGCAGGTGCGAGACCGGGAAGCCGTGGCGCGCCAGCGTTTCCGCGGGCTGCACGAGCTCGGAGAACTGGGTGCGCCCGAGCCGGTCCTGCAGCGCGAACAGGCCGCGCGCGAGCATCGGCACCGCCGCCGGGCGGTCGCCACCGCCGCGCGCGGGCTGCGGCAGGAACAGCTCCGCGGTCACCACGCCGCGCTCATGCGGACCACGCTCGGGGGTAAACGCGAGGCAGGCGCCGCCGCCGCCGAGCGACGCGCGCGAGGGGAGCGTTACGGCGAGCGTGAGCCCCACGGCGGCGGCGGCATCGGCCGCGTTGCCGCCGCGGCGCAGGATCTCGCGGCCGACGATCGCCGCCTGCGGCTCGTCGACGGCCACGCCGCCGATGAAGCCGGTCAGATGCCGGTCCGCGCCCGTGCCGCTCTCGCCGATCAGCAGGCCCTTGACCGCGCCGTAGGTGCCGCATGCGCCGAGGCCAAGAGCCAGACTGGTCGCGAGAACCGGCAGGTATCCTCTCCGGCGTGATCCCGCGTCCGTCACTTGCTCTCCCTCTCCCAAGACCCGGCTCCCCCAAGGCTCGGCCCCCATAGACGCATCCTCCCGGGGCGGCAATAACCGGCCGGTCACGCGGGAGAGGTGCGAGGATGCGAATGCTGAGAGCGGGTGCCGCCATGCTCGGGCTGATGCTCGCGGCGGGTTCGGCCGCGGCCGATGCCCCGGCCTACAGCCCGGTCCCGAGCGTGTTCACGGCGGCGCAGCGTGCGGAGATCGTGGCCATCGTCCGCCAGGCGCTGAAGAGCGATCCGAGCATCCTGCGCGACGCCGTGGTGAGCCTGCGCGATGCGGACGCGAAGACTCAGGCCGCCGACCAGGCGAGTGCCGCCGCCACGCACCACGCCGAGCTGCTGACCGGCGACGCGGTGGCCGGCAATCCCGCGGGCGACGTCACGCTCACCGAGTTCTACGACCCGCGCTGCCCGTACTGCCGCAAGATGGCGGGCACGATCGACGCCGCGATCGCGAGCGACCATCGGCTGCGGGTGGTCTATCGGCTGATCCCGATCCTGGGCGGCAACAGCGTCGTGGAGGCGCGCGCGATCCTCGCCGCCGGCCGCCAGGGTCGCTACGTCGCCATGGAGCGCGTGTTCCTCGGAACCGGCGTGACCGATGTCACGGCGGCCGCCCGCAGTGCCGGGGTCGACCCGGTGCGGCTGGCCGCGGACATGGCCGATCCCGCGATCACGAAGCAGCTGGCGGCGAACCTGGCACTCGCGGAGGCGCTCGGCGCGCAGGGGACGCCGACGATGGTGGTGGGGAGCAACGTGTTCCCCGGCATGATCGAGGCGGGGGAGCTCAGGCAGGCGATCGCGCAGGCTCGGAGCTGAAGATTGGGGCAGAGCCCTGCGTCTTACGACAGCGCCTTGACCAGCTCGTCCTTGCGCATACGGGACCGTCCGGCCACGCCCTTGGTGCGGGCCCGTTCGAGCAGCTCGGTCCGGGTGAGCGAGGCCAGATCCCCGCCTTCGCGATAGTGCGCGGTCTTGGCCGCCACGTCCTTCGGCTGGGCGGAGAACTGCTTGCCCTTCTTCGTGTCGGCACGTTTCTTCGCGGTGGTCCGCTTGTATTCATCCGCCGTCAAAGATTTGCGGGCATCCTCGGGCAAGTAACGTTCGCCGGTGTCCTCCGAGCGCTTGCCGCTCTTCGTGCCCCATTTCTCGTCCGTCCACTGCTGGAGGTGGTTGTCGCTGCTCTTCTTCCCCGCGTAGCCGCCGCCCTGCTTCTTGTATTCGGCGGAGGCGAGCTGCGCCTTGCGCGCCGACCACTGGCCGGGCTTGCCGCCCTTGTCGCCTTCGGTCACGGCGTTCTTGGTCTTCTCCCACAATTCGGGATCGGTCTTCTTCGCGGTGCCGGCCATGACGCAACTCCTTCCTCTGCGGCCGATCTGGGCGAGCATTGGCAGAGCGCAACGGTGCTCGCGTGTTCCTGACCGATTTCGCCGATGCCGCCGTCACGTTGCCGCTGGCGGCGGCAGGGCTGGCAGCATTGCTGCTCGCCGGCAACAGGCGCGCCGCGGCCATGTGGTTCGTCGTGGTGGCCGCGACGTTCGCTGCCATCCTGGCGTTGAAACTCGTGTTCGGCTTCGCCTGCGCCCCCGGCATGGCGAGCCCGAGCGGTCACACGGCTTGCGCGGCGATCGTCTATGCGGGCCTCGTGCGCGTGCTCGGCGCCGGGCGCAGGCTCAGTTCCGCCGTCGCGGTTCTCGTGGCAGTCACGGTCGGCGCCTCCCGGCTCGCACTCGGATTCCACACGCCGCCCGAGGTGGTGCTGGGGGCGGCGGTGGGGCTCGCCGGCGCGGCCGTGCTGCTGCGGTTCCTGCCGCCCGACCCGCTCTGCGGTTCGCGTCCACGGCTGGCGCTGGCCGCGGTCCTGGCGGTGATCGTCGTCGCGCTGCACGGAAAGCACGCGCCGTTCGAGCACATGCTGCAGCACTGGCGTGGCTGCCTGAGCGAAACGGCATCGAACCGACCCACCCGTTCGCCATTGCAGCTCAACCCGTGACAAATGGGGTCTGGGGCCAAGGCCCCAGCGGGGTCCAGGGGCAGAGCCCCTGGCCGTGCCCTTGGATCAGTCCCGATGCACAGCGCGCCTGCGCCTGGTCGAGGAGTAGAGCGCAACCGCTGCGTTGCGGTCGATCTTGTCGTTGTCGTTGCGCGGCAGCTGCTGCACCGCGACGATCTCGTCCGGCACCGCATGCGGATCGAGCAGTCGCTTCAGTGCAAGGCGCAGCTGGTCCGGCCATGTCGCGATCGCGACCGGGCTCTCCACGACCGCCACGAGCCTGTCGTCGGCCACGAACACCACCGCGTCCGCAGTCCCGGATGCGGCCAGCGCCGCCTGGATCTCGCCGAGCTCGATCCGATAACCCTTGTGCTTGATCTGGAAATCGGTGCGCGCCTGGAAATAAAGATCGCCGTCGATGCGGCGCGCCCAGTCGCCCGTGAAATATCCGCGTTCCACCCCGGTTCGGGTCTCCATCGAGCGAAAGGCGCGGGCGGTGGTGTCCGGATCCGCGAGATAGCCGCGCGCCAGTTGCGGACCGAACAGGACGATCTCGCCCTCGTCGTCATCGGGACCGCCCACGAGGCGCATGTCCATGCCGGGGATCGGCGTACCGAGCGCCACGCTCGCCTGCGTCAATCGGGGAAGATCGGGGACGGTGAGGAGAACGGACGTCATCGACACCGTGGCCTCGGTTGGGCCGTACGTGTTCTGGACGATGGCGTGCGGTGCTGCGCGGAGCAGGTCGCGCGCGTGGGACGGGGTCAGCTGTTCGCCGCAGAACACGAAGCGCCGGATCGAGTGGAGGTACTCGCCGGTCAGTTCGTTGGCCTGGCGCATGAGGCTGACGACGCTCGGAACCGAGATCCAGTGGGTCAGGTTCTCGCGACGCATCAGGGCTGCCGGGAACAGCCGGTCGCCGGAGCCGCGCGGCGGATGCAGGCTCGCACCGTGGCAGAGCGCGCCGTAGATCTCCATGACGCTGAGATCGAAGGCGATGTTCGCGTATTGCGAGAGGCGGTCGCCCGGCCGGATGTCGAGCCCGGTGCCCAGCCAGGCGACGTAATGGTCGCGTGCGGCGCGGGTGATCTCCACGCCCTTGGGCCGGCCGGTCGATC
The DNA here is from genome assembly GCA_964247685.1 of uncultured Acetobacteraceae bacterium. Taxonomy (GTDB): domain Bacteria; phylum Pseudomonadota; class Alphaproteobacteria; order Acetobacterales; family Acetobacteraceae; genus CAXTPV01. The sequence continues at coordinate 8,710 of CAXTVZ010000060.1, forward strand.
CGGACGTGAAGATGACATAGGCCAGCTCGTGCCGGGCCTCGCGCGCGACGGGAGCCGCGAGCGGTGTCTGGCCCGGCAGACATCCCTCGGCGCCGAGGTCGTCGGGATCGAGCAGTGTGGCGTGCGGCGCGCCGGCGGCGATTTGCGTCCACGCCTGCTTCGTTGCGACCACGATGTCGGGATCGAAGCGCGCGCAGATCGCGAGCTGCTTGGCGAGCGGCGCGTTGAAGTTGACCGGCGCGTAGACCGCGCCCGCCATTCCGCTCGCGAACATTGCCGCGTACGCGTCGGGCCCGGGAGGAACGGCGATCAGGATTCTCGCACGCATCTTGCGGCCGACGATCGCCGCGGCCAGGCCGCGCACGCGGGCGGCGAACGCGTTGTAGCTCAGCGTGACGTTCGCGGTCCTGACGGCGAGCGCTGCCGGGTTGCGGGATGCCGCCCGCAGGAACAGGTCGATTGCGTCCGTCCCCGCATCGTGTGCCGCGCAAGCGATCTGGTCAGGCATGTCGCGCGCTCTGTCCCTGAAATCGTGGCGTTGATGCTCCCAGGCAGACGGATGCCGGAGCAGTGCAGGCCACGCGAGAATGCGCGCGTACTCGTGAAGGCATGGTTACGGATGGAAGTGATCTGACGGTCCCGAACAATAAACGGGACCAAAGGACCAGAGCCCTTTGCGGGTCCAGGGCGTCACGCTGGAGGCGTGCTTCGCACGACGCCCTGGAGTCTTTGTCAGAACGCGAAAGCCGAGACGGGCACACCCCGAATCCCCGTCTCCACCGCGAACACCGCGCCCGCATGTGGCTCGCGCCGCAGCTGGGCCTGTGACAGGTCGCAGGCCGCCGAGGTGACGAACAGCGTCGTCATGTCCGCACCCCCGAAGCAGGCGCTGGTCGGTCGGCTGACGGGCATCGGCACGACACGCTCGACGGGCCCGTCCGGCGCGTAGCGCACCACGCGGCCGCCGTTCCACTGCGCGTTCCAGAGATGGCCGTCCGCATCGACGGCCGAGCCGTCCGGGAACGCGTCGGTGCCGTCGACGGCGATCGGGTCGCGACGGTTCGAGATGGTGCCGCGCACGGGATCGAAATCGTAGGCACGGATGCGGCGCTCGGGCGTGTCGGTGAACCAGAGCGTGTCGCCGGCAGGGCTCCAGGCGATGCTGTTGCTGATGGCGATGCCGCCTTCGACAAGGTGCAGCCCCTCGCTGTCGAAGCGGTAGAGCGCGCCGGTGGGTTGCTCGTCCTCCTCGTTCATCGTGCCGATCCAGAGCCTTCCATCGGGACCGCATTTCGCGTCGTTGAAGCGGTGGCGCGGGTCGGCGTCGAGGGTGGCGACCTCGTCGAGCCGACCGGTCGCGGGGTCGAAGATGGCGAGCGCGCGGCTGAGCGCCACCAGCATTCCCCCGCCATCCCGACGGGGAACCGCGCACGAGATGCGGTCGGGCATGATCCAGTGGCGGCGCGCACCGGTGGCGGGATCGAGCTCGTGAAGGCGGCGTCCGTAGATGTCCACCCAGGTCAGCACGCCGCGGCCGGCATGCCAGACCGGCCCCTCGCCGAGCAGGTCGCCCCCGTCGGTCACGGCCCGGGCCTGCATGGCCAGGGGCGTGCCCGGCGCGTCGCGCGTGTCCAGCATCATCGATCGACGATAGCGGCGCGTTAGCTCCCTCTCAATCACTGCCGTGCTAGGTTTCCCCCGGGCTGCCGCTGTGGCAGTCCGAGCAAGGCTCGAGGCAGATCCGTGCAGGTTCATGCGAGCTGCGTCGCGCGTGACGGACGAGGGCTTCTGTTGCTGGGGCCGTCGGGCGCCGGCAAATCGGACCTGGCGCTGCGGCTGATCGGGCGCGGTTTCGTGCTGGTGGCGGACGACCGGGTCGAGATCGACGAGCGAGGGGCGGCCCGTCCGCCGCCGTGCCTGGCGGGGATCCTCGAGGTGCGCGGCGTGGGGCTGCTGCGATTTCCCCACGAGGCGCCCGTCACCCTCGCGCTGGCGCTCGGGCTCGGAGGCACGCGGCCGGCGCGGCTGCCGTTGCGTGCTGGACCCTCACCGGTTCCTGGCGTGCCGATCATCGGATTCGACCCGTGGGAGGCGTCGGCGCCCGACAAGGCGGCGGCCGCACTCGCGGCCGCGACCGGCGCGCTGAGCACGGTCGCCGGAGCGTTCGCATGATCGGGGTGGCGGCGTGCCAGGGTCGGGTCGTTCTCTGCATGGGCCTGCCGCGTGCGGACAGGACCACGATCCTGCCCATGCGCGAGGATGCGATTGACAGGCGCTCGATGACCCGCGTCGCGCCCGCCGGCCGCGGATCCCGGCACGGATCCGACCGCGCTGCGATGCGCGGCAAGCCGTCAACTCGCGGCAACCTGCGTGACGGCCGCCTGGATCCGCGCCCGACCCCCGGCCGCGTCTCTCACGCCCGTTTCACGGGCCATCCGGCTGCGCCGGCTGAGATGTTCGCTGCAGATTTTTTGAAAAATCCGCACCGCGTTCCCATGTTGCAACCACGCACCAGACTCGATCCGCAAGTCGCTCGCTTCATTGCGAAAGATTCGGCCACCGGGCTCTTCGCGCAGGGGACCATGTCGCTTTCGAGACGCCCGGTGCCGTGTTTCGTCACCACGGGAAAAAATTGTGCAACCGTTGCCATCGGGTGCACAGGTGGGCGACACACCTTCGCGAGGCGCGTCCGGAACATGGCGAAGCGGTTTCGAACCGCCCATCTGACTGGCACGGAAGGCGAGGCAAGGGGCGTGGTGACGGTGCTGCATCGGGAGCTTGGCGTGGGGCGACGCCGGCGGATCATGACGGGAGCGGGTGCGCATCCATGATCGGTGTGGTTCTAGTGACCCATGGCGCTCTCGGCGACGCCATGCGCAGCGCCATGGAGCATGTGGTGGGCGCGCAGGCGCAGGTCGCGACCGTCGCGATCGGGCCTGACGACGACATGGACCAGATGCGGGCGCAGATCCTCGCCAGTGTCGACGAGGTCGACACCGGCGATGGCGCGATCCTGCTCACCGACATGTTCGGCGGCACGCCGAGCAATCTCTGCCTGTCGATGCTCCAGCGCGGCGGGGTCGAGGTGATCTCCGGCGTCAACCTTCCCATGCTGGTCAAGCTCGCCAAGGCGCGCGCCGGGTTCACGCTCGCCGAATGCGTCGACCGGGCCGAGGCCGCCGGCCGCAAATACATCGCAGCCGCCTCGCACCTGCCCGCCGCCTGCCTCGGCGGCTCGGCCTGCGTCTCGGGCGCGCTCGAGGACCTGGCCCGGAAATGGCCGGCAAACGGGATCAAGGAATGGCCGCCCGCCGGCACGAAGGACTGGGGCGTGCCCGGCGCCAAGACGATCTGGCCCGCGTCCGGCGGGAAGGGGTGAGCTCCCGCGAGCGGCGGCCGGCATGACCGAGGCCGCCGGACCGGTGCTGCGCCGCACGCTTGCCATCGTCAACCTGCGCGGCCTGCATGCCCGCGCCGCCGCCAAGTTCGTCACCACCGCCGAACGCTTCGCCGCCGCGGTCGAGGTTGAGCGCGATGGCCAGAGCGTCGCCGCCCGCTCCATCATGGGGCTGATGATGCTGGGCGCCGGCCGCGGCTCCACCATCGAACTCGTCGCCGCCGGCGTGGACGCGCGCGAGGCGCTCGACGCGCTGGCAGCCCTCGTCGAGGGCGGCTTTGGCGAACAGGACTGACAAGACGCGCGAGCGGCGTCCCGCGGCGGAGCGGGTGCCGGGACGTCCTGCCGCGGAGCCAACGTCCGCGCGGCGCTTCCCGGGCCGGGGCGCCTGCGACGGAGTGGCGATCGGCACCGCCTGGCCGACCCGCGAGGGCGAGCCCGATGCGTCCGGCCGCCCGATCGCGGCCGCGGAGGTCGAGACCGAGCTCGCCCGCCTCGATCGGGCGGTGGAGCGCTCGCTCGGCCAGCTCGCCAAGCTCCGCGCCCGCCTCACGCTCCTGCCGGAGGACAGTCAGCAGGAGCTGAGCCCCCTGCTCGACGCCTACCGGCAGATGCTCTCCTCGTCGCGGCTGTTGCGCGGCATGCGGCGGCGCGTGAGCGATCGGCTCGTTTCTGCCGAGCGCGCGGTCTCCGACGAGGTGGGGCTGATCGCCAGCCGCATGCTCGCACTCCCCGAGGAGGACGGCGCCTCGCTCGAGCGCCGCGCCGAGGAGGTGCGCGAGATCGGCCGCCGCCTGCTGCGCAACCTCGCCCAGGCCCCGTTCCGCGCGCTGGGCGACCTGCCGCGCGGCTCGGTCCTGGTGGCCGACCGGCTCCGGCCCGCCGACGTGGCCCTGCTCGACCCGACCCGGGTCGCCGGCATCGTCACCGAGGAAGGCGGTGTGACCGATCACACCGCCATCATGCTGGCCGCCCTGGGCATCCCCGCGGTGATGGCGGCCGGCGGGGTAGGGGATGCGGTGCGGGCCGGCGTCACGATCGTGGTGGACGGCACGGCCGGGGTGGTGCTGCTCGACCCGGACGCGGCGACCCTCGCCGACGCCCGCCGCCGGGTGGCCGCGCACGCGCGCGTGCGCCAGCGCCTGCTCCGCCTGCGCCGCCTGCCCGCCGAGCTCGCGAGCGGCGAGTGCGTCGAGCTGCAGTCCAATCTCGAGCTCCCGGCCGAGCTGCCGCTGATCGTCCAGTCGGGCGCCACCGGGATCGGGCTGCTCCGCTCGGAATTTCTGTTCATCGCCGCCGAGACTGTGCCGGACGAGGAGGCGCAGGCGGTCTCCTATCGCGAGATCGTGCGCGCCATGGCGGGCGACGTGGTGACCATCCGCCTGCTCGACTGGGGCGGCGAGAAGGAGAGCCCCGCACTCGAGGAAGCGGGCCTGGTGCCGCGCGAGCGCGAGGCGAACCCGGCGCTGGGCAAGCGCGGCCTGCGGCTGCTGCTGGCCCAGCCCGCGCTGCTCGATGCGCAGTTTTCCGCCATCCTGTCGGTCGCGAACGAAGGCCCCGTGCGCATCCTGCTGCCGATGGTGACCACGCTCGCAGAGTTCCGCGCCGCGCGCGCCGCCCTCGACCGGGTCGCCCGCCGCCTGCGCCGCCGCGGCGTGAAGCTGCCCGTGCCGCTGCCCCCGCTGGGTGCGATGGTCGAGACGCCGGGTGCGGCCCTGATGGCGGACGTGCTGGCGCTGGAGGCGGACTTCCTCTCGATCGGCACCAACGACCTCACGATGTACGCGCTGGCGGTCGATCGCGGCTCGAGCGAGGTCGCCTCCCTCTACGACCCCTTGCATCCCGCCGTGCTCCGGCTCATTGCAGAGACGACCGGGGCGGCACTGCGACTGCGCAAGCCGGTTTCCATCTGCGGCGAGCTGGCCGGCAATCCGCGCGTGGCGCCTCTCCTGCTCGGCCTCGGGCTTCGCTCGTTCAGCATGAATGCGTCGGCTATTCCACGCGTGAAGCAGGTGATCCGTGGTCTTCAGCTCGAGGACTGCGTGCGCTTCGCCCGCCGCGTGATGGAGGAGACCGATCCCGCCCGCATCGCCGAGCTCGTCGCCGCCTATCCCGGCGCGGGCGCGGCATGATGAACGTCATCTCCCCGCGCGATACCCGCAAGGGCGGTCCTTATCTGGTGTTCAACCGCGCCGAGTGGTCCGCGCTTCGGGCGGCGACGCCGCTCGCGCTGTCGACCGCCGAGCTTGAGGAGCTGCGCGGCGTGAACGAGCCGGTCTCGCTCGCCGACGTCGCCGACATCTACCTGCCGATGTCGCGCTTCCTGAACCTGCACGTGATGTCCGCGCGCTCGCTGCACAACGTGGTGGAAAGCGCGTTCCTGGGCCGACCGACCGCGCCCGTGCCCTACATCATCGGTGTCGCGGGCTCGGTCGCCGTCGGCAAGAGCACCTTCGCACGCCTGCTCCAGGCGATGCTGGCGCAGTGGCCCGCGCATCCCCGCGTGGCGCTGGTGACGACCGACGGCTTCCTCTACTCCACCGCCGAGCTCGAGCGCCGCGGGTTGATGCGCCGCAAGGGTTTCCCGGAAAGCTACGACCTGCGCCGCATGCTGCGCTTCCTGTCGGCGGCCAAGATGGGCCACCGCCACCTGCAGGTGCCGGTCTACAGCCATGAGGGCTACGACATCGTGCCCGACCAGGTGCAGAGCATCGACCAGCCCGACATCCTGATCTTCGAGGGGCTGAACGTGCTGCAGACCGTGACGGGTGCGGCGTCCGTCACGTCGGACTTCTTCGACTTCTCGATCTATCTCGATGCCGAAACCACGCAGATCGAAGAATGGTACGTCCAGCGCTTCCTCGCCCTGCAACGCACCGTGTTCCAGCGCCCGAGCTCGTATTTCCACCACTTCCGCGACCTGACGCACGCCGAGGCGGTCTCGACCGCGCGGCGGATCTGGCAGGAGATCAACCTTCCCAATCTGGTCGAGAACATTCGGCCGAGCCGGGAACGGGCCAGGCTGGTGGTGCGGAAGAGTGGGCTGCACGCGGTGGATGAGATCTGGTTGCGGCGGACATGAAGAAGGCCAGGGGCTCTGCCCCTGGACCCCGCTGGGGCCTTGGCCCCAGACCCCTTTACAAATAGGCAGGTCCGTCGACGGCCTTCCCTCCTGGCGGGATTTGGGGCAGCGCCCCAACCTTCTTAGTCGAATTCGGTCGCGAGCGACGGATCCCGCCGATGCGCGAACAGGCGCGTCAGCTGATGGGGAAGCGTGCGTCCGATCGACAGATCAGCCGGAAGCTCGCCTTCGGCGAAGAACGCCGACGCGCCGGTCCAGGCTCTCGCGCGGCGCCCCGCCGGTGAGCTCGCACAGGAAGAACAGCTTGTAGATGGAGAACGGCCCGGCGGGCCGGTGCCCTGCCGGGCGCGGTCGTGCACGAGCGCGAGCTTGAGCGCGCGCGCCGTGTAGCCGGTCTCCTCCTCGATCTCGCGCACCGCGCACTCGGACGCGGTCTGGTTCACATCGGCCCAGCCGCCCGGCAGCGTCCAGCGTCCGCCATCCATTGTCTCGCGCACCAGCAGGATGCGGCCCTCGGCGTCGAACGCCGCGCCGCGCACGTCGACCTTGGGCGTCGCGTAGCCTTCCTCGGCCGCGAACAGCGCGGTCGCCGCCGTGGGCTCGAGGCCGCCGCGCGCCGCGATCATCCGGGCGGCCAGCGCGCGGAGCTGCTCGTAGCGCTCGCGGTCGTAGGGGTCGCGGGTGAAGGCGAGCCCCGTCTGCGCGATCGCCTGGGCCTCGCGCGCCCACAGCAGCCAGTCCGGTTCGCTCATCCCTCGTCCCTTCCCACGATGGCGATCGATGTCGATTTCACCAGCGCCAGCACGGGCCGGCCAGGGGCCAGCGCGAGTCGGCGCACCGCATCGGTCGTGACGCGCGCGAGCAGTGCTGCGCCGCCCGGAAGGCGCAGCTCGACCGCGAGCTCCGCGCCGGTGGGTGCCCCGATCGCTGCGACCGCCGCTGTGAGGATGTTGTGCAGGCTGATCGCACCTGGCGGTTCGAGCGCCAGAATCACTTCGCGAGCCGGCACGCGCAGCCGGAGCACGGTGCCGGCCGGCGCGTCCACTAGCGGCAGGATCAGGGTCGTGCCGGCGCAATCGAGTTCGGTCAGGCCGCCCTCCGGGTCGTGCCGCGCGACCCGGCCCCGGAGCAGGGAGGCCGCGTCGCTTCGC
>CAXTVZ010000061.1:0-16222 GCA_964247685.1 uncultured Acetobacteraceae bacterium
AACGGCATTCTCGCGGCACCGGTGATGGCCGCGATCATGCTGGTCGCTGGCAATGGTCGGATCATGGGACGCCTGGTCCTGCCGCGCACCATGATGGTTGGCGGGTGGATTGCGACACTCGTGATGCTGGTGGCCAGTGTGGGTTTCTTCGTGCTGTGAAGAAGGCCAGGGGCTCTGCCCCTGGACCCCGCTGGGGCCTTGGCCCCAAACCCCACTTTATAATTGGCAGGTCCAGGAGGGCCTTCCCTCCTGGCGGGGTCAAGGGGCAGAGCCCCTTGCCTTCTTAACTCGCGTCGGTCGGCTCGGGCGTCGTCGCCGGATCGAACAGGGCCTCGGCCTTGTTCTTCAGCGTGTCGCGCCTCGATGGCGCGGCAGACTTGGCGGCCGGCGGCGCCTTCTTCGCTTTCGCTGCGGGCTTTTCCGGAACAGGCGCCGGCGCGCCATAGCTCATCGTGAACGGCATTGCAGTGCTCCCTTGCTGTCTGTCGCGATCAAAAATCCATGCCCCCTGCGTCACCCATGCCGCCCTCGGCTGACGCCCGCGGCGAACGCTCCGACACCATCGCTTCGGTGGTGGTGAGAAGTCCCGCAACCGACGCCGCGTTCTGCAGCGCCACCCGAACGACCTTGGTGGGATCGATGATCCCGGCCGCCACCAGGTCCTTGAACTCGCCGGTCTGCGCGTCGAAGCCGTAATCGTAGCTGTCGTGCTCGAGCACGCGGCCGGCGATCACCGCGCCATCCTCGCCTGAGTTCTCGGCGATCTGCCGCAACGGCGCCTGCAACGCGCGACGCACGATCTCGATGCCGAGCTTCTGGTCCGCATTCTCGGCGTTGAGCGTCGCCAGGATCAGCGACGCGCGCGCGAGCGCCACGCCACCACCCGGCACTATGCCTTCCTCGACCGCGGCGCGGGTCGCATTCAGCGCATCGTCGATGCGGTCCTTGCGCTCCTTCACCTCGATCTCGCTACCGCCGCCGACGCGGATCACGGCGACACCGCCGGCAAGCTTCGCAAGACGTTCCTGCAGCTTCTCGCGATCGTAGTCGGACGTGGTCTCCTCGACCTGCGCGCGGATCTGGTTGCAGCGCGCCTTGATGGCGTCCGCGTCACCAGCCCCGTCGACGATCGTGGTGTTCTCCTTCTCGATCAGGACCTTCTTCGCGCGTCCCAGCATCGCCAGCGTGACATTCTCGAGCTTGATGCCGAGATCCTCGGAGATCACCTGTCCGCCAGTGAGCGTCGCGATATCCTCGAGCATGGCCTTGCGACGATCGCCGAAGCCCGGCGCCTTCACGGCCGCGACCTTCAGGCCGCCGCGCAGCTTGTTGACCACCAGCGTCGCCAGCGCCTCGCCGTCGATGTCCTCGGCCACGATCAGCAGCGGCGTGTCCGCCTGCACGATGCTCTCGAGCAGCGGCAGGAACGTCTTCAGTCCCGACAGCTTCTTCTCGAAGATGAGGATGTACGGATCGGCGAGCTCCGCCGTCATCTTCTCGCTGTTGGTGACGAAATACGGGCTGGAATAGCCGCGGTCGAACTGCATGCCGTCCACGACATCGAGCTCGGTGTCGACCGCCTTCGTCTCCTCGACGGTGATCACGCCTTCCTTGCCGACCCGCTCCATCGCATCCGCGATCATCCGGCCGATCGCCGCATCGCCATTGGCCGAGACCGTGCCGACCTGGGCTGTTTCCGCCTGGGTCGTGATCTTGCGGCTGCGCTTCTGCAGCTCCTCGACCACCGCGGTCACGGCACGGTCGATGCCGCGCTTGAGCTCCATCGGCGCCAGGCCGGCGGCGACCCCGCGGCCACCCTCGCGCACGATGCTCTGCGCCAGCACGATCGCGGTGGTGGTTCCGTCGCCGGCCGTGTCGTTGGTCTTCGATGCGACCTCACGCACGAGCTGCGCGCCCATGTTCTCGGACTTGTCGGAGATCTCGATCTCCTTGGCGACCGTGACGCCGTCCTTGGTGATCCGCGGCGCGCCGTAGCTCTTGTCGATCATCACGTTGCGGCCTTTCGGACCGAGCGTGACCTTCACCGTGTTGGCGAGCACGTCGACGCCGCGCATCATCCTGGCACGGGCATCCGCGCCCAGCCTTACGTCTTTCGCTGACATCGTCGTGATCTTTCCTGAAAAGGTCGTGGTGTTCGACAGCCAGAGACGTGCACGCCGCTATGGTCGCGGACGTCCGTCAGCTGGAAGCTGTCAATCATAAGGCGGCTGAGGCAACGCCATCATGGCCGTCGCAATACCGGCGCAGCCGCCATGAGCGACTAAGATACGCTTCGGCCCACTTCTCGACAAGCGTTGCTTCGCCTGGGACATCAAGATCAATATGTTGGGACGCGGGCCGCCCGTTACATCGTCTCGATTTGCGATTTACCGGGACGGTTCGAGCCCGGCATGACGCGTTCAGCTCGCGTATTTGACCGAGCACCCATAGGGGCGCGTCACCGCGTGCGCGACCGGCTTGCCCGCGAGCACCGCGGCGATCGCCTCGCGCGCATAGGGCTCGGCGCGCGCGACGTCGGCCGGGTCCGTGGACGGGATGCTGTCCGCGCCGCCGGCGTAGGCGAGCACGCCCGACGGCGTCACGACGAAGATGTCCGGCGTGGTGGAGGCCCCGTAGAGATGGCCGAGGCTGCCGCTCGGATCGAGCAGCACATGGGTCGGCGCCGCACGCCGCTGCGCCGTCAGCGCATCGGCCCGAGCCCCATCCGCGAAGCCCTGCTCGCCGGGCGCGGACGAGATCACCGACAGCCACACCGCGCCGCGTCGCGTCGCGTCGCGCTGAAGCGCCTGCATCGCGCCGCTGCCATACCATTTGCCCACGAACGGGCAGCCGTCATTGGTCCATTCCAGCACCACCGTGCGACCGCGCAGGTCCGCGAGATGCACCGCATGGCCGTCGCTGTCGGTCGCGGTGAAGTCCGGTGCGGGCTGGCCCACGGTCGCCGCGGCGCGGGCGGTGCCGGGCAGACCGAGCAGGGCGACGAGCGCGAAGCAGAGGCGAGGGCTCATGGCAGGCTCCGCAGGTTCAGGAGACCGTTTGAATCATGAAGACTGGACCTTCGAGAGAACCAGCGCCGGGGTGAGGATCTGCGGCAGCACGACCGGCGCGCCGTGCGCGGGGTAGTAGACGTAGAGCGGCACGCCGTCGCGCCCGGCGGCGTGCAGGAACGCGGTGATCTCCGGATTCTGCCGCGTCCAGTCGCCCTTCAGGTAGGCCACCTTATGCGCGGTGAACGCGTCCTGCACCGCTGCCGGCGACAGCGCCACCCGCTCGTTCACCAGGCAGGTGATGCACCAGGCGGCCGTCATGTCGACGAACACGGGGCGGCCCTCCGCGCGCAGCGAGGCGAGCCGCGCGTCGGAATAGCTCTCGATGCCGGCGGCGTCAGCCACCGGCCCCGCGGTGGCAGTGCCCCCGAGCCGGATGACGTCGGGCAGCAGCGCGAGCGTCAGCAGTGCCGCGACCACGCAGGCCGCCCGCCCGACATGACGCCCCCAGCTCGCCGCACGCTGGGCGCGTCCGAGCGCCCAGGCGCCGAAGCCGAGCAGTCCCAGACCCACCGCCGCCAGCAGCACGGCGGTCGATCCGGCCTCGGTGGAAGCGACCCAGAGCAGCCAGATCGCCGCCCCGTACATCGGGAAGGCGAGCGCCTGGCGCAGCACCTCCATCCAGGCCCCCGGCCGCGGCAGCCGGCGCGTGAGCCCGGGGGCTGCCGCCAGCAGCACCGAGGGGGCGGCCAGCCCGAGCCCGAGGCACGCGAAGATCCCGAGCGCCTCGGCCGCCGGGCTCGCGACCGCCGCCGCGATGGCACCTCCCATGAACGGCGCCGTGCATGGGGTGGCCACCAGCACCGCGAGCAGCCCGGTGAAGAAGCTGCCCGCATGCCCTGAGCGCCCGGCCAGCCCCTGGCCCACGCCGGCGAGCCGGCCGCCGCCGATCTCGTACAGCCCCGACATGTTCAGCCCGATCGCGAACAACAGCCAGGTCATCGCCACCACGAACAACGGCGACTGGAACTGGAACCCCCAATCCGCCGCCGACCCGCTCGCCCGCAGCCCCAGCAGCAGCCCGCCTACCGCGGTGAACGTCACCACGATGCCGGCCGCGTAGCTCAGCGCCTCCATCCGGACCGCGCGCCCCGCCGCCCCGCCGAGCCGTGCGATCGCCAGCCCCTTCATCACCAGCACGGGGAACACGCAGGGCATCAGGTTGAGCACCAGCCCGCCGGCGAGTGCCAGCAGCAGCGCGTCGCCGAGCCCGAGCCCGCGCCTGGGGCCCGCCGGCGCCGCACCCGGCCGCGCCGTGACGCTGAGGTCGCTCTCGTTGCCGGCGCGATCCCGCAACACCAGCACGCCCGCGAGCGGTGCCTTCGCCGACCATTGCTGCCCGGGCTTGAGCTGGAGCGTGAGCCGGTCCGCGGCGCGCGTAACCGACTGCGGCGCGTTCTGGTCGACCGGCCCCCACGCCGCGGGGAAGAACCAGGCCGCCGCGATCCGCGCCGGCGTGAGCCCGGCGCCGGTGACCACCAATTTCGCATCCGGCGTGATCGTCGCCGTGAACGGGCTCGGCTGCGGCCGCCGCGCGTCGGTCGCCGCGAACAGCCCCGCGTCCGCCGAGGGCGCCGCGACCCCGGCGGCGGGGAGGGACAGCTGGAACGTGCCGCTCTCGGGCACGCAGATCCGCTCGCAGACCAGCCAGTCCGCCTTCGCCTGGATATCGACCGGCCCGCTTCCCGCCGGCGGCGTGATCGCGACCGGCAGCAGCACCGTGCCCGTATAGGCGTAGCTGACGATCGGGCCGTCCACGTCGCGCACCGGCGTCGGCCACTCGATGTCGCCGGCGCGTGCGCCCGCGGGCAGCGTCCAGGTGACCGTGGGCGCCAGCCCCGCATCGCCCGGGTTCTGCCAGTAGATGTGCCAGCCCGGGCTCATGCGGAACCGCAGTCCCACGCGGAACGGCCTGCCGGGTGCCACGCCGTCGGTCTCGGACACCAACGCCACGTTCGTGTGGCTGCTGACCACGGGCGTGCTTTCCGCGGCCGCGGCCGGTCCGAGCGCCGACAGAACAACGAGCGCCAGGAGAAGAAAACGGCTCAAGCGGTGTTCCTCACGGTTCGGCAATGCCAATCGCCTAGATGGCGACGAGCAGCCCGGTCCGCGAGAGGGCGTCTCAGCCGAGACTTGCCGCGAGCTCCGCGATCGTGCCGCTCCAGTCGCCGGGCGTGCGCTGCCGGTGCAGCCGCATCGTTGGATACCACGGCGAGCTGGTCGAGCCCGTGCCCCAACGCCAATCGGCCGGGTTGGGCACCAGCATCGCCACCTGCCGGCCCATCGCGGCCGCCAGATGGGCCACCGCGCTGTCCACCGTGACCAGCAGGTCGACGTTGGCGAGCACCGCCGCCGTCGCATCGAACGTCGCGAGCTCGGGCCCGAGATCGAGCACGCCCCGTGCGGCGAGTGCGGCCGCGTCCTCCTCGGAACGCTCCTTCTGGATCGACACGACATGCGCCCCCGCGAGCGCGTCCAGCACGGGTGCCAGCTGCGCCAGCTGCAGCGAGCGGCGGCCGTTGTTCGGATGCGTCGGCCGCCCCGACCAGAAGATCGCCACCCGGCGCCCCCCCGCGCCGCCGATCCGCTCGCGCCAGGTCTCCACCAGCGCCGGATCGGGCGTGAGATACGGGACCTCCGCCGGGATCGTGTCCCGCCGCACCTCCAGCAGCCCCGGCAGCGAGGAGATCAGCGCGTGCGCGGAAAACCCCGGCACGTCCGCCCAGGCCGGGGTGCAGCGCGCCACGCCCGGAATGCGCGCCAGCAGCGCGTGGATCTCGGGGCTCGCCGCCAGCACCATCTCGCGCGCCCGCCCGGCGGCGGCCGGCAGGAACCGCGCGAAATGGAACGCGTCGCCGAACCCCTGGTCGCAGATCACCAGCAGCCGGCCCCGCGGCAGCACCATCCCGTTCCACGCCGCCCCCTTGATCGCCGGCGTGCGCCCCTGCGCCTCGGGCAGCTTGTTGCGCCACTCGTATTCGATCCAGCCGGGCGCGTAGTCGCCGCGCCCGAGCAGCACCTGGCCGAGCCCGAGATGGGCGCCCGCATGCTCGGGATCGATCGCCAGCACGGCCAGAAAGGCCTCGGCCGCCTCGTTCGATTCGTTCCGATCGAGATGGATCCGCGCGAGCTCGAGCAGCGGCGTGAGCCGGGCCGCCCCCCGTGCTGCGGCGACCGCCCGCTTGCCGGCAAGCAGCGCGTCATCCAGCCGGAAGCGGCGGCGATACATGTTGCACAGCAGCGCCAGCCAGTTCGGCTCGTCGGTGCCGCTCGTGGCGGCCTCGAGCAGGACGATCGCCTCGTCGAACCGCTCGCGCGCCGAGGCCACGAACGCCCGCAGCGCCTGCGCCTGCGCCAGATGCGGATGATGCGCGAGCAGGTCGAGCGCGATCCCGTCAGCCTCGTGCAGGCGCTTCTCCTTGAGCGCCCGCTCGCCGCGCGCGAGATCGGCGCGCATCGAGGCGACGTCGGTGCTTGGTGGCCGATCCACTGGCGTCGTCTCGGTCATCGAGCACTCTCCTGCCGATCCGACGCTACCTGAAACGAACCGTGTTGCAACGCTCGGAGAGCTGTCATCGGGCCGAAGGCCAGGGGCTCTGCCCCTGGACCCCGTTAAGGGCGCAGCCCTTAAAACCCATACTTCAGACTTGAGTACAAGCGTCGGGCGCACGGAGTGCGTCGTCCAAGTCTGTGCTTCCAGGCTTCGCCATCATCAACAATCAGGGTTCCAAGGGACGACCGTCCCTTGGCGGGTCCAGGGCAGAGCCCTGGCCTTCTTCTCCCAACCCGGACATCAGCAGCCCGGCCACGCTGGCCGCGACTTCCCGAGGCTGCGCGCTCACCTGCGGCAGTCCCATCAGCTCGCCATGGGTGCCGCGCGCCAGCGGCCCGGCGACGAACAGGTTCGGCCAAGCACCGCCCACACTGATCACCCGGCTGCCGGTGTCGACCGCGATGCCGAGATGCCACTCGTCGGCGTGCAATCCGGCGCTGGTGGCCAGCGACCGCAGCAGCGGGTTGCCGCCGACCACCGAGCGGTGTCCCGGACCGGTGCAGTTCACGATCCCCGCCACCCGGACGCGCTCGGTCCGGCCGAGCCGGTCCCCGCGCCTGCGGAACTCGGCCGCGAACAACCCGTCCGGCGCGCGCTCGACGCGGACCAGCGCGCCCGCGACCAGGGTCAGATCGCCGCTCCGTAGTCCCGCGCCGATCAGCCGGTCGATCGGGGGTGCGGACTGGAAGCGATGCGCATCCCAGAACGGCCGCAGGTGGCGCAGCAGCCGGTGGCGCTCCACACTCGGCAGCGCGCCCCACACGACCCGCGCCTGCGATCGCAGCGCGTCGATCACGTCCTCCCACGGCCGCCCGAGCGCGCGAGCCGCCCGCATCGCCGCCCGCACGCGCCGCAGCAGTGCCAGCGCGGTCTCGGCCGGCGCCTGGTCGAACTCTCCGAACGCGCTCACGGGAAGCGTGGTGCGCGGCCGCGGCAGCTGGCCGCGGCGGGACAGCATCAGGATGCGTCCGCGGTGTCCGTTGCCGCGCAGGTTCGCCACCACGTCGCAGGCGGTCAGTCCCGTGCCCACCACGAGCACGTCGCCGTCGCGCGGCAGGGAAGCGAGCCGCTCCGGCGCCCACGGATCGGGTACCAGGCCCGGCTCGCCCCGCAGCCCCGCCAGCAGCGGGGGCAGGTCCGGCGCGCTGTGGCTGACCGCGAGCACGAGGATGTCCGCGCGCAGCACGTCGCCGCCGGCGAGCCGCACCGACCAGCCCCCGCCCTCGGGCGCAGCCGCTACCGCCCGATCCGCCACGTGGCGGAACCGGGCGCCGCTTGCGTGCTCCACCACGGCGGTGAGCGTCTCGTGCATGTACTCGCCGAACAACGCACGCCGCGGATAGAGCCGCCCATCCGCCATGGCGCCCTCGGGATCGCGCTCCGGCATGCCCCGCGCCCGGACCCAGGCGTCGAACTGCTCGGGCTCCTCGGCAAACAGCGACATGCGCGAGGCCGCGACGTTGATCCGGTGCGCCGCGTCCGTGGTGCCATAGGCCAAGCCGGCGCCCAGCGTGGCGCGCGGCTCGACGAGGGTCACGGCCACGTCCGGCGCATGATCGCGCAGCAGGTGGATGACGGTCGCCGCCCCGCACAGCCCCCCGCCGACAACGACGACCTCACGCTGGCTGGACAAGCCGCACCCTCCCTCCAAACCGAACATGATCGTGGGTCGGCCGTGTTTTTCTGGCAAATTGCAGCCGATGACCGAGCTCCTCCTGAACGCCTTCAGCATGAACTGCGTGGGCCATCTCTCCCCCGGCCTCTGGACCCACCCCGAGGACCGCTCCACCGACTACACGAGCCTCGCGCACTGGACCGGGCTCGCCCGTCTGCTCGAGCGCGGCCTGTTCGACGGGATTTTCCTGGCCGACGTGCTCGGCGCCTACGACGTGCATGGCGGCTCGCCCGCCTCCGCGTTGCGCACCGCCGCCCAGATCCCGGCGAACGACCCCACCCTGCTCGTGCCCGCGATGGCCGCGGTGACGGAGCATCTCGGCTTCGGCGTCACCGTCTCCGCCACCTACGAGCCGCCGTTTCTGCTCGCCCGCCGCTTCGCGACCCTCGACCACCTCACCGGCGGCCGGATCGGCTGGAACATCGTCACCTCGTATCTCGACAGCGCCGCCCGTGCGTTCGGCCACGCCCGCCAGATCGCGCATGACGACCGCTACGCCCAGGCTCACGACGTCATGTCGCTCGTCTACAAGTTCTGGGAAGGCAGCTGGGAGGAGGGCGCCGTGCTCGCCGATCGCGCGCGCGGCCTCTACGCCGATCCCGCCCGCGTCCACCCCGTCCGCCACGACGGCCCGGCGGCGAGCGGCGTCGACGCCGTCGCGCTCTGGGAACCCTCGCCCCAGCGCACCCCGGTGCTCTACCAGGCCGGCAGCTCGCCCGCGGGCATCGCGTTCGCTGCCCGCCATGCCGAGTGCGTCTTCGTGTCCGGCCCGAGTGCCGCCGTGCTCGCCCCGCGCGTGGCCAAGCTGCGGGCGGCGGTGCAGGCCGCCGGGCGCGAGGTGCGCGTGTTCGCGATGATGACCGCGATCGTGGCCGCGACCGCCGCCGCCGCCGCCGCCCTCCTGCAGAGCTACCGCGACTGCGTGAGCCTCGACGGCGCGCTGGCCCTGATCGGCGGCTGGACCGGCGTCGATCTCGCCGGCATGGCTCCTGACACCGAGCTCCGCCATGTCGAGAACGACGCCGGACGCACCGCGCTCGCCAACTTCACCGTGGCCGATCCCACGCGGCGCTGGACCGTGCGCGAGGTGGCCGAGCACGTGGGCGTCGGCGGCGCCGGCCCGGTCGTCGTCGGCAGTGCGGCCACCGTCGCCGCGTCGCTCATCGACTTCGCCGCCATCACCGGGATCGACGGCTTTAACCTCAGCTACGCCGTCGTTCCCGGCGATTTCGAGCGCGTGGTCGACCTGCTGGTGCCGGAGCTCCAGACGCGCGGCGCCTACAAGACCGCCTATCGTCCGGGGACGCTGCGGGAGAAACTGTTCGACGGTGACAGGCTGCTTGTGCCGCCGCACCCTGCTGCGGCTGCGCGCGCGAGGGGCGGCACGCTGTAGCGGAAGGCCAGGGCTCTGCCCTGGACCCGCCAAGGGGCGAGCCCCTTGGATCCCCCCGACTTTGGGGAGTTCAAGCCCGGCATCGTTCCCCATAGTAACAAATGGGTTCTAAGGGCTAGCCCTTAGCGGGTCCAGGGCAGAGCCCTGGCCTTCTTCGCCTCCTGATGTCGTCCGCTCCGAGACCGCCCCCTGCACCGCCACGAACAGCGAGTAGACCGACGTGCTGGCCGCCATGAACAGCCGGTTCCGATTGCGACCGCCGAAGCATAGATTGGCACATCGTTCCGGCAGCGCGATCCGGCCGAGCCGCCGGCCGTCGGGTGCGAACACCACCACCCCGTCCAGCCCCTCGCCGGTGCCCCAGCCGGCCCAGATATTTCCCAACGCGTCGCAGCGTATGCCGTCCGCCGCACCGCCATCATCGGCGCTGACCAGCACGCGCTTGTTGCCGAGCGCGCCATCGCCCGCGACGTCATACGCCAGGATCCGCCGCGGCCGGGCGCGGGACTCCACCAGGTAGAGGATGCGTTCGTCCGGCGAGAAGCACAGGCCGTTCGGACCGGCCACGTCGTCCGCCACCACGGACAGCGCGCCGTCCTGACCGAGCCGATACACCTGCGCCTGGATCTCGGACTCCGCGCGCTCGCCTTCGTAAAACCCCTGAATGCCGAAGGGCGGATCGGTGAACCACACCGCGCCATCCCGCGCGACCACCACGTCGTTCGGCGAGTTCAATCGCGCGCCGGCGAACCGGTCGGCCAGCACCGTGATCCGCCCGTCATGCTCGGTGCGCGTGACGCGCCTGCCGCCATGCTCGCAGGTGACCAGCCGTCCCATCCGGTCGCGCGTGTTCCCGTTGGCAAAGCCAGACGGTCGACGGAACACCGACACCGCGCCGGTCTCCTCGTCCCAGCGCAGGATGCGGTCGTTCGGGATGTCGCTCCAGAACAGCGCGCGCATGTCGCCGAACCAGACCGGTCCTTCGTTCCAGCGGCAGCCGGTGGCGAGCCGCTCGATGCTGGCGTTGAACAGCACCAGGTGCGCGAATTCCGGCTCCAGCGCCTGGATCGCCGGATCGGGATAGCGCGTGCTCGGCTGCCAGCCACTCATCGTCGTCGCTCCGGGCGGTGGTCGGATTGACCAATATCCGGAGCCGGCCCAGGGTCCGCAACCTGCGACGGAAGCAGAAGCCGCCATGACGTCTTCGTCCGACCCCGACGCCTCCCCGCTCCGTGTGGCACTCACCGGGGCGGCCGGCGCGGTCGGCACCGTGCTGCGCCCCGGCCTGCTCGCCGCCGGCCACCGTCTCCGCAGCCACGACCTGCGACCGATCGCGGCGGCAGGTCCCGGCGAGGAGCGGGTGTTGGGCGACCTCCGCGACCCTGCGGTGGTCGACCACGTGCTCCGTGGGATCGACGTCGCGGTCCACATGGCCGGCACCAGCGTCGAGCGTCCGCTCGACGAGATCATCGAGAACAATCTGCGGGCGCTCTCGGCGCTGTATGAGGGCGCCCGTCGGCACGGCGTCCGGCGCGTGGTGTTCGCGAGTTCCAACCACGCCTTCGGCATGCACGAGGCCGGCCAGATGCTCGGGCTCGACGCGCCCTTCCGCCCGGACGGGCTGTACGGCCTGAGCAAGGCCTGGGGCGAGTCCATGGCCCGGCTCTACTGGGACAAGCACGGCATCGAGGGCGTCGCGATCCGGATCGGCAGCGCGCTGCCGGCCCCCACCGAACGCCGCCATCTCAGCACCTGGCTCGGCCATGACGACCTGCTGGCCCTGGTGCGCCGCGCGATCGAG
Source organism: uncultured Acetobacteraceae bacterium (assembly GCA_964247685.1). Lineage (GTDB taxonomy): Bacteria > Pseudomonadota > Alphaproteobacteria > Acetobacterales > Acetobacteraceae > CAXTPV01. Next base: position 11,491 of record CAXTVZ010000061.1, read on the forward strand.
GCGCCGGCGATCGGCTGCCTGGCGGTCTGGGGCGTGTCGAACAACCGGCGGCGCTGGTGGGACAATGCCGCCGCCGAGCGGCTCGGCTACCACCCCGTGCAGGATGCCGAAGCCTACGCAGCGGCGATCGAGGCGGCGCCGGCACCGGTGGCACCGGTCGCCACCCGCTTCCAGGGCGGCAGCTTCGCCGCGCACGACTACACGCGGGACGGCGACAAGCCGTCCGTCTGAGCAGCAATCCGAACGACGACCGGGCCAACCGGCGCGACGGGAGAGGGGAGACGAGCATGTCGATCGCAGGAGAACGCCCGGTCGCCACCGCGGCCGCGCCACGAAGTGCCGCCGCCGCCGGCACCATGACCCGCATCCGCTGGACCGTGGTGGCACTGCTCTTCGCTGCGACCACCATCAACTACATGGACCGCCAGGTGATCGGCATCCTCAAGCCGACGCTCAGCCACGATCTCGGCTGGAACGACCTCGACTACGGCCACATCGTGTTCTTCTTCCAGCTCGCCTACGCGGCCGGCTACGCCGGCGCGGGCCGCATCGTCGACCTGATCGGCGTGCGCTGGGGCCTGTTCGGCGCGGTGCTGGTCTGGAGCATCGCGGCGATGGGCCACGGCCTGGTGCGCACGGTCACCGGCTTCTCCGCAGCCCGCATGCTGCTGGGCCTGGGCGAGGGCGGCGGCTTCCCGAGTGCGATCAAGACGGTGGGCGAGTGGTTCCCCCGCAAGGACCGGGCGTTCGCCACCGGCATTTTCAATTCCGGCAGCAACATCGGCGCGCTGATCACGCCACTGCTGGTGCCGGTCCTGACCATCCGCTACGGCTGGCGCGCCGCCTTCGTGGTGACCGGAGCGTTCGGCCTGCTCTGGCTGCTGGCCTGGCTGGTGTTCTACCGGCCGCTGCAGTCCAACGCCCGCGTGTCGGCCGCCGAGCGCGCCTATATCCAGAGCGACGGCGCCGACGCGCTGCGGCCCGCGCGCGAAAGCTGGCTCGGACTGCTGCGCCACCGTGCCACCTGGGCCTTCGTGGTCGGCACCTTCCTGACCAGCCCGGTCTGGTGGTTCTACCTGTTCTGGGTGCCGGATTTCCTCCACCGCGCCCACGGCCTGAACATCGCCCAGATGGGCGCGCCACTGGTGACGATCTACCTGATCACCGACGTCGGCAGCATCGCCGGCGGCTGGCTCTCCTCGGCGCTGATCCGGCGCGGAATGTCGCCGCTGGCCGCCCGCAAGGTCGCGTTCGGGGTCTGCGCGCTGTGCGTCGTGCCGATCTGCCTCGCACCGCTGGTGCACGGCCTGTGGCCGGCGACGCTGCTGATCGCGCTCGCTGCGGCAGCACACCAGGGCTTCTCCGCCAACCTCTACACGCTGGTCTCCGACACCCAGCCGCCAAACGCGGTGGCGAGCGTGGTGGGTCTCGGCGGCATGGCGGGTGCCATCGGCGGCATGGGAGTGGCGGAAGCCGCCGGCGTCATCCTGCAGGCGACCGGCAGCTATGTGAGCCTGTTCGGTTGTGCGGCCGGCGCCTATCTCCTGGCCCTGCTGCTGATGCATCTGATTCTGCCGCGCATGCCGCAGCGTCTGGGTTGAGGTAAAAGAAGGCCATGGCTCTGCCCTGGACCCGCCAAGGGACGGTCGTCCCTTGGAACCCTGCTTGTCAGGGCCCCGCCCTTGACGGTGTCCAGGCGGGCGCCCCTGGCCTTCTCAACCGCCGCTCCGCACCATCAGCTCCCCCGCCAGCGCCAGCATCGTCGCACCCACAAGGCCGTCCAGCACCCGCCAGGCCGCCGGCCGCCGGAACACCGGCGCCAGCAGGCGCGCCCCGTAGCCGAGCGCTGCGAACCACAGCGCGCTCGCCGACCCTGCACCCGCCACGAAAGCGAGCCTGCCGCCCGCCGGCTGGGCTGCCCCCACCGCGCCCACGAGCAGCACCGTGTCGAGATAGACATGCGGGTTGAGCAGCGTGAAGCCGGCCGTGCGCAGCAGCGCGCCGCGTCGCGAGAGCGCCTCCGCAGGACCGTCCGACGCAAGGCCGACAGGCCGGCGGATCGCCCGGCGAAGCGCGCCCACCCCGTAGCCGGCGAGGAACACGACGCCGCCCACCGTTAGCACCGCGGCGAGGCCCGGCAGCCGCCGCAGCACCGCGCCCAGTCCCGCGACACCCGCTCCCATCAGCGTCACATCGGCCGCGGCACAGGCGAGCACGATCGTGCCGACATGCTCCCGCCGCAGCCCCTGCCGCAGCACGAAGCTGTTCTGCGCCCCGATCGCCACGATCAGCGCGGCCGACAGCGCGAAGCCGGACAGGAAGGGAGAGCCCGCGATCACGCCCGATTTCTGCCGTCTCGGCTCCGCACTGGCCAGCGGTTGCAATCGGCGGCGATGTCGGGCGCCATGCCCGGCCAGGCTCTCGTGAGGACACGACCATGACCCCGCCCGTAGCAACCCCGGAGGCGCCCCCAGAGGCACGCCGCGAGCCGGTCACCATCGAGCAGCTCGGCCGCGTGCGCACGGACGACTACGCCTGGATGAAGGATCCCGACTGGCAGCGCGTCCTACGCGACCCCGCCGTGCTCCGCGCCGACATCCGCGCGCATCTCGAGGCCGAGAACGCCTACACCAGGGACGTGCTCGCCGGCACCGCCGACGACCAGGCGCGCATCTTCGCGGAGATGCGCGGCCGCATCCTGGAAGTGGACAGCTCCGTCCCCAGCCCCGACGGCGCCTGGCAATACTACATCCGCTACACCGAAGGCGCGCAGCAGCCTGTGCACGCCCGCCACCCCCGCGATGCCACCGCCGCCGCCGAGGAGATCCTGCTCGACTGCGACGCGCTCGCCCGCGAGAGCGCCTATTTCCAGCTCGGCGGCGCCCACCACTCGCCCGACCATTCTCTCTACGCCTGGGCCGAGGACCGGCAGGGCTCGGAGGTCTACCGGATCCTGCTCCGCCGCATCGCCGACGGCGCCCCCGTCGGCGAGCCGGTCGAGAGCACCACCGGCAACTTCACCTTCTCCCCGTGCGGCCGCTTCCTGTTCTGGACGTTCCGCGACGACAACGGCCGCCCTTCGAAGATCTATCGCAGGCCCGTTGGCGGCACCGCCACGGACGACGTGCTCGTCTACCACGAGCCCGACGAGGGCATGTTCATCGGCGTCGGTTGCACCGCCTCTCGTCGCTACGTCGCGATCGAGAGCGGCAACCAGGAAACCAGCGAGGTGTCGCTGATCCCGGCCTCCGACATCGAGGCAATGCCGCGCGTGCTCGCCGCCCGCGAGCCGGGCGTCCGCTACGACGTCGAGCATTGGGACGATCGCTTCATCATCCGCACCAACGCCGACGGCGCGACCGACTTCAAACTCGTCGCCGCGCCCGACTTCGACCAGAAGACCTGGCAAGATCCCTCCCGCGCGAACTGGCAGGACTTCCGCCCGCACGAGCCCGGCCGCTTCATCGTGGCACTCGCCGCCTTTCGCGATCATCTCGTGCGCGTCGAGCGGGTGGACGCGAACGACCGCATCGTCATCACCGATCGCACCGACGGCTCCGAACGCATCGTCTCGGGCGCCGACGACGCCTACGCGCTCTCGCTGGGCGGCTCGTACGAGTGGGCCACGACGGTGCTCCGCTACAACTACGAAAGTCCCAAGCAGCCCCGCCAGACGTTTGACTATGACATGGCCACCGGCGCCGCGACCCTGCGCAAGACCCAGCAGGTCCCGAGCGGCCACGATCCCGCGCTCTACGTCGTGCGCCGCCTCCACGCGACCGCCCCCGACGGCGCCGAAATCCCCATCACGCTGCTGGCCCGCGCCGACGCCTTCGAGCGCGGCGCGTGCCCGACGCTGCTCTACGGCTACGGCTCCTACGGCATCCCGATGCAGCCGCGCTTCTCGATCGTCTCGCTCAGCCTGGTCGATCGCGGCTGGATCTGGGCCACCGCCCACATCCGCGGCGGTTCGGAAAAGGGCTGGAACTGGTTCCTCGACGGCCGGCGCGAGCGCAAGACCAACACCTTCACCGACTTCATCGCGAGCGCCGAAGCGCTGATCGCGGCGGGCCACGCGGAGACCGGCGGCATCGTCGCCAATGGCGGTTCGGCGGGCGGCATGCTGATGGGCGCGGTCGCCAATCTCCGCCCCGACCTCTGGGCCGGCATCGCCGCCGTGGTCCCCTTCGTCGACGTGCTCAACACGATGTCGGACGCGACTCTGCCGCTCACCCCGCCCGAATGGCCGGAATGGGGCAACCCGCTCGCCGACGCCGAGGCCTATGACCGCATCCTGGCCTATTCCCCCTACGACCAGGTCGCCGCGCGGGACTACCCCCCGATCCTGGCCCTGGGCGGCCTGTCCGATCCGCGCGTCACCTACTGGGAGCCCGCCAAGTGGATCGCCCGCCTGCGCGCCCACGCGACCGGCGACGCTCCCATGCTCCTGCGCATCAACATGGAGGCCGGCCATGGCGGCGCTTCGGGGAGGTTCGACCACCTGAAGGAGCCCGCCCTGATCCAGGCGTTCGCGCTTTGGGCCTACGACAGAAGAAGACGCGGGGCTCTGCCCCACACCCCGCCAGGAGCAAGCGCCCCTGGACCCGCATAACAATAGCCAGGTCCAGGAGCCGCCGGCTCCTGGCGGGGTTTGGGGCAGAGCCCCAACTCTTCTTCCATGACCTGGTCCATCCCCCTCTTCACGTGGCGCGGCACCGTCGTCCGCCTCCAC
>CAXTVZ010000062.1:0-7596 GCA_964247685.1 uncultured Acetobacteraceae bacterium
GGCCCTCGCCCATCTCCCGCCCGACGCCAACATCATCGCCCGCATCGAAGCCGCCGGCCGCTTCGACGCCGGCGACCTGTCGGCCGTCACGCACAAGGCGCTGGTGATCGCGTCCCGCGACGATGTCCTGGTGCCGGATCTCGCCTCCGAACAACTCGCCGCCGCGCTGCCGGGTGCCAAGCTCGTGCGGCTCGATGGCGGCCACGCCTGCAACGTGACTGCGCCGCGGGCCTTTGAGAGGCTCTGCGTGGAGTTCCTGAAGTAAGGCCAGGGGCTCTGCCCCTGGACCCCGCTGGGGTCTTAACCCCAGACCCCTTTTACATTTGGCAGGTCCCTCGACGGCCTCCCTCCTGGCGGGGTCCAGGGGCAGAGCCCCTGGTCTCAAGACACCATCCGCTCCGTCCGCCCCCGAGTGGCCAACACATCCACCCGCTCGTTGTTCACATCCCCCGAGTGCCCGCGCACCCACAGCCACTCGATCTCGTGCGGCTTCGCCGCTTCCAGCACGCGCCGCCAAAGATCCATATTCTTCACCGGATCCCCCGTGCTCGACCGCCAGTTCTTCCGCACCCATCCCGTGGACCAGCGCGTGATCCCGTTCTTCAGGTATTCGCTGTCGGTGTGAAGCCGCACGCGGCAGGGCCGTTTCAGCTCCTCGAGCGCGCACGCCGCCGCGGTGAGCTCCATCCGATTGTTGGTGGTGGCCGCCTCGCCCCCCAGCAGCTCGCGCTCCACCGTGCCGAACCGCAGCAGCGCCCCCCACCCACCGGGCCCGGGGTTCGGCTTGCACCCACCATCGGTCCAGATCTCAACCACCGGCAACGCGCCACCATCAGAGTCCATACGCCGCCTCCGTCCCGGCGCGCAGATGGAACCGCAGCTTTGCGAGATACTCGAGCGGGTCCTTGCGCGTCACCTTCGCCTCGGGCGGGGTGTTCAGCCAGTCATACAGCCGCGTCAGCAGGAACCGGATCGCCGCCCCCCGCGCCAGCACCGGCAACGCCGCGCGCTCGCCAGGCTCGAGCGTCCGCACGCTCTCATAGCCCGCGAGCAGCAGCCGCGCCTTCGTCACGTTGAACTGCCGATCCGGCTCGAAGCACCAGGCGTTCAGACAAACGGCAATGTCGTAGGCAAACGCATCGGTGCAGGCGAAATAGAAATCGATCAGTCCCGACACCTCGTGCTCGAGGAAAAAAACGTTGTCCGGAAACAGGTCGGCATGGATGTGCCCCTCCGGCAACCCGCGCGGCCAGTCCGCGAGGATACTCGCCAGCGCGTCCTCCAGCTCGGCACCCAGCCCCGGCTGCACCTCGTCCGCGCGCGCCCGGCTGTCGGCCAGCAGTGCCGCCCACGCTTCCGGCCCCAGCGCATTCGCGCGACGCGGCCCAAAACCCTCGCCCGCCCGGTGCAGCCGCGCCAGCGCCGCCCCCAGCGTCCGGCAATGCCCCGGCAGCACCCGCCGCGGCCACACACCCACGAGAAAGGTCGTGATCGCCGCGTGGCGTCCCGCCAGCTGCCGCAGCGCCGCGCCGTCGCGCCCGGCGACCGGCAGCGGGCAGGCGAGCCCCGCCGCCGCCAGATGCCGCATCAGCCCGATGAACCAGGGAAGGTCTTCCGGTGCCACCCGCCGCTCGTAAAGCGTCAGGATGAAGTCGCCGCCGGTGGTCCGCAGCGAGAAATTGCTGTTCTCCACCCCTTCGGCGATGCCGCGAAAGGCCAGCAGCGACCCGATCTCGTAGTCGGCCAGGAACGCAGTCAGCGCCTCGTCGGAAACCTCGGTGTAGACCGCCACGCGTTCATCGCGCCGCTTCGAGCGGTGCCGGCAGCTTGAAGATCACGTCCTCTTCCTTGACCGTCAGTTCCTCGATGGTCAGCGCGTAACGTTCGGCCAGCGCGTTCACCATCTCCTGCACCAACGCTTCCGGCGCCGACGCCCCCGCCGTGATCCCCAGCGTCCGCACGCCCTCGAGCACCGACCAGTCGAGTTCGGCGAGCTTCGGCACCAGCACCGCGCGCCCCGCCCCGGTGCGCTCGGCCACTTCCCGCAGCCGCTGCGAATTCGAAGAATTCGGGCTGCCGATCACGATCACCAGGTCCGAGCTCGGCGCGATCGCCTTGACCGCCTCCTGCCGGTTGGTCGTCGCGTAGCAGATATCCTCCCGCTTCGGCCCCTCGATCAGCGGAAACCGCGTGCGCAGGATCGACACGATCTCCGCGGTATCGTCGACCGACAGCGTGGTCTGCGTGATGAAGGCGAGCATGCCCGGGTCGAGCGGCGCCACCGTCCGCGCCTCCTCGGCCGACTGCACCAGCGTCATCGCGCCGGGCGGCAGCTGCCCCATCGTGCCCACCACCTCCGGATGCCCCGCATGCCCGATCATCAGGATATGCCGCTGCTCGGGCCCACCATCCGCGAAATGCCGCTCCGCCTCACGATGCACCTTCGAGACCAGCGGACAGGTCGCATCGAGATACATCAGGTTCCGCCGCTCCGCCTCGGCCGGCACGGTCTTCGGCACGCCATGCGCCGAGAACACCACCGGCGCATCGCCCGGCACCTCGTCGAGCTCCTCGACGAAGATCGCCCCCTTGGCCTCGAGCGCCTCCACCACGGTCCGGTTGTGGACGATCTCGTGGCGCACATAGACCGGCGCCCCGTAGCGCCGCAGCGCCTCCTCCACCACCCGGATCGCCCGGTCCACCCCGGCGCAGAACCCGCGCGGCCCCGCGAGCAGCACCCTCAAGGGCTGCTTGGCCGCAACAGGCGAGGCGAGGCCGCGCCCGGCATCGAGCATCCCGCCGGCTTCGATCAGGGTGGGTGTCTGGTCGGGCATCGTCTCACCGCTCACGCTTTCCGTGGCCTTCATATAGGCCGCCCGCCCCCCGCGAGGCAAAGCCGCTCGCCGCCGGGCGCCCCTCCCGATGCAGCACCTCGGTGGATTGTCTTGCTCCGCGCCCCTGGTTAGCCTGCTCCTGCCTCCAGCCCGCGGCCTCGCCAGCGCGGCCACGATGCGTTGCCTGGCCCACGAAGCACTTCCGACCCCCTTGCAGAACGCCGAGGAGCCGATGGCCGAGACGCGCTACACCAGCGATCACGAATGGATCCGCCTCGAGGACGACGGCACCGCCACGATCGGCATCACCGACCACGCCCAGGACACGATGGGCGAGATCGTCTTCGTCGAGCTGCCCGAGCCCGGCCGCGAGGTGGTCGAGGGCGAAGCCTGCGCCGTGGTCGAGAGCGACCGCACGGCCAACGACATCTTCGCCCCGCTCGCCGGCAAGATCGCCGAGGTGAACGAGGCGGTGGTCGAGGATCCCGGCCTCCTCAACCGCGACCCCGAGGGCGAGGCCTGGCTGTTCCATCTCGAGCCCGACGACACCGACGCCTTCGAGGAGCTGATGGACGCCGACGCCTACGAGACCTTCCTCGAGACCCTCTGATGCCCCAGCCCCCGCAGGTGGATGACGGCCGTCCCTGGCTGCTCCTCGATCTCGCGGGCGTGCTCCTGCACTTCCGCCCCGAGCGGCGCTGGCGGCGCCTGCTCGAGCTCTCCGGCCTCGACGAGGCGGCCCTCCGCACCCGGCTCGCCGACAGCGCGATCGGCGACCGCCTCGATGACGGCCGTGCCGCGACCGACGATCTCGCGTCCTTCCTGACCCGCCTCGCCGGACGCCCCGTCGCGGCCGACGAGGCCTGGGCGATCTGGCTCGCCCCCTTCGCCCCGGACGCTCGCCTGTTCGCCTCCCTTCCCGGCCTCGCGGCCCGGTACCGGCTCGGCATCTTCACCAACAACGCCGCCGCCATCACCCGCAGGTTCGACGCGGCCCCGTTCGAGCGCCTGTTCTTCTCGGCCGAGCTCGGTGTCCGCAAACCCGACCCCGAGAGCTTCCGCCGCGTCACCCGCGAGCTCGACACCGCCCCCGCCAACATCCTGTTCGTCGACGACGCCGCCGCCAATGTCGAAGCGGCCCGCGCCGCCGGCTGGCGCGCCGCGCTGTTCAACGAGGGCGCCGATCTCGAACAGCTGGTAACGTCCGCCTGAGCCCCACCCCACGTCCCGGCCACGCCCGCGGGAGCCCCCCATGACCACCGAGAACCCCGCCACCGCCGGCCTGCTCACGCCCCACGCCCACATGTTCCTCGGCGCCGGCCACGCCGGCGCCGAGCGCCGCATGAGGAACGTGGTCGCCCTCTGCGCGGTGACCATGGTGATCGAGATCGCCGGCGGCGCCGCCTTCGGCTCGCTCGCCCTGGTGGCCGACGGGCTGCACATGTCCACCCACGCCGGCGCCCTCCTGCTCGCGGCCCTGGCCTACCGTTTCGCCCGCCGCCACGCCGCCGATCCCCGCTTCTGCTTCGGCACCGGCAAGCTGGGCGATCTCGCAGGCTTCACCTCGGCGGTGGTGCTCGCCGTGATCGCCCTCGGCATCGCCGCCGAGGCCGTGACGCGCCTCTTCCACCCGGTGCCGATCCGCTTCGGCGAGGCGCTCCCGATCGCGTGCCTCGGCCTGGTGGTCAACGCCCTCTCCGCCTGGCTGCTCGCCGGCGGCCACAGCCACAGCCACGACCACGCCCACGGGCATGCCCACACCCAAGACCACGCGCACGCCCCCGACCACGGCCGCGACAACAACATGCGCGCCGCCGTGGTGCACGTCTTTGCCGACGCCGCGGTCTCCGTGCTGGTCATCGCCGGCCTCACGCTCGCCGCCATCTTCGGCTGGCTCTGGATCGACGCCGCGGTCAGCCTGATCGGCGCCGCCGTGATCGCGAGCTGGGCCGCCACCCTGATCCGCGACACCGGCGCCATCCTGCTCGACATGGCCCCCGACCGCGCCCTCGAGCAGAGCATCCGCAGCGCCGTCGAAACCGCAGGCGACGACCTCACCGACCTCCACGTCTGGCGCCTCGGCCCCGGCCATCTCGGCGCCGTGCTGTCCGTGGTGACGCGCCACGCGCACGACCCGCTCTTCTACCGCGAGCGCCTCGCGTCGATCCGCGCGCTCTCGCACGTCACCGTCGAGGTGCAGCGCGTCGCCTAGGGCCGGGCCGCAAAGAAGTAACCAGGGCTCTGCCCTGGACCCGCAAAGGGCGTTGGCCCTTTGATCCCGGGTGTTTCGAGCTTCCGGTCGGGGGTGGGACGGACATGATCCTCGTCGATCGAGGTTCATGTCTGCTCCGTTATGATGTCTGCCGTCTCCCCGCCCTGTGGCGGCACGATAAAGACAGGCGCACTGGACGTCCCGTGACGATCGCGACGGAACAGGACCTCACCTTCCAGTTCCCCTCCACCAGCGAATGGGATGAGAAGGATGGCACATCGTATCCATCGGGCTGTTCTGTGCGCAGTCCTATGGACACTGACGGCAAGCGCCGCGCACGCCCAGTACAGCGCGTCTGCAAAAGCAACAGTCCCGCCGCCCTACGCTGTCACAAACGCGGTTTCGCGCTGGGTACCGGTGTGCGACCGCGCAAGACCGGCCGGCTCCGGTTCCTACGACACGACCGACACCTACGGGATGAGCGTCGAGATCTGCCACACGCCCTCGAGCGTGCCAGTGCGAGCGCTGCGCCTCTCCTATCTCGGTGCCGACATCAGCAACGATGGCATCATGGACCGGATCGCGACCGAGACCGTCACGGCCGCCGTGCGCCCTCCGACCACGCAGTACTCGGCCGTCGTGAACGCCGCCACGTCCATTCCGGGCTCCGGCTGCGCCAGCATCCCGAGCCAGGTCGGGCAGGGCGCCCTCGGCAACTCGCTCACCCGCGGAGAGCCGATCTCCGGCACCGGAATCCCCTCGGGCTCCTGGATCAACGCCGTGACGCCCACCTACGTCTCGTCGGCACTCACGTCTGAGACCGTGACGTTCGTGAACACCTCCGGCGCCTGCACCATCACGTCGGCGCTGACCGCCGGTCAGGTGCTCACCGTGGGCGGTCAGAACTGGCAGGCGACCTTCGGCGGCTCGACCTCGGCCACGATCCCCGCCGTCGACCGCGTGCTCGACAGCGACCCGATCGGCGTCGCCCTGCCCGGCGGCTCGACCTTCATGGTGCGCACGCATTCGGCCTGGTCGACGCCCGGCCACTACGTCGGCGATTACCCGTCCCCCACCAGCGGCTACACCGGCGTTACCCGCCTCACCGCCACGATCGGCGGCGTCGCGCTGACCGAGGGCGATCAGCGCGGCACCACCGACCCCGGCGATCACACCATGGACGCCTTCATCCCGTCGAACTCGGGCGGCGGCTACGAAGGCACGTGGAGCGTCGAGGGCGAGACGAACGTGCCGACCGTCTCGGTGCTCATGGTCGGCGACAGCATCTGCGCCGGCACCGGCGACAATCCCGACAGCACGGGTGCAATGGGCTACATGCAGCGTTCCCTCGAGGGCATTCCGCACGCCTCGCTATGCCGCGGATCGACCTCCGCCGTGCAGATGGCGAACCGTCTCCAGCTGATCATCCAGGCCGCGCGCGAGATCAGCGCCACCGACATCCTCCTCGAATACGGCCGCAACGACATCAACGCCGGGGGCAACCCCTTGTCGGCCGCCACCACCGAGTCGAACCTGGCGGCGATCGCGGCACCGCTGATCGCCGCCGGCTACCGCGTTTGGGAGTTCACCATCCCGCCCACGACCGCCTCGCAGGACGGCTGGACCTCGCCCACCGGCCAGTTCCTCGAGGCCACCGGCACCACGCTCAGCGCGGCGATCGCCAGCGGCAGCACGACGGTTTCCGTCGCGTCGACCAACGGCATCAGCGCGGGCGAAATGATCGGCCTCTCGGCCGGCACCACGGGCGTCTTCACACCGGGCACGACCCTGACGGTGGCGAGTGCCACCACGCTCACGCTCTCGTCGCCCGCGATCGGAAGCGCGAACTCCGGCAGCACGATCTATGTCGGCCCGCACTCGCCGAACGCGTCGACGCCGATCGAGCTACAACGCGAAGCCTTCAACACCTACCAGCGCGAAAATCCGATGGCGAACGGCATCTCCGGCATCATCGACATGGACGCGCAGGTCGAAGACCCGAACAACACGGGCCTCTGGCGCACCGACCTGGGCAACGCCTCGTTCGAAGGCATCCACCCGTCGCAGTATCTGCACAACCAGCTCGTGACGTCCGGGATCATCAATCCGACGATGTTCCCGGTGCGGTGACCTGTTTCGCCCCGGGCCAAGGGCCATCTCTGCGCAATCTATGGGTGGTCACGCGCCACGCCCACGACCCGCTCTTCTACCGCGAGCGGCTCGCCTGGACGCGGGCCCGCAAAGAAGTCAACAGGGCTCTGCCCTGGACCCGCAAAGGGCCGTGGCCCTTTGATCCCGCGTGTTTCGAGCTTTGAGTTGGCGGAGCCGTCGGCCATCAGGCGTCGCGACCAGCAGGAGGTCCCGACCGTGGCGAACGACCACCCCACCCCACACGGTGCACCTTTTTCCTGAACGGGCAGACCGCGTCGACGCTCGCTTGACCCGGCTTCGGGCCCGTCGCTGCCTCTCGGGGCAGAAAATGGGTCGCGACAATCACCGCTACGAAGCAGGCGAGGATGTCCGGCCGACACCTGAGCTGCGGAGACGCGA
>CAXTVZ010000062.1:7696-16096 GCA_964247685.1 uncultured Acetobacteraceae bacterium
ACCGCTACGAAGCAGGCGAGGATGTCCGGCCGACACCTGAGCTGCGGAGACGCGAAGCACTCACAGCTTCTTGCCGTTGTCACTATCATCTGAGCGGACTGTGGAAGCTCGAACGCGAGCCTGCGGCCTCATATGGCCTCTGTTGAGAAGAAAGAGCGCCGAGACAGTCCAGGTTAATAAGAACCCTGCCGCCGCAGCAAAGAAACCCACACTCCACCACAAACTTGATGACACCTGAATAACTATGCGAGTTAGGAAAGGGGCGACTTTCCCAAGGGCGACTGATCCGAGCATCGTGGCAAGCCCGTTGGAGATATACAGACCCTCCAACATCTACTTCGGGGTAGAAGTGCCCTTGCCCATTAAAGACATCGCCGCTTCCTGTCCGAAAGGCTACAGCCAAACATGGAGCGCGCGGCTTTCGATCGGTGGTGCCCAAAATACCAGGGTATTGGAAGTCTGACGTGTTCCCAAAAGGATCCGGCCATTTTCACTGCCAAGCGGATAGAAAGTGTTCCCTTCCATCCCAGGGTTCCCAGTTGGAGCGGCGTTCGGATAAGCCCTACTCGAGACGTTAAAGGCCGCTCTCACTCGAAAGTGCAGGACGGACCCAGGTGGGGCGGAAATAGGCAACAGGAGAGGCTTGCCATCTGCGTAGGTGATAGCCAGCCCTGGCTGAGGCGCGATATTATCGTTACTAACAATTGTTCGTCGCCGTTGAATTCCCAGTCTGCAAGAGCGAAATCCATCAGGGGTATCGTTGTGGACCTGGAAGTATTGATCGCATACACATTCCAGGTCGCCACCAGTCAAACGTCGGACCGAGTCCCATCGATTCTACCTCCAACAAAACGCATTTGCTCGATTGGTGCCCGAAGATCACGACGGACCTCTATCTGCATCTGATCGCCCGATGCGTACCAAGTGCTCCAAGATGCGGCCGCGTTTCCGAGAGTGCCAAAGAGAGCGGCCAACGCAATCCATTGAGACCGGTCCGACATGTGGTCAGGTAGAGCTCAAACACAGGTCGATCGTAGCACAGACGTCGAAAGGTGCCCCAAAGCGCCCGCTTAGCCATGTGCGAATTTCTCTGCACTCTCGCTCACCGGAGTCTGGTTGCGGCCACTCCCAACCAGGCGCCAACACGCACTCCCCTGCAGACGCCGCTACAATGGCGCGCTCCTCTCGGAAACCCGCACATGCGCCGGCCACCTTCACGGCACCACTGCGCCGCTAGCCCAAGCTCCCCCTGCCGGACCCAACTTGAATGGTCCAACCAATTTCAAGTTGAGCCGTCTCCAGCGCGAACGCTCGCCTCCGTCCCTCCTCGAGCCCCCACCAGGCGCGCGTCCCCGACTCAAGCCACCCCCCCATCACCCCCCAAAAAACCGGTTCCCCGGCCGCGCCAGCCCGAGATGCTCCCGCAGCGTCCGCCCCTCATACCCAAGCCGGAACACCCCCCGCCGCTGCAGCTCTGGCACCACGCTCCCACAGAACTCCTCCAGCCCCGCCGGCACCGTGTGGAACATCACGTTGAAGCCGTCCGACGCCTCGCTCTCCAGCCACTCCTCCATCCGGTCGGCGATCGTCTCCGGCCGCCCCACCATCTGCAGCCCGCCATGGCTCCCCACGTATTGCGCGAGCTCCCGCACCGTCAGCCGCCGGTCGCGCGCGATCCGCACCAGCGTCTCCTGCGCGCTCCGGCTCGCATTCGACGGCGGCAGCGCCGGCAGCTCCGCGTCCAGGTCGAACCCCGACACATCCACCCCCAGCCGCATCGACAGGTTCGGCAGGCAGCTCTCCATATCCACCAGGCTGTCCAGGAGCCGCTTCTTCTCCCACGCCTCCTCGTCCGTCGCCCCCGTGATCACCAGGCAAGCCGGCAGGATCTTCAACGCCTCGGGCGCGCGCCCCAACGCCCGCATCCGCCCCTTCACGTCGGCATAGAAGGCCCGCCCATCCTCGATCGTCGGCGAGCTCCCGAAAATCACCTCCGCCGTCTCCGCCGCCAGCTGCCGCCCCGCCTCCGACGCCCCCGCCTGCACGATCACCGGCCACCCCTGCACCGGCCGCGCAATATTCAACGGCCCCCGCACCGACAACGACGGCCCCTCATGCTCGAGCACATGCATCCCATCCGGATCGAAAAACACCCCGCTCTCCGGATCCCGCACCCAGGCATCGTCCGCCCACGAATCCCACAACCCCGTGACCACATCATAGAACTCACGCGCCCGCACATACCGAGCGTCATGCTCCACATGCTCCGTCAGCCCGAAATTCCGCGCCGATTCCGGGTTCGACGTGGTCACGATATTCCACCCCGCCCGCCCACCGCTGAGATGGTCGAGCGACGCGAACCGCCGCGCCACGTGGAACGGCGCATCGAACGTGGTCGACGCCGTGGCCACCAGCCCGATCCGCTCCGTCACCATGCTCAGCGCCGACAGCAGCGTGAACGGCTCGAACGACGTCACCGTCGCACTCCGCCGCAGCGCGCTCATCTCCATGTTCAGCACGCCCAGATGGTCCGCCATGAAGAACGCATCGAAGCACGCCCGCTCCAGCGTCTGGATGAACCGCACCATGTGCGGCAGCGAGAAATTCGCCTCCGGCGCCGCCCCCGGATACCGCCACCAGGCCGTATGGATGCCGACCGGCCGCATGAACGCGCCGAGATGAAGCTGTTTCGTCATGGGTGCACCGTCCAACCGTCTCGCCACTCAGATGCGTCGTGGCACCGCCCGCGCCAAGGAGGCCACGCCGGTTCAACCCACCGCCGCCCGCTCGCGTTGGCACCTCCGCACACCGCAGGAGCGACAGCCATGGCCGAACCGACGCTGCAGGATCTCCCCGTGGGCATCACCGCCTCCGGCGAGCGGGTCGAGTTCGACAGCATGGGCGAGGTTCCCGTGCCGGCCGACCGCTACTGGGGCGCCCAGACCCAGCGCTCCCTCCACCATTTCTCGATCGGCCACGACCGCATGCCGGTGGAGGTCTACCGCGCCTACGGCATCGTCAAGAAGGCGGCCGCCCTGGTGAACGCGGACGGCGGCGCGCTGCCGCGCTGGAAGGCCGACGCCATCGTCCGCGCCGCCGACGAGGCCATCGCCGGCGCGCTCGATGCCCACTTCCCGCTCTTCGTCTGGCAGACCGGGTCGGGCACACAATCCAACATGAACATCAACGAGGTCCTCTCCAACCGCGCCATCCAGCTCCTCGGCGGCCAACTCGGCACCCAAACCCCCGTCGCCCCCAACGACGACGTCAACATGGCGCAATCCTCGAACGACACCTTCCCCGCCGCCATGCACATCGCCACCGTCGACATGTTCGACGCCCGCCTCCTCCCCGAACTCCGCGCGCTCGCCGACACGATCGAGCGCAAGGCCCACGCCTGGATGGACGTCGTGAAAGTCGGCCGCACCCACCTCCAGGACGCAACACCCCTCTCGGTCGGTCAGGAATGGTCCGGCTGGGCCGCCCAGCTCCGCGCCACCATCGCCGACATCGAACGCTCCCGCGAGGGCCTCTACGAGCTCGCCCTCGGCGGCACCGCTGTCGGCACCGGCCTCACCGCCCCGAAAGGCTTCTCCCACAACATCGCAGCCAGAATCGCCGAACTCACAGGCAAGCCCTACATCACCGCCCCCAACAAGTTCATGGCGCAAGGCTCGCTCGACGCCATGGTGCGCGCCTCCGCCACCCTCCGCGGCGCCGCCGTAGCACTCATGAAAATCGCCAACGACATGCGCTGGCTCGCGTCGGGCCCACGCTGCGGCATCGGCGAGCTCAAGCTCCCCCCCAACGAGCCCGGCTCCTCGATCATGCCCGGCAAGATCAACCCGACCCAGTGCGAGGCGATCGTGATGATCGCGATCCAGGTGATCGGCGAGGACACCGCCACCGCCTTCGCCGGCTCCCAGGGCAATTTCGAGCTCAACGCGATGCGGCCCATCATCATCAACAACGTGCTGCACTCGGCGCGCATCCTCGCTGACGGATGCGAGATGTTCCGCATCCACTCGGTCGAGGACACCGAGCTCGACCGCGACCGCATCGCCGCCCATGTCGAGAACACGCTGATGCTGGTGACAGCACTCTCGCCCGTGATCGGCTACAGCGCCGCCGCCCATATCGCCGAGGACGCCGACGCGACCGGCGCGACCCTGCGCGACGCGGCTCTCCGGTCGGGGAAAGTCACCGCCGAGGAGTACGATCGGATCATCGTGCCCCGGAACATGATCGGCCGCGGCCTCGCGGGCGCCTGAAAGGGGCGTCGTGCGAAGCACGCCTGCGGCATGACGCCCCGGCTCCGACCAGTAACCTGGCCCTACTTCTTCGGCGCCAGGATCGCGTCCAGCAGCGCCGGTCCGGTGCCGCTGCGAACGAGGTGCGCATAACGCGGGCCGCCATCGTAATCGACCGAGACGCTGTGCACGTGATCGCCGCTCTTGACGATCATGATGAGCGGATCCGTCGAGCCCTTCGCCTCCTTAATCGTCTCCTCGAAACCGTCACTGTCCGTGAAGGCGAGACCATCGACCGCGACGATCTGGTCGTTCGGCAGCACGCCGGCCTTCCACGCGGGCGATCCCCACTCGACGGAAGCGATCTTCGCATCCTTGCCGAGCGTGAGACCGACGGAAAAGGAGAAATCGTGCAGCTCCTCCACATCCTCAAGGCTCCTTTCCCAGGCGGATTTCTTCTCGTCGAACACGAGCCTGTAGCCGCCGCGCGTGATGCCATCGAGCGGTGCGACCGGTGCCACCACGTCGATCCGCGCATGCAGGAACGAGGCCCAATCATACGGCACCACCGCATCCAACGCATGCACCACGTCGTCGAAGCCGTAGGTCTTCTCGCCGAAGTATCCATCGTCGGTGCCGAAGAAGGCCCGCGCGAAATCATCGAGCGACTTGCGGCCGCCGGTCTTCTGCCGGATCAACGTGTCAGCATCGAGCCAGGCGAGCTGCCCTTCCTCGTAATACTCCTCGCCCCGCGACCAGCTCGACCACGGGATGGGACGCCGCAACTGGAAGATCGCGCTCGCCGTGGTGTCCTCGACCGAGCGCCAGGACCGTCCCTTCTGCGCCTGCAGCGAGGCCGCGACATAGGCCAGGCTGTCGAGCGCCGCCTCCCGCGACCACAATCCCGAACGCGCCGCCAGCACCTGGCCCCAGTACTGGGTCTGTCCCTCGTACACCCAGAGCAGCGTGTCGCGCTCGGGGAAGGAGTAATCCGGTGTCCAGAGATCCGCCGGCCGCCTGTACTTGCCATTCCACGAATGCGTGTATTCGTGCGGCAGGATGTCGCGCACGTAGAAGGTCTTGTTCCACTCGGTGAAGTAGTTGCCCGCGACCGCGTTCGCACTCGAGCGGTGATGCTCGAGTCCTTCGTCGCCGAGCTCGTCGCTGAGCGCCAGCAGGAAGTCGTAGTGATCGTAGTGATGCGAGCCGAACAGCTTCGCCGCCTGCACGACGAGCGCGCGGTGCAGCGCGAGCTCTGCGTCCGACGCGTGGAGCTCGGCGGGCCGGTCCGCCACCACGTCAAGATGCACCGGTGCCGACGAGGCCGCCGTCAGGTCGAAGCGCGCAAAGTAGCGGCCGGCGAACACCGGCGAGTCGATCAGGACGTCCAGTGGAACGGTCGCGAAATGCGCCGCTTCTGCGGTCCCCGTGCTGGGCGACAAGGCGGTCCCGAACTGCCACCCTGTCGGTAGCTTCACGGACGCATCGAACGGGATGTCCCGCACGAAATATCCCGCCGGATAGAGCACCACGTCGTTCCAGGCGAGATCGATCATCTCCGGCGTCATCCGCACCCGCCCTTCGGAAGGTGCTGCGGGCGAGGTGAACTGGAAGTCGACGTCGAGCGCTGCAGCACCCTGCGGCACGGCGACATGGAACGCCTCGGTCGCGACCGGATCGCGATGCCATGGGATGACCGCACCGTTCGCACGGATCGTGAGCCCGGCGAGCAGCTCGACCGCGCCCGTTGGACCGTGATCGCCCGGGATCCACTTGGGATACAGCAGAGTGAAGTCACCGGTGCCGCTCGGCACGGGAATGTGCTCGTGCACGTTCACCAGATGATGCGCCAGGTCCGTCGCATCCGCCTCGAGCGTGACGTGGCCTGGATAGGGAACGTCACGTGCGGCAGGCAGGGGCGCGGGAAGGGGAAGCGGCTGGGCGGCGCGGGGATCGGCCCAGGCGGTGCCCGAGAGGAGCATGGCGGCCAGCAAGGCGAGATTTTTCAACAAGCAGACTCCTGAATCGGCCGCGCACCATGCCGACCAAGGAGTGCTCCGGCAACGGCATCTCAGATTGGGACCGTGCTTGTAGTTATGGGCGCAAGGGGCTCTGCCCCTTGACCCCGCCAGGAGGGAAGGCCGTCGAGGGACCTGCCTATTGTAAGGCGATGTTTCACTTGAAATACCCCACGGCTTGCCGTAGGTTTCTGGTCAAGGAGATCAGACCCCATGGCTTCCATCCTTTCCGAAGACCGGTTCCACAACGAGGAAGCCGCCTACGCATGGGTTGAGGCCCGGATCTGGCCGAATGGCGCGATCTGCCATCACTGCAAGAGCGGCGCTCGCGTTGGGAAGATGGCGGGCAAGACCACCCGCGTCGGCCTCTACAAGTGCTACGCGTGCCGCAAGCCCTTCACCGTGAAGATGGGCACCGTCTTTGAGAGCAGCCATGTCCCCATGCGGATGTGGCTTCAGGCCATCTATCTGATGTGCTCCTCGAAGAAGGGCATCAGCACCCGCCAGCTTCAGCGGACCTTCGGGGTCGGCCTCAAGACCGCTTGGTTCATGTCCCATCGCATCCGTGAGGCGATGACCGCCTTGGGCGAGGGTCCGATGGGCGGCGAGGGTGGCATCGTCGAAATCGACGAGACCTACATCGGCAAGAAGGAAGACAAGCCCGTTCGTCGCGGCTATGCCCACAAGCACTCGGTTCTGACCCTCGTCGAGCGTGGGAAGGGCGCCAGATCCTTCCATGTGGACGGCACCTCGGCCCGTGACCTCCTGCCGATCATCAAGGCGAACGTGGCACCCGGCACCCGCATCATGACCGACGAAGCCGGGCAATATGCTCACCTCAACCGCTTCTTCACCGAGCATGACTTCGTGAGCCACGGCGCGGGCGAGTATGGGCGTGGGATCATCCACACCAACACCGTCGAAGGCTTCTACTCGGTCTTCAAGCGCGGGATGAAGGGCATCTACCAGCACTGCGGCGAGCGGCATCTCCACCGCTACGTGACCGAGTTCGACTTTCGCTACAGCAACCGCGTCAAGCTCGGCTGCGACGATGTGCAGCGTGCCGATCGCGCGCTCACTGGAGCCGTTGGCAAGCGTCTCACCTATCGAACAACTCGTAGCGCGGCGGCTGAGTAAGCCGCGAGCGGACGGGCTAAGCCGTGGCCTGAGGGCCGGCCTCATCTTGGATTGTCGCCAGCTTGAGATGGAGTTCTGAGATGAACCGCGGCGTCTATCTTGGGGGAAGCTGCAAGTGCCCGAAGTGCGGCAATCATCAGTTCACCGGACCGGCTAAGCTTCGTCCGGGTGACGTAATCACCTGTTGGCAGTGCGGATATGCCTGCACTGTCGAACAGGCCCAAGCAGCAGAGAAGGCCGCCCCGAGGGCCGGGGGCAGTGAGAATCTCGTTGATGAATAGCCGCTTGAACCCGTCCGAAAAGCATGAGGCGTTTATAGCTTGGAACAGCGGTTCCGCGCCCTCACCGTCAATCTGGATTGCGAAAGGACGCCGTTCGTCATCCATGGGTTCAGACCTCCATGCTCGATAGGTTTGCATCGGTCGTATGCTGGACGGCATCTACCGTTGCGGCCTTGTCGGTCCTCCTCGGAGTGATAGCGTATTTCCGCGGGCGGGCCGGGGAGGCCTTTGTGTTCGCATTCATGCTCATCGGCTTCGGCGTGCTGCTATGGATCGCAGGCCGAGCCGTTCGATACATTCTCTCTGGAAAGTAGGAAAAACCGATGGCCGAAAAAACGCCTATGACCCCGGATGACCCCGAGCAATCCAGGCGGTTCATCGACATGGCGCGCGAGGTCGAAGCAGCCGACGACGACGCGCGCGCCGCCCGCACCTTTGACGAGATGACGAAGCCGAAACCGGTCATACCTTCGGCTCCCCCATCTCGTCGCAGCGAGCCGCCACGGTCCTCATGATGCCTTTCACGCCCAAGAAGATGAGAGCCGCTTCCTCGTCCGTGTATTTGGCCTCTAGGTGCATGGTCGCGTTGCGCCAAGGGTTCTGAATGGCCGCTAGAACCGCGTGGATGTTCTCAAGCGTCACGCCGTCCCCGCTTATGCGGGTGCTCTTTGGCCACTTTTCTTCGATAGCTTTGTCAATGCTCTTGAGCGCGGC
>CAXTVZ010000063.1:0-1290 GCA_964247685.1 uncultured Acetobacteraceae bacterium
CGGATCGCCGCCTCGTGCACAGGCGGGGTCTGCATGCGGCGGATCCAGCCGGCGAAGTCCATGTGCAGCCGGCGGGCGGCCGTCGCCCGCACGGTGAAGCCCGCGCGGCTCAGAGCGGCCAGCCACTCCGCCGCGGTGCGGTTGCGAACATGCGAGGTGTCGCGCAGGAGCTCGATCGCCTGCAGATGGGTGTCGAGGGCCGCCTGCCCCGGTGCGATCGTGTCGATGAACACGGCGCTGGCGCCGGGCTCGAGCACGCGCCGGGCCTCGCGGAGGCCGGCGTCGAAATCGCGCCAGTGATGGGCCGAGAAGCGACAGGCCAGGAAGTCGAAGCTCGCAGCCGTGAAGGGGAGGTCTTCGGCGGCGGCGATGCAGGTCTCGATGTTGCGGAGGCCACGCGCGCGGGCCGAGGCCTCGACGGCCGCCACCATCTCGGCCGAGAGATCGCAGGCGACCACCGCGGCCGCGACGCCGGCCAGCCGATAGGCCACGTGGCCGCCGCCCGCGCCGAGGTCGAGCGCGCGACGCGGGGCGGCGCCGCGGGCGATCGCCTCGAGTGCGTCGAGATCAGCGCCCGCCGCGTGGACCCCGCTCTCGACATAGGCGAGTGCCTGCGGGCCGAACTGCGCCCGGACGACCGTCTCGTGCGAGCGGCTCATGAATCATGCTCCTCCATGCGAGGAGTGTGCGATCCGCGGCGGTGGCCCGCAAGCGCGGGGTCGACGCCGGCACGACACTCCTGCCGGGCGCGATGGCCGTTCTCAGAGCGGCATCCTGGCACGGCGATATTCGCGAGTGGTGCGACGAGCTGGTGCGCGCGATGCTCGTCGAACGCCAGGCGATCGGTTCGAGCTCGAGCTCACGATCGACGAAGGGAAGAGCGACGACGTGCTCGGCGAACGGTATGGAACTCTCACGGTGAAGGTGCCGATATCGGCGCGGCGTATGCGCGCCGGGTCGAAGCGGGCCGGTCACCGACGCGGCTGAGATCACTGGAGCATGGCGCAGTGCCACTCGCCAGGTTCTGTTTCGTGGTGGATTTTACGGCGAGAGATCGAAGTGCTGCAGCGAAGCGGGCGGTTTCTCTGATCTTCGGAGCGGATGGCGACGATCAGGAGACCACGGCGCAGAGCGCGCCACCGAGGGTGAGCGCGGAGGCGGTGATGGCCAGCGCCATGCAGGTGGCGATCTGGGCGATCCGGGTCACGTGGAGAGAGTGGCGCATGTCTGTTGTCCTGGGTCGAAGGATCAGGAGACGACGGCGCAGAGTGCGCCACCGAGGGTGAGGGC
>CAXTVZ010000063.1:1390-16006 GCA_964247685.1 uncultured Acetobacteraceae bacterium
CTGGGTCGAAGGATCAGGAGACGACGGCGCAGAGTGCGCCACCGAGGGTGAGGGCCGAGGCGGTGACGGCCAGCGCCATGCAGGTGGCGACCTGAGCGATGCGGGCGGTGTCGAAGAGGTGGCGCATGTCTGTTCTCCTGGGTCGAGGGGTCAGGAGACGACGGCGCAGAGTGCGCCACCGAGGGTGAGGGCGGAGGCGGTGACGGCCAGCGCCATGCAGGTGGCGATCTGGGCGATGCGGGCGATGTCGAAGGAGCGGCGCATGGTGTTTTCTCCTGTTTGGCGGGGCGTGATGCACCGCTGCAGGAGTTAGAGCATCGGCTGTGCCAGTCGGGCGTTGGAAGCTAACCTACTGTGTTGGTTTGATATTTCTGAGACGAAGGACCAGGCGGCGGGCCATCGTGACAAATCACCCAATCATCTGGCAAAACTAGCCAGAAGATGATGTGTCCTAACAAACGGAGGTCCAGGAGCCCCAGGCTCCTGGTGGGGTGTGGGGCAAAGCCCCGCGTCTTCTTCCGCCAGACGGGCTGCTAAGTCCTGCTGCTTCCGCTGGCTGACGCGCAGGATGATCGGGGGGATCGGGTTCGACCGCCGCGCGCATGGCGTGCGGGAGCGCTCGCGGATCTTGGCGCCGCCGGGGTCGACGCAGCGGTCGGTGCCGACCTCGTCGGTCGCGGTCTCGTACGAGATGAGGCCGCCAGGCCGCACGCTGCAGCGGCGTTCCAGGGCGCTCTATGGCTGGATGCTGGACGATCTGCCAGCGCTCGAGGCGGCGCGGGCCGTGTTCGGCACGCGTGCGCAGGAGACGTCGTCGCGCGGTTCCGACGGCCCGGCGGAGGCACGGGCCTGAACGGACGCGGTCACGGGATCAGGCGGTCCGCGCGCAGCTGGGCGAACAGCGCGAAGAACGCGTCGTCGGTCGGCTGGTAGGCGGTGAAGCCGAGCCGGCGGCTCTTGCTCATGTCGGTGACGACCTCGATCGGGCGGCCGAGATCGGCGTCGGTGTGCCAGGGCGAGACCAGGCGGTCGAGCGCGGTCTCCCGCAGGCCCTCCCGCTCGGCGATCCGGCGCCAGGTGTCGGCATCCGCCGCCATCTGCGCCTCGAGCGGCTGCACGGTGCCGTCGAACGGCGCGGGCTCGAGGCCGAACCATGCGGCCAGGCGGCCCCACATCCAGTTCCAGCGGAAGATGTCGCCGTTCACCACGTTGAAGGCCTCGTCATGCGCGGCCTCCGTCTCGGTGGCCCAGAGCAGGTGCCTGGCGAGCAGCGATGCCGCGGTCATGTCGGTGAGGCCGTTCCACTGCGCGGCCGAACCGGGGAAGCGGAACGGACGTCCGAGCTCGCGGCAGAGGGTGGCATAGACGGCGAGCGTGGTGCCCATGTTCATCGCGTTGCCGACCGCCTCGCCGATGATGGTGTGGGGGCGATGCACGCTCCAGGTGAAGCCGTCGCGGCTGGCGGCGGCGAACACCTCGTCCTCCTGGGCGTAGTAGAAATTGTCGACCGCGAGACGGCCCTGTTCCTCGCGGAACGGCGTCTGCGGCAGCGACCCTTTCCCGTAGGCCTCGAACGGGCCGAGATAGTGCTTCAGGCCGGTCACCAGGGCCACGTGGCGCACGGAGCCGCCGGGGCGCAGGCCGTCGAGCAGGTGGCGCACCATGCCGGCGTTCACGCGGATGTTCTCGGCCTCGGTCGGCTGGCGCAGCCAGGTGGCGATGTAGACCGCGTCGGGGCGGAGCTCCGCGAGCGCTGCCGCGGTGCCGGCCGCGTCGGTGAGGTCGGCCGCCACGGGGTGCAGGCCGGGCTGCTCGCCCGGGCGGCGCGCCAGGCCGTGCACGGCCCAGCCCTCCGCGTGAAGCAGCGAGGCCGCCGCCCGGCCGACGATCCCGCTCGAACCCACCACCAGCGCCGTCCCGGCCATGCCCCGTCTCTCCATCGCGTCGGGTCTGAGCTAGGCGCCCGGCGCTGGATCGTCCACCCCATGTGCCGGCCTGCTGCGGGCTGCGAGATGTCCCGCGCGCCGGCAGCACCTCGCCCGGGTCGGCGTCCGGGTGGGACGTGACGGCGAACTCCTCCCTCGAGGCTGTCCCCGCCTCGCTGCGCCGGGAAGGCACCGACGGCCCCGGAGCTGGCCGACCGCGCTAGGTCCGCAGCGTCCCGCGCGCGGTGGCTTCCCGGTGTTCGGGCCGGCCGCTTCGACCGAGGGCCGAGCCGAGGCCGAGCGTGGCCAGGGCCACGAGCGGGATGGCCGCCACCCATGGCAGGCGCGGAGCGATCGCGTAGAGCGCCGTTCCCAGCGAGGGGCCGAGCGAGTCCTTGACGTCGTTCGCAAGCGACGCGGCTGCCATGTAGGAGGCGCGACGGGCCGGGGGGGCCAGCGCGTTGACGGAGGCCGGCAGCAGCGATCCGGTCAGCGTCGAGCCGAGCGCGCAGAGGCTCACCGCGCCCACCAGCACGACCGAAGCGGGCGAGGCGGCCAGCAGCACGAAGGCGAGGATGGAGACGCCGCCCGACGCCGCGGTGAGAAGGAGGGCGGAGCGTCGCTCGGCGGCGCGACCGAACAGCAGCTGCAGGGCGACCGCCAGCGCTGCAGCGTAGGTGAACAGCGTGCCGACCGACGAGGGCGACAGCGTGCCGGCGCCCACCGCGTAGAGCGGGATCACCGACTCGATCCAATTGCCGGACACCTCGAACAGGGTGAACCAGAGCAGCAACGAGGCGAGCCGGCGATCGCGCAGCGCGGGCAGCAGGCTCGAGAGGCCCTCCTCCGCGTCGGCCTCCTCGCCGGAGGCCGCGCTGCGATCGGCGGGGCGCGTCTCGCGCAGGAAGAGCAGGGCCGCGACGCCGCCGGCGAGCAGCATCAGGCCCGCGAACAGGAACACCGCACGCAGCGACAGCGCGGCCAGCAGGGCGCCGGCGGCCGGGCCGACGATCCCCCCTGCCCCGTTGCTGATCCGGACGCGGTTGAACCAGCGGCGGTGCAGGGCGGCCGGCGTCACGTCGGCGATCGCGGTCTGGATCGTCGGGTGCAGTACGGACTCGCACATGCCGGTGAGCAGCAGGACGATCCCGGTCGCGAGCACGCCATGGCAGGCCGCCAGCGCCACGAAGCCGCAGCCGACGCCGATCGCGGCCCCGACGATTACGGGACGCCGGCCGATCCGGTCCGCGATGCCGCCGATCAGCGGGGCTGCGAGGATCTCGCCACCCGCGTAGCAGGCGAACAGGAGGCCGATCAGGCCCAGGGGAACGTGGGCGTCGCCGTGCGCCCAGAGCGGGAAGAACGGGATCAGCGCGCCGTCCGCGGCACCCGCGCAGAAGAACAGGAGAAGCCCGAGAAGTGCCGGACGCTGGGCCGACCGCCAGGCGGAGAGAACGCTTGCGAACATGTGTCAGAACCTGCGCAGAGGCTCTGCCGGCGCGATGGCGCGGGCGGAGCCTGGTTGCGCGTTGGCTGACGTGAACGCTTACGGTCGCGTGGCCGGACGGGGTGCCGGGCGCACTGCGACCCCATAGGCGGCCGGCGGCTGCTCGTCCAGCACGATCAGCCGGAACCTCCTGAACCTTCGACGGGGGCGGTGCCAGGACCTCGTCACGCGGCAGGCATGCCTCGCGCGCCGGCTCCCGTTGGAAGCGCGGGGCGCGAAGCCCCCCGCGTCCTAATGCGCGGCGTCGAGCGCGAGGTTGAGGTCCAGCACGTTCACCCGCGGCTCGCCGAGAATGCCGAGGAACCGGCCCTCGGTGTGGCTGGCGACGAGGTCCTCGACCTGGGCGGCCGTCATGTGCCGCGCCGCGGCGACGCGGGCGACCTGACGCGCCGCGTTGGCGGGCGAGATGTCGGGATCGAGGCCGGAGCCGGAGCTGGTCACCGCATCGCCCGGCACGGGGGCGGCGCCGCTGTCGCCCGCCTTGATGGCGTCGCGGACGCGGTCGTGCAGCGCCTGGGCGGCGGGGCCGAGGTTGGAGGCGCCGGACTCGCTCGCGTCGTACGGCGTGGGAACGGTCTTCGACGGGTCCTTCGGATCGGTGCCGGTGAGCGCCGAGGGACGCGGGTGGAAGTAGCGAGGGGCTGCGAAGTTCTGGCCGATCAAGGCCGATCCGACCGGCTGGCCGTCGACGCGGAGGAGGGAGCCGTTGGCCTGGAACGGAAAGGCGACCTGGCCCACGCCGACGAACAGGAGGGGAAAGGCAATGCCGAGGAGTGCGGTGGCGAGCGCCAGCAGCACGAGCGTCGGGCGAAGATGAGCGAGCATGGCGGTCGCCTCAGGAAAAGATGTGGAAGGCGTGAAGGATCATGTCGATCGTCTTGATCCCGATGAAGGGGGCGACCAGGCCGCCCAGGCCGTAGACGAGCAGGTTGCGGCGGAGCAGGGCTGCCGCACTCACGGGACGGAACGTGACGCCCCTCAAGGCGAGCGGCACGAGGGCCACGATGATCAGCGCGTTGAAGATCACCGCCGACATGATCGCACTCTGCGGTGTGGCCAGCCGCATGACGTTGAGCGCCTGCAGCTGCGGGTAGCTGGCCACGAAGATCGCCGGCAGGATCGCGAAGTATTTGGACACGTCGTTGGCGATCGAGAAGGTGGTGAGCGAGCCGCGGGTGATCAGCAGCTGCTTGCCGATCTCGACGATCTCGATGAGCTTGGTGGGATCGCTGTCGAGATCGACCATGTTGCCGGCTTCGCGCGCGGCCTGCGTGCCGGTCTGCATCGCCACGCCGACATCGGCCTGGGCGAGGGCCGGCGCGTCGTTGGTGCCGTCGCCGCACATCGCGACCAGGCGGCCTTCGGACTGCATGCGGCGGATGTAGTCGAGCTTGTCCTGCGGGGTGGCCTCGGCGATGAAATCGTCGACACCCGCCTCGGTGGCGATCGCGGCGGCCGTGGTGCGGTTGTCGCCGGTCACCATCACGGTGCGGATGCCCATGGTGCGAAGGGCCGCGAAGCGCTCGCGAATGCCGGGCTTGACCGTGTCGCGGAGCTCGATGATGCCGAGCAGGCGCCCGTCGAGGGAGACCGCGAGCGGGGTGGCGCCGGCACGGGCCACGCGGTCGACGGCCTGGGTGAACGAGGGCGGCGGCTCGCGGGTGTTGGTCAGGGCCAGCACCTGGTCGACCGCGCCCTTGCGCCAGGCGTGGCCGTCCGCGTCGAGGCCGGAGAGGCGGGTGTTCGCGGAGAACGGGACCACCACGGCGCCGGTGGGGCGGTCGAGAGCGAGGCTGTGGCGGTCGCGAGCGAGCGTGAGGATGGAGCGGCCCTCGGGCGTCTCGTCGCCGAGCGAGGCGTAGGTGGCGGCCTCGGCGATCGCGGCTTCGGACACGCCGGGGACGGGGGTGAAGCTCGCAGCCATGCGGTTGCCGAAGGTGATCGTGCCGGTCTTGTCGAGCAGCAGCGCGTCGACGTCGCCGGCCGCTTCCACCGCGCGGCCGGAGGTGGCCACCACGTTGAAGCGGATCAGGCGGTCCATGCCGGCGATGCCGATCGCCGAGAGCAGGCCGCCGATCGTGGTCGGGATCAGCGTGACCAGGAGGGCTGCCAGCACCGGCACGCCGAGCACGGTCTTCGAGTAGGAGGCGAACAGCGGCAGCGTGGCGACGGCGAGCAGGAAGATCAGCGTGAGGCCGGCGAGCAGGATGTCGAGCGCGATCTCGTTGGGCGTCTTGCGGCGCTCCGCACCCTCGACCAGGCGGATCATCCGGTCGATGAAGGTGTTGCCGGGATCGGCCGTGATGCGGATGGTGATCCAGTCGGACACGACCAGCGTGCCGCCCGTGACCGCGCTGCGGTCGCCGCCGGCCTCGCGGATGACGGGGGCGGATTCGCCGGTCACCGCACTCTCGTTGACGCTGGCGATGCCCTCGATGATCTCGCCGTCGGAGGGCACGAGGTCGCCGGCTTCGGCCAGCACGATGTCGCCGGCGCGGAGCTCGCCCGCGGGGACGGGCTGGTAGAGCGCGCGGTCGGCGGGGTTGGGCAGCGACTTCGCCATGAGGTCGGTGCGGCTGTTGCGCAGGCTCTCGGCCCGCGCCCGGCCGCGGCCTTCGGCCACGGCCTCGGCGAAGGTCGCGAACAGCACGGTGAGCCAGAGCCAGAGCGCGATCGCCAGCGGGAAGGCCACGGGGCGGGAGCCCGCGAGGTCGAGCACCGTGATCACGCTGGTGAGCGCTGCCACGATCTCGGTGACGAAGATCACCGGGTTCCGGATCAGGCTGAACGGCGAGAGCTTGGTGAAGGCGTCTCTCGCGGCACGCCCGATGATCGTGCGGTCGAAGAGCGCGAGCTCGCGCGGCTTGCCGGTGTCGGTGTTGGCGGGCCGCGACGGGAAGGCGAGGTTGCTGTCCATCTCAGTAGAGCTTTCCGGCGTTCATGGTGACCTGGTCGGCGAGCGGACCGAGCGCGTCGGCGGGCATGAACTGCAGGCCGCCGAGGATGATGATCACGCCGCACAGGAGACCGACGAAGAGGGGCTGGTGGGTCGGGAAGGTGCCGGCGCTGGGGGGCAGCTTCGGTTTGGCGGCCAGCGAGCCGGCGATCGCGAGCACGGGGATGAGAAAGGCGAAGCGGCCGAGCAGCATGCAGAGGCCCTGGCCGTAGAGGAGCAGCGGACCGCTCGCGGTGATGCCGGCGAAGGCGGAGCCGTTGTTCTCGGTGGCCGAGGTGTAGGCGTAGAGCATCTCGGACAGGCCGTGCGGGCCGGCATTGGACAGGGCTGCCTGGCCTGCCGGGAGGGCGATCGAGACGCCGCCGCCGACCAGCACGCCGAAGGTGAGGATCAGGAGGGCGAGCATGGCGAGTTTCATCTCCCGTGCCTCGACCTTCTTGCCGAGATATTCGGGGGTGCGCCCGACCATCAGGCCGGCCACGAACACCGCGAGCAGCGCGAACACGATCATCGAGTAGAGGCCGGAGCCGATGCCGCCGGGGGTGACTTCGCCGAGCTGCATCATGAAGAGCGGGAAGAGGCCGCCCGCCGGCGTGTAGCTGTCGGTGAAGGAGTTGACCGCACCGCAGGAGGTGCCGGTGGCGGCGACGTTGAACAGCGTCGACATGCCGATGCCGAAGCGGGTTTCCTTGCCTTCCATGTTTCCCATGGACGGGTCGACGCCGAGGGCGGTCAGCACGGAGTTGCCGTGCATCTCGGCGATCGTGGTGCCGATGACGCCGAGCACGAGGAGTACCGCCATGGCGCTGAAGAGGGCGACGCCCTGGCGGAGGTCGCGGGCCATGTGGCCGAACATGATCGGCAGCGAGAACGGGATGACGAGCATCAGCCAGATCTCGAACGCGTTGGTGAACGCGGTCGGGTTCTCGAAGGGATGCGCGGAGTTGGCGTTGAAGAAGCCGCCGCCGTTGGTGCCGAGCATCTTGATCGCCTCCTGGAAGGCGACCGGGCCGAAGGCGATGGTCTGGTGCGGGCCTTCGAGGGTGGCGACGTCGGCGTAGGACGCGAGGGTCTCGGGGACGCCGGACGCGAGCAGAACGATCGCCGCGACGATGCCGATGGGCAGCAGCACGTAGAGGGTGGCGCGGACGACGTCGACGAAGAAGTTGCCGAGCGCGGTGAGCCTGCTGCCGCAGAAGGCGCGGGCCACGGCGAGGGCTGCGGCGATGCCGGTGGCGGCCGACAGGTAGTTGTGGACCGTGAGGCCGAACATCTGCGCGCCGTAGGAGATCTGCGATTCCGGCGAGTAGGCCTGCCAGTTCGTGTTCGTCACGAAACTCGCAGCCGTGTTGAAGGCGAGAAGCGGCGACATGCCGGTGATGTGCTGCGGGTTGAACGGCAGATAGAATTGCAGCCGCAGGATCGCATAGAGGATCAGGAAGTGGAGCGCGTTCAGCAGCAGGAGTGCGAACGCGTAGCCGCGCCATCCCATGCCGTGGGCGGGGTTGATGCCGGCCAGACGGTAGGTGGCGCGCTCGATCGGGGCGAGCAGCGGCGTGAGGAACACGCGCTCGCCGGCGAACACCGCGGCCATGAAGCGGCCGATGGGGAAGGCGCTGGCGAAGATGATGAGGAGGACTGCGATCATCGCGATCGTGTCGACGTTGGACATCACATGTCCTCCGGTCGGACGAGCGCCCAGATCAGGTAGACGAAGAGGAAGGCGGTCACGACGCCGCCGAGTGCGAGCTCGATCATGGCGTCAGATCCGTTCGCACAGTTCGGCATAGGCGCCCATCATGAGAATGATGGCCGTGCCGCCGCACGCGAGGAGAATATCGAGCATCACAGCACCCGGAGAAACGATGCCGTGTGATTAGGGCGCTACCGGGTCAAGCGACGATGCGGGTTGTGGGCCGTCGGCATAAAGCGGGCGTAAAAGCGGGGGGATTCAGATGCGTTCGGAGGGTGCGAGCGGAGCAATGAGGCGTTGCATGAGGGGGTTGAGGCCGCAGAGGCCGAGCAGGGCTTCCTTGGCACGTACGAGCAGGCTCGGAGGCGCGGTCTGCAGACGCTGCAGGTCGCGGCGCGCCCGCCAGCGGCCGCGGATCACGGGAGTTTCGTAGAGGGCGAGGCGGGCCTGCAGGGTGAGCGCGGCGCGGCGGTGCGCCTCGGCGGCGCGCGCGGCGGGGGCGGCGTAGGGGTTGTCGCTGAGGGCGCAGGCGGCGAAGCCCTGCGCCAGCATGCGGTGGTAGGCCTCCTGCTCGCGATAGGTGGTGAGGGGGACGTGAAGGCGGGCGGCCAGGCCGCGCAGGCCGGTGGGCGGTGGCCAGTCGCCGCCGAACACGTTGCTGCCGTGCTGGCGGTAGAGCACGAGCGGTTCGGCGATGTGCGAGACGGGGCCGAGCGAGGCCGCGATATTGTAGACCCAGGTGTCGTGCGAGAGCGGGAGTTCGGTGCGGCCGGGCTGGGGCGGGCGGAACGCAATGGCGACGGCGTCGAGCAGGTCGCGGCGGAACACCATCGAGTTGCCGAACGGGTTGGAATAGAGCGGCAGGGTCAGGTGCGCGTGGACGCCATCGCTCTCGACGCGGTGGTTCAGCGTGCCGCGCGGTTGCAGCGCCGCATCGGTCAGGGTGTGGCGGTGGGTGGAGCAGACACTGTGGTCGCTTGTGAGACGACGCAGGCAGGTGTTGAGCTTTTGGGGTTGCCAGACATCGTCCTGGTCGCAGAACGCGACGAATTCGGAACTGCAGGCGCGGGCGGCGCGGAGGAAATTGTCGGCGTAACCGAGGCGGCGGCCCTGGGGCAGGAGACGAACCGGGAATGGGGCGGTTTCGGCGAAGGTTGTGACGATGGCGCGGGTTTCATCCGCGGAATTGTCGTCGCTGACGACGAGTTCGGCCGGGAGCAGCGTCTGGGTTGCGAGGCTGTCGAGCTGCGCGCGGAGGAAGCGGGCGCCGTTGTAGGTGGCCATGGCGACGGACACGCCTGGGAGCTCAAAGGGATCGTTCGTCGGGACGGAGGCGGGAGCGGTCGGCGCAGGGATGGTCGGGGCGGGGGTGGTCTTGCGTGAGGACACACGCGAGACGGCGGCGGCGAGGTGCTGGCGGAGGCTGCGGCTCAGGGCGAGGCCGAGGGATGCGAGGACGACCGTGAAGGCGAGTGCGGCGGCGGCCAGCACCGGCAGCGTCTGGAACATCAGCGCGGTGACGCTGGCGGCGGCGATGAGCAGGGCGGCGGGGAGGATGCGGGCAACGGGTCGGCCGCTCATCCGGAGGAGGATGGCGAGATCGGCGGCGACGCGCAGGGTCCAGGCGAGGGCGGCACCTGGCAGGCCGAAGAGGTGGGTGAGGCCGACCA
The DNA here is from genome assembly GCA_964247685.1 of uncultured Acetobacteraceae bacterium. Taxonomy (GTDB): domain Bacteria; phylum Pseudomonadota; class Alphaproteobacteria; order Acetobacterales; family Acetobacteraceae; genus CAXTPV01. Next base: position 11,142 of record CAXTVZ010000063.1, read on the forward strand.
GGACGGCGATGAACGGGATGACCTCGATCATGTGGGCCTTGGCGGTGAGGTCGGGGCGGCCCTTTCCCTGGAGGAAGGCGTAGGGGATGAAGGCCACGCCGTTGGCCCAGGCGCCGAGCAGCAGGATCTCGGCGACAGGGGCGGAGATCGCGGCGATACGGGGGCCGACCCACACCGTCAGGAAGAGGTGGGAGAGCAGAATGGCGGGGGCGATGATGGCGCCGAAACCGTAGGCGAGGCCGACCGTGGCTTCCTCCATGACGACGGCAGCCTCCGCGGCGGAGAGGCGGGAGAGCTGGGGGAACAGGGTGCGGGCAAGTGCGGTGGCGACGACCTGGCTGCGCATCGCGAGGTTCATGGGGACGGCATATTCGGCCACCGCGCTGGCACCGAGCATGGCGGCGATCAGGAACTGGTCGAGGGATTCCAGCAGCGGGCTGATCAGGCTCGTGACGGTGACCCAGGCGCCGTAGTGCAGGAGGCGGCCGATCCAGCGCCGGTCGAAGTCGAAAGGGGAGAGGCGGCCCTCGACGCGGAACACCATGGCGAAGGAGGCGAGGATGGTGAGCAGGCGGGAGAAGAACAGCGCCGGGATGATGACGCCGAGGCTGGGGCCGGCGAGGTAGACGGCGAGCAGCGGGAGCAGCTGGCCGGCCACCGTGCCGAAGGTGGAGACGGTGTTCGACGCGACAAAGAGTTCGCGGGATTCCAGGGCGCCGGTGGCGACGCCGGCGATCATGCCGAGCGGGAGCATGGCGGCGAGGTAGGGCAGGACCGGGCGGAGCTCGGCGATGATGCCGGCGGGGGCCTGGATGCCGTGGGCCACGAAGAGGCGGGCGCAGACGTAGAGGAGGACGCTGCCGACGAGGCCGGTGGCGAGGTTGAGGGTGAAGGCGGTGACGAGGATCGGGGCGCGCTCGGCGCGGGTGCCTTGGCCCACGCGGGCCAGCGCGTTGGCGGAGGCGCGGGAGAGGCCGAAATCGAGGAAGCCGAAATAGCCGAGCAGGATCCAGGCGACGGAGACGATGCCGTAACGGGCGGTGCCGATCGCCGAGAGGTAGATCGGGACGGTGGCGAGCGCGGTGGCGATCGGGATGAGCGAACCCGCCAGATTGATCGCGAAATGACCGCTCGAGCGCCGGCTCATCGGGAGGCGCCGTGGCGGTGCAGGGCGCGGGGCTCGAGGCCGGGCCGCGGGGCGTCGGTGGGGGAGATCATCCGTGCCTTGCGCAGGTGGGAGGTGAAGAACCTGTGTCCCGTTTACCGGCGAAATGATGCGAAATCGTGAAGAGCGGGCGGTGGTTGTTGGCGGCGGGGCCGTTTGGCGTTGGGAACGATGCGGTGGAGACGATCGTGGACGGGAGCCTGAGCGGGCGGCGGGCTAGTCGCTGTCGGGGTGGGTGGTGCGGTTGCGCTTGATGGCGCTGCGCTTGGTCTTGCCGTCGAGGCGGCGGAGCTGGCTGCCGTAGGTGGGGCGGGTGGCGCGGCGGCGGCGGGGGCGGATGGCGGCTTCGTCGATCAGGGCGAGGAGGCGGGCGCGGGCGGCTTCGCGGTTGCGGTCCTGGGAGCGGTGCTCCTGGGCGAAGATGACCAGGACGCCGTCCTGAGTCAGGGCGCGGCCGGCGGATTTCATGAGGCGGTATTTGACGTCCTCGGGGAGCGAGGGGGAATTGAAGACGTCGAAGCGGAGGGAGACGGCGGTCTCGACCTTGTTGACGTTCTGGCCGCCCGGGCCGGAGGCGCGGGCGAAGGTTTCGGTGAGTTCGCGCTCGTCGATCGAGAGGCCGCTGGATCCGGTGAGGCGCATGGCGTGGGGATGGCAGAGCGGCGGGCTCGCTGTCGAGCGATCAATCGCGTGGCCGTTATTCGGGCCGCGCATAGGAGAGGCCTGATGTCGGTGGTTCCAGTGGTGGCGCAAACGCAGGATGTCAGGGTGGTGCAGGCCGCACCCGGTGTCACGTTCCAGGAGCTGACCGGGCGGGGAGCGGCGGGATCGTCGCGCACGCAGCGGTCGAGCGTGGCGCTGTTCCGGCTCGCACCGGGGGCTGCGAGTCCGTGGAGCCATAACCGGCGCGGCGAGGAGAGTTTTTTCGTGCTGTCGGGCCGGGGGACGGTGTGGATCGGCGGCGTGGCGCGGGCGGTCCGGCCGGGCTCGTTCGTGGTGATCCCGCCGGACGAGGTGCGTTCGGTGCGTGCCAGCGAAGGCGAGGCGCTGAGCTACTACGCGCTGACCACCCCGGCCTGGAGTGCCGCGGACGACGTCCACGTCGCCGCCCCGGCAGGGGCACCGAAGTAGAGTCACGGGATCAAAGGGCCAAGGCCCTTTGCGGGTCCAGGGCAGCGCCCTGGAAAACGGCTGCCCGCAAGCGTAGAGGCCGCAGGTGATCATCCGCCCCCGCCCTTCCCCGCTCGGCCTGCTGGTGGCGACGCGCGGGTCGATCCTGCCGCGGATCGCGCCGAAGATCCTGGTGGTGGCGCTGGTGGCTGTGGGGGTGGTGGTGGCGCGCCGGGCGTGGCCGGGGCGGCTGCCGGATGTGGGCGCGATGCCGTTCACGCTGCTGGGGCTGGGGCTCTCCATCTTTCTCGGGTTCCGCAACAACGTCTGTTACGAGCGCTGGTGGGAAGGGCGGCAGCGCTGGGGGGCGTTGCTGGGGGAGAGCCGGGCGCTGGTGCGTGAGGTGGTGGCGCTGGTGCCGGGCGATCCGGCGCTGCGGTCGCGGGTGGGGTGGCGGGTGATCGCGTTCGCGATGGCGCTGCGCGACCAGCTGCGGGGGAGCGAGGCGGCGCCCGGTTGGGCGGGGCTGTTGCCGGCGGACGAGGTGGCGGGGGTGCTGGCGGCGCGGAGCCGGCCGGATGCGATCCTGCGGGCGCTGGAAGGGGAGCTCGCGGGGCTGTGGCGGGCGGGGGTGGTGCCGGACATCCTGTATCGCGGGCTGAGCGAGCGGGTGGCGGGGATGGGCGGGGCGCAGACGGCGTGCGAGCGGCTGGGGGCGACGCCGATGCCGTTCGCGTATTCGCTGCTGCTGCACCGGACGGCGTGGCTGTTCTGCCTGCTGCTGCCGCTGGGGATCGCGGGGGTGGTGGGGATGGTCACGCCGGTGGTGGTGGCGTTGCTGGCGTATGCGTTCTTCGGGCTGGATGCGATCGGCGACGAGCTGGAGGCGCCGTTCGGGCGGACGGAGAACGCGCTGCCGCTGGATGCGCTGGTGCGGGGGATCGAGATCGCGGTGCGCGAAGCGCTCGGGGAGACGGGGTTGCCGCCAGCGGCCGCGCCGAACGGGGTGGTGCTGATGTAGGGCTGCGCGCGCCGGGTCGGTGGTTGCGGTGGGCGCGGGGCCAACTTGAAATTCGTTGGACCAATCAAGTTTGGGGTGCGTCGGGGGTTTTGTCGGGCTCGAGCTCCAGGCGGGGGTGGCGGTAGGGGGCGGCGTTGGCGGCGATGCGGGCGGCGTCGATGAGGTGGCCGTTGGCGACGAGGCGGCGGCTGACGGCTTCCATGATGTCGAGCGGGGTGATGTGGCCGGTGAGCGCCAGCTCGTAGGGGTCGTGGAAGAGGGAATAGATCATGGCCTGGCGCTGCACGGTGGCGCGGCGGGGGCGGAAGGGGACGGGCTCGGCGGGGTCGAGGCCGGCGGCGCGGGGTGCGGGGTTGGGGGCGTCGGCGCTGGCGTCCTCTGGGATGGCGGGGGCGGACCAGCCGGCGGGGGTGCGGGCTTGCTCGCGGAGGTGGGTGAAGGTGGCGGCGGTGGGGAGGTTTTCGGGGTTCTCGGCGGTGGCGAGCGTCGTGAGGGTGATGTCGGAGGGGAGGATGGCGATGCGGTCGTCGTCGTGGCTGTCCATGAGGTACTCCATGGGGTTCAGGTCGTCGGGGAGCGGGCGGAGGTCGGGGGCGACGTAGGGGTCGGAGAAGAACCAGTCGCGGAAGCGGGCGCGGCCGCAGTCGAGCTTGTGGACCTCGCGCAGGGCGCCGATGCGGGCGCGTTCGCGGAGCTTGTTGACGGCGGGCGGGTGGAACTCGTCCCAGATGCGCGCGAGCGGCACCGGCGGTGCTCCCTGGTGGTTGGGAGCGGGATGATACTGCTGTCTGCAAGTATCGGGGGTCCGGGGAACACTGTTCCCTGGCGGGGGGCGGGGCAGAGCCCCGCTCTCAATGATCGCTCTGTCCCGATGTGAACTGTGGTTTACAGTCACAGGTCGCGTCAGCTATGGTTTGCGGCCATGGAGGTTCGCCAGACTTCGGAGTTCCGGGAGTGGCTGGACGGCCTGCGTGATCGAAGCGCGCAGGAGAGGATTGCGCAGCGGATCGTGCGTCTCGGCGCCGGGCTGTACGGGGACGCGAAGTTCTTCAGCGGGATCGGCGAGCTTCGTGTCGATCAGGGACCTGGTTACCGGGTGTACTTCGTGCATCGCGGGCTCGTGGTGGTCGTTCTTCTGTGCGGCGGCGACACATCCAGCCAGGACCGGGATATCAGACGGGCACGGGCGCTTGCGGCAACGTTGGAGGATTAGATGGTGAGAACCGAGACATTCGACGCGGCGCGTTATCTCACTTCGGCCGACAGTCAGGCCGAGTTGATCGCCGACGCGGTGGAGAGCGGCGATCCGACGTATGTGGCGCACGCGCTCGGCGTGGTCGCGAAGGCGCGCGGAATGACGGCGGTGGCGCGCGAGGCGGGGATGACGCGGGAGGGGCTGTACAAGGCGCTGTCGGAGGACGGTAATCCGAGCTTCGCCACGATCGCGAAGGTGGCGCGGGCGCTGGGCTACCGGGTTCGGCTCGAGGTGGCTTAGCGGTCGCAGCGTTTGTGCGTCTTGCTGCGGCGGGGGATGCGGTTGGTGATGATCTCGCGCTCGGTGGGGTCGGT
>CAXTVZ010000064.1:0-15691 GCA_964247685.1 uncultured Acetobacteraceae bacterium
CGGCAGCGGTGGGGGGGTGATGCAGGCAGACAGCGGCGACCTGGTAGAACCGGCCGTCGCTCGCATGATCGGACATCAGCGTGCTTCCCGTCGGAAGGTACGATGCGGAAGTGTTCTCAAAGATCGGTCGGCCGCGCGCGCAGGGCTGCAATGGAACACCACGATCGTCGACTCCCACCGCGGTCCTGAGGCAGGCACAGGACATTGCCGTCACCAGAACTCCGCCCACCAGCCAGGCCTCGTTGTCCTCGCCGCCTCGCGGAACGGATCGTCCCTTGAGACAGGCGCTGGTCGCATGGGCCAGCCCAGCGCTTGGCGCTCGAGCCGGAAAGTCGAGACTTACTTGCGCCGTCACGGCAGTATGCGGCGAGCTTGCAGGCTCCGTATTGCGGCGACGATCGCCTCCGCGCTGTCGATCGTCTCCGCAAAGCCGGCGGCCCGGATGGCGTCCGTATCGGAGATCATGTCGAACTCGGTCCCGAACACGAAATCGCCGAACGGCCATGCGACCAGCTTGTCCCACGGCGTCTCGACGAGGCCGTGGCGGCGCACCAACTCGTCCCACACTCCGGCCTGCCAACTCATGTGGGTTGCGAGCTTCAGCGGGGCCGGCTCCGCGATGTCGAGATCCAGCGACGTTCCGACCCGGTTCCAGACATCGCGCCAGCGGAAAGGGGCGTGGACATAGTTGAAGGCGCGATCGCGAGCGGAGTCCGCCAGTGCGGTGAACAGGCTCGCCCGACCCAGCAGCCGCGCATCCGTCACCTGCGCGAAGACATCGTCGTAGACACGGGTCGTTCCGGGGAAACGGAACGGAGTGCCGGTGGCCCGGCTGATCGCTGCGAAGGCGCCGATCACCATCGCGATGTTCATCGGGTTTCCGACCACATCGCCCACCACGACGTCCGGACGCAGCAACGTGAACTCGAGGCCGCGCTCGACGGCTGCGCGTCGCAGCGTGTCCTCCTGCGTGTAGTAGAAATTTGGGGGAAGATGGCGCGGCCCATCTTCTCTGAAGGGCGCGCGCACGGGACCGAGATGCACGCCGTAGACCTTCGCACCCTGGTAGAGCACGACACGGCGGAGCGGCGCGCCCACTGCCTCCAGTGCCGCGAGCAGGTTGTCCAGCAGCGGGCCGTTCACGTCGACCTCCGCCCGGAGGTCGGGTTGAGGAATATACGCCGCGAAGAAGAGGTGCGTCGTGTCGGCCGCGGCCGTGAGCGCCTTCGTTGTTGCTTCGCGGTCGAGCAGGTCGGCCCTGACAGTCCCAACACCATGAACCTCGCGACGCCCGACTGCGCGCGCCGTCCAGGCAGGGTCTTCTCCCAATGCCTGGACCACGCCGTTGCCGATGATACCGGTGGCTCCCGCCACCAGGGCGATGTGCTTGTCCATGCGACCTCTCTCAAGCTGCGCAACAGGTTGGAAGGGAGAGCGCCGATGTCGAGCGCTCCGCGACGTGCAATCCTGAGCTTCCGCCACGATTGTGCCGCCCTTGGAGCGGCGAACCGCCCGCTTGGCGGAGTTGGTCGGACTGCTCGGCCAAACACCCGCTAGTAGCCCTCAGAGCGGCTGATGACGCGATTGACACGCCGATGAGCGACGATAGCACCCTGCGCCGTTTCAGTCGGAGCTGCTCGTGACGTCGTGAGTGAACTCCGGCGGGATGCAGCCCTGCAGGAGACACAATGAGCTGAACGGGTCACGGTCTCGCTTCCGCGGAATTCAACTGGATGGACCGGCCTCCGCCTCAGCGTCGGCCAAGCTGACGTACCCTTCGTCACGACCTGGCCAGCGTTGGCTTACTGTTATCAGTCGTGAACACCCGAAGAGTGCCTCCTGAGCGGCTGGCGGCATGCACGTCGAGCGCGAGACGAGTGTGGCCGCACGGCGGCGACCGGCACGGCGCTCGTGCTGTTCCGCCGGCAAGTGACCGAGGACGCTTTCGCAGCAAGCACGCGCAAGGTGCCTCGACGTGCGGCTTGACCCTTCCGTCGGGTCCAAGCCTTTCGGGCTGGCCGGGATATGGGCGAGTGGGTGCACCTGCGCCGCCTGCAGACCTAAGACGGGCGCGCGCAGCTCGAGATTTGAACGGCGCGACCTATAGCGAGCCCGCCATCGCCTGGAAGGACGCCATTACCGTTTTACTCGGTGCGAGCGTAACCGCATCCGTCCAGAGCTTGCAGCCGAGCCCTAATTCGTTCTGCGCTGCGCGGCACCTACCGGGCGACACGCAGCGCAAGCTGGGCGGCTAATCGTCGGACTGACTTGCCTCGGTATTCTGCGCCTGCTCTGCTTCAGCAATCTCGGCCCTTGAGCGGCGTCCGCGCTTCGCCGGAGTGCTGCCGGTCTTCGGCCGGATTGGTTCCCCCGGACTCGTTGCTGTTAAGTCTTGTTCGCTGCGGCCGACTGTTGCCCTTAAGCGCCTTCTTCAGTTCGGCGGTCTGCGCACGCGCACGAGCGAGGCGACGCTCCAGCTTGACGACCTGCGCCTCGAGCTCCGCCTTGTTCATTCGGGCCGGAGCAGGTGCCACCAACGCGCGGCGCAGTGCCGGCTTCTGGCGAGCTGCGGCGGCCTCCGACTTCGAACTCGCGGGGACGCGGTTCTTCGAATCGGCAGGGCGGCCGATCTTCTTCGGTGCCGCTGCGGCCGCGGAAGATCGAGCGGTTGTTGTTTTCGTAGCGCGAGCCGTAACGGTCCTTGAGGATAAGGATGGTTAAACGTGCTGGATGTATTCAGCTGGACGCGGCACATCGCATGTCTTGTGTTGGGAGGCGAGGCGTTCCCTTAAACAGGCAATTGCTCCTGGCAAGGGACTGCCGACCGCGCGCAGGTCCAGTCCAAACAATCGAACGCTGGACTGCCTGGCACCGCGATGGTGCGTCGTCTGGAACCAAACGGGCGAAAGAAGTGGCGAGACCGCACCGACAGGAACACGTTCAAGCCTCGACCTCGGTCGCCACTTGTCCGTAGTTGAGAACAGCGACCAGCGCGGTGCCGCCGATGATGTTGCCCATCAGTGTCGGCGCGAGGAAGCGCCATAGGTAATCGCTGACATGTGCCTGGTCCGAGAAGACCAGAAAGCCGGCGTCAACTGAACCGGCAACCACGTGCGCGAACCCGGCAACCGCCGCCTCGAGCTTATCCGATGTGTCGGACAGCGGCGACGGCTCTGTTCGCAGTTTGAGGCCTTCGATCCGAACAGGCTCTCTGCTTGGGCTGCCCATTCCTCCGCGCGCGAGCGGCCTGGCGTTGTTCGTCGAGGCAGGAACCGGGCGCGAGATGGCTTGGCTCGTTCTCTGGCTTCGAGGTGGTCGCGGTCGAGCCCTCACCCGCCCCCGATCATGACCGCAAGCAGGACCAGCGAGACTGCCAACAGGCTGAAAATCACAGCCGAGCCAAGGCCCAGCAGAGCCATGCGCCACAACGTGCCGATGGCGCTGGTGTCGTAGACGCCGCGCATGTGCCGGAACAGGTGGACGGGCGGCAGCAGCAACAGCCAGTTCGCCGCAAGGAAGCCTCCCCAGTCGCCCAGCATGACCGCGAGCACCACGATTGCGCTCGCGGTGACCGAATGCATGGAGAAGATGAGATGGTCGAACAGCGTAAAGCCGCGGCCGCGGAATAGCACCGCCAGCATCAGCGCGGAGGCGGGCAGCATCAGAACCGCGAAGCGTTCGGCCCAGTCCGCCATGAAACGTACGAGCCCTGCAGGGTCGGCCACCGCGTGCGATACGCGCGCGCGGAGCCACTGATCGACGTTGCGCGCGTGAGCGCTCCTGCCCACCTCGCTCCGCGCCTCCTTGAGCTCGCCTACGCTCTCCGAGATCTCGTGCTGCACCTCGGCCAAGTGGCTCGCAGGGATACGTGGCACGTGCAAGGGGCGGGCAAGGAGGGAGGCCACGGCGAACAGGAGAAACAGCGCGATCAGCACCAGGCGAAGCGGGGGCAGCTGCGAGATCCGGTGGCCCTCGAGGTAGTCACGAGTGAGACGGCCCGGCGACCAGGCAAGGCGGCCGAGTGTGCGCCAGAGCCTGCTGTCGGCATGCGTCAGCGCCTCGGCGAGTTCCGCTCCGAGATGGCTGAGCGAGCGATGCCGCGCCTCGTCGGACTGGCCGCAACTTGAACACCAGCGCCCCGCCAGCCCGGCCTCGCAGTTGAGGCAGGAGTCGACCTGCGATTTGGTAGCGTGCTGGTCAGACGGCTGCATCAGGGGAGCCTATCGCGCAGTGCGGGGACGCTTCAACGCGTGCGCGCAAGTTGCCCGAGCCAGGTGCCGGGCCCTCGTCCGCACCCGGCAATGCACCGCGCCATAATGCGAGCGTCCTTTTGTGCGGGCGGTCTTCTCGTGCGGGCGGTCTTCGCTGCCGGTCGCACCGTCAGGACCGAATTCACAAGGTGGTCTTGCCAACGCCGGGGCCGTCGGTGATCACCAGCACCTAGGTCCGCACCGCCAGCGAGAGCGCTTCGATTTGGCTCCGCGCCATCTCCCCTATAATCATGCAATCTCAGGTTGAGAAGCGACTTCTTGACACAGCCCGGACGGGCTACTACAGCGTTTCGCTGGGTGAAACGTCGAGAGCCCGTCAAGGGATGTCTAGAACAAGAAGCGCGATGCCGCTCACGCCGCCGCTGGACGGCCGAGAGGAGTACATCGTCGAATCCGTCGATCGTGCCCTGCAGATGCTTGAGGTGCTGAGCGAGCACCCTGCGCTCGGCGTCACCGAGATCGCGCGGCGCATGGATGTTAGCAAGACGATCGCCTTTCGGCTGCTGCACACGCTTGAGCGCTGGGACTACGTCACGCGCGATGCGGAGCACCGTACCGCGTCCCTCGGCTACCGATTGCTACACCTCGCCAAGCGCACGACGGACCACAGCCCTATCCTGCGCTCGACGCGCGCCGATATGGATCGGCTCGCGAGCGAAGCGGACGAGGACATCAACCTTTACGTCCGTACTGGTCGCTATTCGGTTTGCGTTGCCAACCGTCGCTCCAGCCATGTGCTGCACCAGGCGGCAGAGCTTGGACGCCGCGGGACCCTTCATGCTGGCGGCTCCTCCACCGTGCTGTTGGCCTTTGCGCCGCCCGATGTCCAGGAGGCGGTTCTGGGTGGGGAACTCAAGCGCTTCACGCCGCAGACACTGGTGGATCCGCGCCGCCTTCGTCAGCGTATTCGAAAGATCCAGCAACACGGCGTGCATGTCGCCCGTGGCGACGTCAACACGGTCGGCTTCTCCGTCGCCGCGCCGATCTTCGGCTCGAATGGGCAGGCGATCGCGTCGGTGAGCATCGCGGGCATGCTGAGCCGCATCACGCCGAAGCTCGAGGCTCGCTACTGCACGTTGGTGGTGGAGAGCGCAGCCCGCATGTCGGCCGAGCTTGGCGGCAGCGTCCGCGCCGCGACCGCCGACGCGGTGTGAGCGCCTAGGCCCGCACGCGGCTCAGCACTATGGCCCCGGACGGGTCCAGCGTCGCCTCCCAGCCGGGACGCACCAGCGTGGTTGCATCGAGCTGCTCGACGATCGCGGGCCCCTGAAAGCGCGCTCCCGCACCGAGCGAGGCACGGGAGAAGATCGGGGACGCGACGGGCTCGGCGGCGAAGCTCGCTTGCGCCATCCCTGTCGGTATGGGCGATGTCTGCGGCGCGAGCGGGGGCGTTGTGTTCCGGCCGCGCGAAGGCGTCCGCCGTCGCTTGCGTGTCCCAGTCGTCGCTCCACGGCACAGCCAGCTCGCTGCCCTGCCCGCGATAGCGCATCAGCGCCACGGCGCTGCGCTCGCGCTCGGCGAGCGGCACCTCCTCGCCGTCGAGCCACGCCTCGCCTTCGGCTGCCAGCGCGGCAAAGCCCGCGGCCATCTCGGCGGCGGTGAAGCTGCCGCCTTCCGCGAGCGAACGGCTGAACTCGGCTTGCACGGGGGCGGCGAGCAGGCCCTCGGCGCAGAGCACGCCGGGCGAGGCGGGGACGAGAATGCGTTCGATCCCGAGCAGCTCCGCCAGGGCGCACGCATGCAGCGGACCCGCGCCGCCGAAGGGAACGAGGGTGAAGTCGCGCGGGTCGTGCCCTCGCTCGACAGAGACGACACGCACCGCGCCCACCATGCGGTGGTCGGCGATCGCGAGAATGCCGCGCGCGGCCTCTTCCAGCGTCAATCCAAGGGGCGCGGCAACGGTCCGCTCGATAACCTCGCAGGCGGCAGCCACGTCGAGCACCATGCGGCCACCGAGCAGACGGCCGGGCAGGAAGCCTAGCGCCACATGCGCGTCCGTCACAGTCGCCTCGCGACCGCCGCGGCCGTAGCAGGCGGGGCCGGGATCGGCACCGGCGCTCGCTGGTCCCACGTGAAGCGCACCGTCCTTGATGCGGGCCAGCGAGCCGCCCCCCGCGCCGATCGTAACCATGTCCACCATGGGCAGCGGCAGCGGCCAGGCGCCGACATGCCCCTTTTCCGTCAACCCGATCTTGCCGTCCTTGATGAGGCAGATGTCGGCGCTGGTGCCGCCGATGTCGACGGTGATGAGGTCGCCGATGCCCGCCATCGCGGCGGCATCGCGGGCGCCGACCACGCAGGCGGCCGGCCCCGAGAGCGCCGTCAGCGCGGGCGCCCTGCGGATGGTCGCGACGCCTGCAATGCCGCCATTCGACTGCATCAGCCGCAGCCGGCCGGGGACGCCGGCCTCCCGGAGCCGCTCATCGAGCTGCGCCACGTAGGTTGCGACACCCGGCATCACGGTGGCGTTCAGTACGGTCGCCACCGACCGCTCGAACTCACGGATGACCGGGAGGATGGCGGTCGAGGCGGTCACGTGAACTCCGGGGAGGAGCGCGCGCAGCGTGCAAGAGACGCGCTCCTCGTGCGCCGGGTTGGCGAACGAATGCAGCAGGCAGACCGCGACCGCGGCGACACCCGCCGCGCGGCAGGCCTCGGCGGCCGCGACGACGCTGTCTTCGTCGAGCTCGATCAGCACCGCTCCGCCTGCAGCGACGCGCTCGCGGACCTCGAAGACGCGCGCGGCTGGCACCGGGCGCGCCGGCTTGACCCAGCTGTAGAGATTGGCGCGGCGCGGGATGTCCTGGCGGCCGATGGTCAGGATGTGACGAAAACCCTCCGTGGTGACGAGCGCCGTCTCCGCACCCGTGCCCTCCAGGATCATGTTGGTCGCGACCGTGGTGCCGTGCAGCACACGCCCGATGCGCGACGCCTCCGCGCCCGACGCGGCCAGTGCCGCACGCATCCCCTCCATGAAGCCGATCGACGGATCGGCCGGGGTGCTCGGCGTCTTGGCGCGCCAGACGCGGCCCGTTCCCGCTTCGTGCGGAGCGACGTCGGTGAACGTGCCTCCGATGTCGATGGCGACGGTCAGGTTCGCATCAATCGAGGGCATCGACGTACTCCGTCCGGTGGAAGTTCTTCGCGGTCGGCCGTGCGCTCCGCAACTGTGCCGTCGCATCCGCATCGACGTGAGTTCCGGCGATCGCGACGCCGTAAAGGTCCCGCGCCGCATCGGGGGACACGAAGCCGCCGAGCACGTCCTCGAGCACGGCAGCGGCCGGTCGGTCGAACGGGTGTCCGCATCCGCCGCCGCCGCCCGTCACGATGCGCAGCACGTGGCCGCGGCGCAGCATGTTGCCGTCTGAGAGTGGGGCAAGGCAGCGCTCCTCCTGCGTGTCGGGATTGACGACCGCATGTCCCGCGCCGCCGCCCATGCCGCCCTGCATCCCCCAGGGCGGGTTTTTCACCCCGTCGATGCGGATCGCCATGCGGACCGTCTCGGCGAGGATCTCGTATTCGCGGACGATGCCGCAGCCGCCGCGATATCGACCGGCGCCCCCGCGTCCGTCGCGATCGCGTAGCGCCGCAGTCGCACGGGATAGGTGCTTTCGATGAACTCGACCGGATAGTTCTCCTGCGCCACGAAATAGACGGCATCGATCCCGTCGGCGGCCTGGCGCGCGCCGTAGCCGACGCCGAGGCCGTCGGCGAGCAGGAAACGCTCGATCGCGCCGGAAGCGGTGCGCCACGTGCCGCGCATGATGCTGATCACGTAGGCCGAGTGTGCTGCGGGCGCCCCGCCCGCGCCCGCGTTGACCAGGCCGTTCAACGCGGACAGGAGGCGCATCATCGTGAGCCCCCGCATGCCGAGCGGGGCGGGAAAGCGCGGGCGCAGCAGCGAGCCTTCACGCAGCACCACCTCGTCGAGTGCGAGCGTGCCGCCCGCGTTGCAGATCTCGCCGGGGTCGCCGCCCAGGAAGTAGAGACCGAGCGCCATGCCCGGCACGCCTCGGTTCATGAGGAAGTTCACGGGACCCGGCGCCTCGTCGTCGGTCCCCGACGCGTCGAGCACGAAGCGATCGACGCCGTCCTCGCCGGGCGTGCGGGTGAGTTCGAGACGCAGGCGGAATGGTCCGTTGCCGTGCCCGTCGCCGTCGATGCGGTCGGTGAAGGCGACGGTGCCGGGCGGAAACGTCTCGGCGAGGCGGCGGCGCACGAGCAGGCGCGTGCGGTCGAGAAGCTGTTCGAGTCCGTCGGCGAACACGTCGGGACCGAAGCGCTCGAGAAGCTCGACGATGCGGCGCGCGCCGAGCAGCACACTTTCGACGAGTGCCCGCATGTCGCCCCGACTCTGCTGGGGGAAGCGGGAGTTGCGATGGAAGATCTCGAGCGCCGGCTCGTGCTGGAGGTTTTCCTGGCGGAGCCGGGTCGGCGGAACGATGATGCCTTCCTGGTAGATGTCGGTCGCTGGAACGCGAGTTCGGCCGAGTCGACACGGGCTTGATTGGAACCTCGGGCCTGCGCGCCTTCGTCTCCTTCTCGAGCGCGACCAACGACGAGTGGCGCGGCGTGGGCGACGAGCGGCGAGAGCACGTGGACGCCAAGCTGCTCAAGACATGGGGCGACGCGAACAGCATCGCCCCGCGCATCTCCTGGAACTCGCTGCGAGGTGCGACAGACACCTACCCGACGCTTGCGCAGTTTCAGCAATATGGCCGGTCCTACAACTACAACGGGACCTACTATTTCGGCGACACACGCTACCAGCCCTTCTACACATACTACCGTGACAGCATCCGCATCAGCGCGCCGTCGCATTTCGAGCTGACCGACCACCTGTCGCTGGACACGACGCCCTACTTCGAGTGGGTCCATAGCACGCCGAATGGCGGGACGACGCTGAGCGACACGAAGAGCCATTTCGGCGACCAGCCGGCGGGCGTGCTGGCTTTGCCCTACAGCATCAACGGGGTCGCGATCGCTCAAAGCCAGTCCCTCTACACCGAGTACAGCCAGGGCCTGAACAGCTATCTCACCTGGCACCAGGGCCACAACACGGCACGGCTCGGCTACTGGTATAGCTATTTCGACTACAACCAGGCGACCTCGTTCGCGATTGCGAACTTCCAAGGCCAGGTCGCGAGTGACTTCGGCCAGTATCCCATCCACACGGCAAGCGGCGCGGTGCTGCGCACCTACGCGGCGCACGTCCTGCAGCAACTGAATTCGATCTATGCGGACGACACGCTGAAGCTGCTCAACGACAATCTAACGCTGAACGCCGGCCCCAGGCGCGTCGACGAAGACGAGGTCGGCTGCATCAAGAAGGCAGTCGGGGTTGGCAACGAGGTGATACGGCAGGCGGCTCGCCGTTGCGGGATCGGGGGTGTCGACGCGCTTCGGGCCGAAGGCGCCCATGTGCAGCCAAACGCTGGAGGCGCCGGGACCACCGTTGAAGAGGAAGACGATCGGGCAGTTCTGCGGGCCGTGGCTCGCGACGTAGGAGACGTAGGACATATCGGCCGTGGCGTGCTGCGCGGTGACTGCGATCGTTCCGGCTTCGGCCTAGTAGGCGATCTGGGTGCCGGCACGCGTCGCGATCGTGCCCTGCGTCTTAGCGATGGTCTGGGCGGTGCTCGGGCTGACGAGCGTCAGCGTTGTGACGGCGGCCGCGAGAAGCTGGGGGATCAGAGTGCGCATGATGGACCTCAGGCAACGATAGGCTGTGTTGCGACTTCGATGCGCCGATCGTGCAGGGCGGCGAGGGCGGGGTCGTGGGTGATGGTGACGAGGGTGGTGGAAGGGAGTGCGGTGGCAAGCGCTTCCTGGAGGTCGAGGCGTGCCTGGGGGTGCAGCGACGCGGTGGGCTCGTCGAGAAACAGCCAGCTGGGGCGCTGCAGGATGGCGCGCGCGAGAGCGAGCCGCTGCTGCTGACCCGGTGAGAGGTGTCTGGCCCAATTGTCGGTGATCGCGAGCGAGGCGGCGAGCGGGGCGAGGCCGACGATGGTGAGGGTGCGGGAGAGCTCGGGGTCGGAGAAGTCGGCGGGATCGGAAGGATAGCAGAGGGCGTCCCGCAGGGTGCCGGCCGGGAGATAGGGGCGCTGCGGGACGTAGACGACGCCCGCGGGCATGACGACATAGCCATCGCCGTCGTTCCAGAGGCCGGACAGAAGGCGGAGGAGCGTAGTCTTGCCGGCGCCGGATGGTCCGGTGATGGCGGTGCTGCGGCGGGCCTCGAGGTCGAGGGCGCCCTGGGCAAGCACGAGGTCGCCGGCAGGGCTGAGGATGCGGGTGGCTTCGAGCTCCACGCGGTCGTCGGCGTGTCGGCGATCGAGGGTGCCGTCGTCGGCGGCGAGTTGAGCGAGAGAGGCCTGCAGGGTCGAGAGGCGCTCGAGCTGGGAGACGAATTCGGCGAGCTGAGCGTAGGTGGTGACGAACCACAGGGCGGCTTCGGCGAGCTGGAGGAAGCCCAGGCGGATCTGGTTCAGCGTGCCAAAGGAGATCTGGCCCGCGAAGAAGCGCGGGGCGGCGATGACGGTCGGGAAGACAATGGCGAGCTCGCCGGCCATGTTCGACAGGAAGGCCAGGCCGGACGTGCGCAAGACGAGTTGGAGGGCAGTCCGGTAGTAGCTCGTAAAACGGGCGGCGATGACGGCGCTCTCGGCCTTTTCGCCGCGCAAGAAGGCGATCTCCTCGGCGTTCTCCCGGATGCGGACGAGAGAGACGCGGAAGTCGCCGCGGAAACGCTGGCGGACGAAGTTTATGTCGGCGATCGAGCGGCCGGCGAGATGGGCGATCAGGGTGAAGGCGGCGGCGTAAAGCAGCGCGGTCCAGAGCAGGTAGCCGCGGACCGGGATGCCGGCGACGTGGAAAGGGCCGGACAGGGCGTAGAGAAGGCCGCCGAAGCTCACCACGGACGCCACGCTAGCGGCGAAGCCGGTGGTGAAGGCGATGACGTTGCGGGTGGCGTCCTCGATGTCCTCCTGGATACGCTGGCTAGGGTTGTCGGTGCCATTGTCGCGCGCGCGTTGCGGTAGGCCGTAGTAGCTGTGATCAGCGAGCCACTGGCCTACGATGCGGCTGGTGAGCCAGCGCTGCCAGCCGAGCTGCAGGACGCCCTGGAGATAGAGCGACAAGCAGGCCACGCCGATGTTCAGCGTGACGAAGAGGATGAAAGGGCGGCACGGCGACGCGGCCGTCGGCACGGGGAGTGAACCAGAACAGGGCGCGGAGAAAGGCGCCGGCGTGTTTCTCCTGGAGCGCGGTGTAGAACAACCGTTGTGAGAACGAGATGAGCAGGCCGAGGCCGGTACTGGCGAACGTCAGAGCGAAGATCGCGAGCACCAGGAGCTAGGCGGCGAGACGGTCTTCCGAGGCGAGATAGGGCTGGATGAGGCGCACGATCTCCCGGCAGACACGCATGAGTCGTCTCAACGGTGACATCCCGGTTTTCTCGAAGTGCGATCGGTGGGTGGAAGGGGTGCCTGTCGCGGCCCTGTGGCGATCAGACCGCGCGCGGTGGTCCGCGGTTGATGCGCCTGATCTGAAGGCGGGCATCGATGAGGCGCAACCCTGGTGCGCCGGCCGGGTGAAAGGTCGCGAGATGAGGCTTCTGCGGTGTGCGACGCCAGGCATGCTCGCAGATATCCGCGCCAGGATGGTCGCTCGGGATGAAGGCGGCCACGGGAGCGGACACCGCAGCGGAAGCGATCAGAACGGGAATGGACGAGACCAGGCGCGTGGCGGCACCCTCGACAAGGATGAGCCAGTCGAGCGAGGCGATGAGCAGCCCGGGTGGCGCTGGTGAGCGCCAGAGAGGAGGCGAGCAGGCGATGGCGGCCAGTCTCGCGGCAGCTTCCGCGCGGCCACTCATGGCGGCCGCAAGACCGCGATGGGATCGTGCGGCGCATTTGAGTATCGCGGTGGCACAGGCGTGGCGGTCCTGCCGGCCCAGGCCGGCAGTGGCGTCGCAGGCGAGCTCCTGGTCGGCGCGGAAGCGGCGATGGGCACGATAGGCGAGCGGGTTCCACCAGTGCAGCGACAACATTACGAGGCCGGCGAGGTTGGCGGCGATATCGTGCCGGTGGTGATGCGCCCGTTCGTGTCGCAGGATCATGCGCTTTTCGTCGGCGGAAAAGGCGCTCTCGAAGCCGGCGGGCAGGAAGATGCGGGGACGCAGGATGCCAGCGGCAAACGGTGTCGGGATATTCGGGCCGCACAAGATGCGCAGGGCGCCGGCTTGTCCGCAGTCGACGGCATGCCGGGCACTGCTGCGGAGGAATGCCAGGTAAACGAAGAGCTGGGCCGCAAAAAAGAGGACGGCGATCAAGGCCCAGCCTCCAATTGCAACTTGGCGCCCGGTCCTTCGACCAGATGACGGACTCGCAGTACGACAGAAGCTGAACGAACGCTGCTCACAACGCCGTTCGGCGCGATTGTGGACGCCGCTCTCGAAGTCGACTGCGTGGTGGCCGTTGCTACCTAATACCGTTACGCTAGGGGAGCAGCGGGGGGACACACACTCACACGCGGGGACTCCCAAGGCACCGCACGCGCGGCAGAGGTCGGGCCCGAGATGAGGGACTGGGGCCCGCTCACTTCACGCGACCAGCGTTGCTCAGGCCTCGCCCCTGCTGGCGTCCGCTAGCTGCGGCGGTTCCAGAACGCGGAGGGGTTCTTCGCCAGGAGCATGCTGGACAGCCGGTGGCAGGCCTCCGTGCCGACCCGGAACTCGATGCCGTGGAAGAAGCGTGGGGCGTTCTCGATCGCCAGGTTGCCAAGAGTCCACACCTTGTCGTCGTGGATGATGAGCTGGGCGTGTTCCTCGGCCACGGCGGAGACGATGCTTCCCTGCGGCAGTCGGAAGCTGGTCCGGAACACGACCGGCCCGGCCTCCGTGTCGTCGGTGTCGAGAAGCGTGCGTAAGGTGACAGTCCCAGATGTGGCATCGAGATCCCAGTCGATCAGACCGCCCTCGTTGACGATGGTCACGGTGCGGCGGATGGCCTCGAGGTGAACCAGGAGTGCTGCGGCACCCTGCTCCGAGAGAAAGGACCGGATCGTGTCGGTCAGTGCCAAGGTCTGCATGGTTCTTTTTCCTTCGATGCGAAGCAGCGCGTGTCGCTGCTTCCCGGGGCCGCGTGAGCGGTGGGGCTGGAAGGGGAGAAGCGGCTTCGCAGGGACCCTGCTGCACGGAGTGACGGCGCCCGGCGCCGACCGGAGGAAGCTGGGTGGAAGCCGCTTCGGGGACGAGAGGGGGCAAAGCCCCCCGGTCCCTCGCAGGCGCGTCGGCGCCGGGATGATGCGGCCGGGCGGACCCGACCGCTGATCCGTCACCTCCGGAGCAGGAGGCGCACGGCGACCTCGTTAAGGGCTGCGAGGCCAGCCATCGGGGCCGCCACGTAGGTGGCTCCCAGAAGGAAGAAGCCCGCGTTTTCGATGAGGATCTGAAGCATTGTGGTGTCTCGGTGCTTTGCGTCAGCCCGTCGCTGACGAAGGCGCCGGGCATCATGCTCGGAGATCAGCGGTGCCGTTGGTGGTGGTGTCGTTCGCGCCGACGGCGGGCACGCTTCGGTCGCGAGAGGGCGAGCGGAGAAGGATGGACGAGGACTGGCAGGCCCGCGCCGCGGCGTGGCGCGAGCGACAAGCGGCGAAGCGTCAGCAGCCTCGGTGGACGGCCCTCTCCGAGTTCAAGGCGGGGATCACAGCGCGCAAGGGCGAGGGCGCCGTGGCGCGCGAGCTCGAGCGTCTCGGAGCGCAGGCGCTAAGTGACGTCATCCTTGAGGACGAGCGCGACCTGACGCAGATCGACCACCTGGTGCGTGGGGCGGACCGTCTGCTGGTGATCGAGACGAAGACGCTGGGTGGTCGCATCGGCGGGACACCCCTCTGCGCAAGCTGGACGCAGTATCTCGGCAATGGCGAGTTGGAGCGCGTCACGGTGTTCCAAAGCCCGCTCTGGCAGAACCTGCGTCACGTCCGGGCAGTCGAGGCGGTCGTTGCGCCGCTGGATGGTCCGGTGAGCGGGCATGTTGTGATGGCCGGCCCTGCGGTGCTGACGGCGGACCTCCACACGGTGGTGACGCCGCTCGCGGGCTTGCCGGTGTGATCGCGACCGCGATGTCCCCGGCTGACGGCCGAGACATGGAAGCGGCCTGGGGGCGCCTGACGTGGGCGGCGGCGGCGGGAGAGAAGCGACGCGAGGAGCACGCCGAGGCGCTCCAAACGCGGCGAAGCGGTTACTCCGACGGCGGCTCGTCGAAGTTGACCCGCTCGTAGAGGCGGTCGACCGGGATCTCCGCCCCGATCTCCGGGAGCGCGAGCGTGTCACCAGCCTTGAGGGTCTGGAAGCGCCAGGGCTCGTCGCTTTCACGCCAGAGCACGGTCAGGCCGACAACAGCCTGCTCGACGATGACGTAGCGCTTGATCGAAGGGACGAGGGCGTATTCGTCAGGCTTGAGGATGCGGTCCTCGCGGATTGACGATGGGCTGACAACCTCGAAAACGATGACTGGAGTAGAGACCAGCCGGTCGCGGTCATGGTCGGGTGCGCAGCTGACGACGCAATCGGGATAGCGCACTGCCTCTCCGATGGTCTGAATGCCGGCATCGCCGTTGAGAGGCTCGCAGGCGTTGCCGCGAAGGCGATTGTGTAGCTCGACGAGAATATTCCCGCTGATCCGGGCATGCGTGCGTGACCCGCCGGTCATGGCGACCGGCTGGAGGCCGTCGAACTCATATCGTCCGTCCTGAGCTTGGGCCCAGGCGAAGAACTCGTCCTGCGTCATCGGCTTGCGGAGAGCGACGTTCATGGTGGGCAGTCTAGCACTGGCGGGCATGGACTTCTTCCTTTCGTTGGGAGTGGCAGCTCTGCAAGGGAGCGTCAGTCCGGGCTGGGCTGGACGGGCCGACGATGCGGATCTTGCCCGCATCGAGGCGGCGCTCCTGTTCGACGCACCAGTCCGCAAGGCGCGCTTGGGCTTGGGTGAAGGCTCGCGAGGTGATCCGTATCGACGCCGCCGAAGTGGACGTCGCAGGCCCCGACGCATCGCCAGGTTGCGAGCTTGGCGAAGACCATCTAGCTGCGGTCGTCCCACTGTCCGCCCGGGAAGTCGCAGTTGCCGATGTAGCCGAAGGAAAGACCGAGGCGGGGGTGCTTCGCTGCCAGGTCTTGGACCAGCTGCTCGAGTACGACGTGCGGGCTCTCCGAGACGGACGGGGTGGCGGCGATCTCGGTGCGATCGTGTGAGCTCATGATGTTCTCCTCGGATGATGTTCCAAGGACGACCAGGCGGGTGACGCCGTTGCTGCCCTCGAGCAGCCGGTCCTTGCTCCATCCGGAGGTGTCGCTGCGGACTTCGCTCGGCCGGTGCTGGGGGAGGTCCTGAAAGATGTGGGCGTGAACGGCGCGAAGGTGG
>CAXTVZ010000065.1:0-15651 GCA_964247685.1 uncultured Acetobacteraceae bacterium
GCGCCTTCTGGATAAAGTAGTTCAGCATCTTCTCGGTCTGCTTGAAGTCGGCGATGACGCCGTCCTTCATCGGCTTGATCGCCACGATGTTGCCCGGCGTGCGTCCCAGCATCTCCTTCGCCTCGCGCCCCACCGCCTCCACCTCGCCCGTCACCTGATTCACGGCGATAATCGAGGGCTCGTTCACGATAATGCCCTTGTTGTGCGCGAAGACGAGCGTGTTGGCGGTCCCGAGGTCGATCGCAAGGTCCGACGAGAACAGGCTGAACAGCGAGCGCATGTTGTGCACACGCGAGTAGCGCGACTGAAAGTTATTCGAAGACATCGGGTCCTGATCGTCCTGGGAGAAAACTAGAGATGCGTGTGCGTGAAATCCGGCAGGCTCCCGCTCATTGTAAAGGTTTTTCCACCCCGTCGCCGGACGCCGCCTCGTCATCGGCCCATGTCGGCCCGCATTCGATACCATGGTGACTGGGCCGCATCGCTGCCAAAACGCGCCCGCGAGGATCTCAGAGACATGATCATTGGCGTTCCGAAGGAAGTGAAGGATCACGAGAGCCGCGTCGGCGTTACGCCGGCAGGAGCCAAAGCGCTCACCGAAGCCGGGCACAAGGTGCTTCTGGAACATCATGCCGGCGCACTCTCCGCCTTCTCCGACGACGAGTATCAGGCTGCGGGAGCCGAGATCGTCGGCTCCGCGTACGACGTCTGGCGGCTCGCCGAGACCGTCGTCAAGGTCAAAGAGCCGACCGAGAAGGAGTACAGGCATTTCCGCGAAGGTCTCGTCCTCTTCACCTACCTGCACCTCGCACCGCTTCACGACCTCACCCAGGCCCTGCTCGACGCGAAGGTCACCGGCATCGCCTATGAGACCGTGCGCGACCGCGCCAACACGCTTCCGCTGCTCACCCCCATGTCCGAGGTAGCGGGCCGCATGTCGGTCCAGGTCGGCGCAACCTACCTCGAGAAGGAGCACGGAGGCCGCGGCGTCCTGCTCGGCGGCGTTCCCGGCACCACGCCCGGCCACGTCTGCGTCATCGGCGGCGGCATCGTCGGCACCAACGCCGCCAAGATCGCGCTGGGCATGGGCGCGCGCGTCACGCTCGTCGACCTCAACCTGAACCGCCTGCGCGAGATCGACGACATCTTCGGCGGACGCGTCCACACCCTCGCCTCCAACTCCTACAACATCGAGCGCGCGGTCACCGACGCCGACCTCGTCATCGGCGGCGTGCTGATCCCCGGCGCCGCCGCGCCCAGGATCGTCACCCGCGCCATGGTGAGCCGGATGAAGAAAGGCGCCGTCATCGTCGACGTCGCCATCGATCAGGGCGGATGTATTGAGACCGCGCGTCCCACCACGCACACCGATCCCAGCTTCGAGGTCGACGGCGTGGTCCACTACTGCGTCACCAACATGCCCGCGGCCGTCCCCTACACCTCTACGCTGGCCCTCACCAACGCCACCTTCCCTTATTTGCTCAAGCTGGCCAGGGCAGGTGCCGAGAAAGCCCTGCGCGAGGACAAGGGCTTCGCCGAAGGTCTGAACACCTATGCCGGTCATTTGACCTATGAAGCAGTCGCCATCGCTCAGAAGCGCGAGTACAGATCGGCAGCCGACCTGCTCTGAGACGGGATCGACGGCCGGCCTCAGGCCGTCAGAGAGCGAATCACAGCAGAGCCGCGTACAGTGGAGCGCAAGGTCTGCTGCTCCCTGGTCCCCCTTTTTCATTTTCTGCTTCTGGAGGCACGACACCGATGACCACCAGCCCGCAGCGCCGCAGGTTCCAGGTCATCTGGCTGCTCGTGGGCACGCTTGTCCTGTTCCTGGTCATCGCCTCGCTCAACGCTTTCAATCTCAAGTTTCTTAACCCCGAGACGACCGGGCAGATTGTTGCCTACTCGGCGCTTTCCGCGCTCGCCTTCCTGGTCTTCGTCGCCGTTCTCGTCCTGCTCGTGCGCAACGTGTTGAAACTGTATGCGGACCAGCGTTCCCGTGTGATGGGCAGCCGTCTGCGCACGCGCATGCTGTGGGGCGCGGTGCTGGTAAGCCTGCTTCCGATCGTTTTCATGTTCGCCTTCTCCTACCTGCTGATGAATCGCGCGGTCGACCGCTGGTTCTCACAGCCTGTGACGCAGATGCGCGACGACGCCAACTCGCTCGCACTCGAGCTTTCCGAGTACACCACCGCCAACGCGCGCGTGGAGGCCGAATCGATCGGGGCCGCGCTGCCCGGGATCGAACAATACGTGGAGGCGGCTGGCCGCACCGTCCGCAACCGCGACGCCCTCGAACGCATTCTGCGCGAGCACCAGGTGACTCTGCAGGGGGGATTCGCCCTGCTCTATGTCGAGGGTCGTCCCATGGTTCAGGTGAATGCGCCTTCCGAGCTCGGCAGCCCTGCAGAAAGCGCTGCGCTGCTTGCCACGGCGCAGCAGATCGAACATCCCAGCTTTTCCGTCAACGGCATTGAATACGCCCTCGGCAATGCCACTGTCTCCAAACAGGGTGCGCCGCTCGAGCTGATCGTCGTCGCGATCCCGCTTCCACGCGGAATTTCCGCAACAACGGGCCGCCTGCGCACCGCCGCCAACGCCTACTGGACGCTCTTCCGCGCGCGCCGTTCCGTCCGTAACACATACATGATCCTGCTGTTGATGATGACCAGTCTCGCGCTCTTCGCCTCCACCTGGCTTGCGCTTCATCTCTCCAAGCAGGTGACCAAACCGGTCGAGGCGCTCGCCGACGCCATGGCCTCGATCGCCGCCGGCAACTACAGCCGGAGGGTCGAAGAGAGCGCCACCGAAGAGCTGGGCGAGCTGGTCCGCTCGTTCAACCACATGGCGCAGGATCTTGAAGGCAGCCGCGCCCAGGTCGAGGCCTCGACCGCGCTGCTCTCCGAAGCCAACAGCAGCCTCGAGGCGCGCAGGCGCGAGCTCGAGACCATGCTCGAGACCATACCCAATGGTGTTGCCACGGTCGATCCTTCCGGCCGCATCGTGGTCGCCAACCGCGCGCTTTCGGAGATGCTCGACCCCGGGGGCCAGCGCCCGTTCATCGGCCATCCGCTGGGTGACGTGCTGCCCGCGGACGCGCTCGAACCCCTGGACCGCCTGATGCGGCGCAGTCATCGCATGGGCTCCGCGTCGGCCGAGATGGAGATGCCGGTCAACGGCGCGACGCTCAATCTGCTCGCCACCATCGCGATCCTCGAAGGCGGCCCGCGCAACGATTCCGGCGGCCGCGATCATCTGGGCTATGTACTGGTGCTCGAAGACGCTACCGAGCTTCTGCGGGCGCAAAAGCAGAGCGCCTGGAAAGAAGTAGCACGGCGCGTCGCGCACGAGATTAAGAACCCGCTGACGCCCATCGCGCTGAACGCCGAGCAGATCGGACGTCACATCGGCCGGCTCGAGGCGGTCGTCTCGGGCGCGGGACTCGAGTCACCTTCGATCGCGGTCATTCGCCGGTCGAGCGATGTCATCTCTGCCTCGGTCGATTCCATGCGCGGCCTGGTCGATCAGTTCTCGTCCCTGGCGCAGTTTCCCGCGGCGCGCCCGCGTCCCGCCGACCTCAACACCATCGTTGAGAACTCGCTGGCGCTCTTCGCCGGGCGCACCGAACATATCCGTATCGTGCGCGCCCTCGCTCCCGGACTGCCGCTCTTGCTGGTCGATCCCGAAACCATGAAACGGGCGCTCGGCAACCTCATCGATAACGCAGTCGAAGCCATGAGCGGAAGCCTGTTGCGCGAGCTGCGCGTCGAAAGCTCGCAGCTCGAGAGCGGCATGGTCGAACTCACCGTAGCCGACACCGGCACCGGCCTTACCGACGAAATGCGTGAGCGTCTGTTCCTGCCCTACTTCTCCACCAAGCAGCGCGGCACGGGGCTTGGCCTCGCGATCGCCGCCAAGATCGTCCAGGAGCACGGCGGCACCATCCGCGCCGAAAAGAATGAACCCGTCGGTGCACGCTTTATTCTCGAATTGCGCACCGCAGTCGGCTATGAGGCGGACGTACCTGCCGAAAACCCCGCATCCGAGTCACTGACCGCATAGAACGCACCCAGACGCGCAGACCACCTATGAATCATGTCCTCATCGTCGACGACGAAGCCGAAATCCGCACCTCGCTGGGAAGCATTCTCGAGGAGGAAGGCTACACCGTCACCACTGCCGGGACCGCGGGCGAGGCGCTGACGCTGGTGGCCGACGCCGCATACGATGTCGTCCTGCTCGACATCTGGCTGCCCGACCGCGACGGCCTCGACGTACTCGGCGAGATCCGCCGCATCCAGTCTGACTCGCTGCCAGAGGTGGTCATCATTTCCGGCCACGGCACCATCGAATCCGCCGTGCGCGCGACCAAGCTGGGCGCCTACGACTTCCTCGAAAAGCCGCTTTCGCTCGCGCGCACGCTCATCGTCGTCAAGAACGCGATTGAAGCGCGCCGCATGCGCGAAGACAACGCCGAGTTCCAGCGGCAGCTTGCCGCCAAAGGCACCGTCACCGGCAACAGCGTGCCCCTGAAGGCGCTGCGCCAGCAGATCAAGCTGATGGCGCCCACCAACGGACGCGTCCTGATCTACGGCGAAAGCGGCACCGGCAAGGAGCTGATCGGCCGCGCCATGCACGCACAGAGCCTGCGCAAAGAGCGCCCGTTCGTCGAGCTCAACTGCGCCGCCATCCCCGAGGACTACATCGAAACCGAGCTCTTTGGCTATCGCCATGGCGCGGCGCCAGGCTATGGAACCGGATACGGCACGGGCAGCGGTGGTCCCGGCGTTCCCTCCGAAAAACGCGGAACGTTCGAGCGGGCGGATGGCGGCACGCTCTTCCTCGATGAAGTCGGCGACATGAGCTTGAAGACTCAGGCCAGGGTGTTGCGCGCGCTCGATGAGCAGCGCATCCTGCCGGTCGGCGCGTCGAACCCGCTCCACATCGACGTGCGCGTGATCGCCGCGACCAACAAGGATCTGGAAGAGGAGATCGCACGCGGGAACTTCCGCGAAGACCTCTTCTACCGCCTTAACGTCATTCCGTTCTATGTTCCGCCGCTGCGAGACCGCAAGGAAGATATTCCTCTGCTGGTGAAGGAGTTCCTCGTCGAGTTCGGCGCGCAGTACGGCCGGCCACGCGCCGAGATGAGCGACGACGCGCTCGCCGCATTGCGCCAGTACCACTGGCCCGGCAATGTGCGCGAGCTGCGCAACCTGGTCGAACGCGTGTTGATCCTGAACCCGCGCGCCCAGCGCATCGAGCGCAAGCACCTGCCCATGCTGGTCTACCGCGAGGTCACACGCGACTCGGCCCGGGACGGAAGCAGGATCAGCGGGCGGGGCGAGGAATTTCCCACGCTGCTGCAGGCCCGCGAAGCCTACGAACGCGACTATATCCTGAAGAAGATCGATGAATGCCACGGCAACGTAAGCCGCGCCGCCGAGGCGCTCGGGCTCGAACGCAGCCATCTCTATCGCAAGATGAAGGCGCTGGGCGTCAGCGTGAAAGAGTAGCGCTGTTCGGCGCATATAAGATCACATCCATGCGCCTCCTTCCTCTTGCCGCACTGCTGTGCGCCGCCGTGCCTGCGCTCGCCCAGTCCGGGGCTGCCGTCCAGAGTTTCGAGCAGCAGCAGCTACCCGCGCTGCTCACGATGTACAAGCAGATTCATGCGCATCCCGAGCTCTCGCACCACGAAGAGCACACCTCCGCCATGCTCGCCGACGGGCTGCGCCAGGCCGGCTACACGGTCACCGATCATGTCGGCGTCTATCCCGACGGCTCACACGCCTTCGGCGTGGTAGGACTGCTGAAGAATGGCACAGGGCCGACCCTGCTCATCCGCGGCGACATGGACGCGCTGCCGATCGTCGAAGAGACCGGCGTCGCCTACGCGAGCCACGTAATGGCCACCAACAAAGACGGGCAGCGGGTCGGCGTCATGCATGCCTGCGGACATGACGTGCACACGACCGTGCTGCTCGGCACCGCGCGTACGCTCGCCGCCAACAAGGGGCTGTGGCACGGCACCGTGATGATCGTCGGCCAGCCATCCGAGGAGACGATCGACGGCGCGAAGGCCATGCTCGCCGACCACCTGTACGAACGCTTCGGCAAGCCGGACATGGTGATCGGGCTGCACGATACCAATCAGCATCCCGCGGGTACCGTGGGTCTCACCTCAGGTCCTGCCATGGCGAGTTCCACCTCGGTTGACGTGACGATCCGCGGCATCGGCGGACACGGCGCCTACCCGTTTGTCGGGCGCGACCCGATCGTGCTCGCGGCCGAATACATCGTGCAGATCCAGACCATTGTCTCGCGCGAGGAAGACCCGCGCGGCGCCTCGGTCGTTACCGTCGGGGACATCCACGGCGGTACCAAACGCAACATCATCCCTGACGAGGTCAAGCTCGAGCTCACCACGCGTGCCTTCACCGACAAGTCGCGCCAGGTGGTGCTGGACGGCCTCCGCCAGATGGCGCAAGGTGTCGCCACATCGGCTGGCTTGCCCCCGGACAAGTTCCCCACCGTCACGATTCTCGAGGACGAGTCCACACCCGTCACCTATAACGATCCCGCCATGGCCGCCAAGGTCCGCGCTGCGCTGGAGCGGAGCCTCGGCGAAGCGAACGTGCAGACAGACCAACCCGTGATGGGCTCGGAGGATGTCGGCCTCTTCGGCATTGCCGCGCATGCGCCGTCGGTCTACTTCTGGCTGGGTGCGATGTACCCGGACCGCTACGCCGCCGCGCAGGCCGCGGGCAAGGAGCTTCCCGGGCCGCACACCAGCCACTTTGAACCCGACCCGGAGCCGACGCTCGCCGCCGGCGTGAAGAGCCTTACTGCCGTCTCGATCTCACTGCTGCAGTAGCGGCGCGGGTTAGTCACGCGCGATGTCAAGCGTGCCCATGCCCACGTTGATCTGCATGGATCCATCTCCTGACGCGTGGAAGTCGCGGTTCACAACGAAGTGGGCGTCCTCCCCGCCCGGACGATGGTCGTGCATCGCGCCCATCCCGACGTTCACTTGCATCTCCGCATAAGACGTATCGCTCACGAAGAGCTTCACCGCGCCCATGCCGACGTTGATCTGACGCTCGCCCGCGCCGCCGCCCGCGTAAAACGAGAGATCGCCGCGGCCCAGGTTGAACTCGAACTCCGAGCCATGCTTCATCGGCAGAAACAGCGTGACTTTCGCGCGCGCCGCTTTGCTGAACTGGAAAGAGAGCACGCCCTCATCGGGATCGACCCGAAAGGTCCTCACGAAGTCAGCCGCGGGATGACCTCCAGTGGACCCATCCAGGTTCACCGTCACCTCCAGCGTCTTCACGTCGGCGCGGTTGACCACCTTCACGTCCGCGTTGCAGATGTTGACCTCCATCTTGCCGGTGCCGGAGTACGGGCGGACAAGATGGAGATGCGCCGCGTCCAGCGTATCGCCGGCCTGAGTCTGGAAGCCGTGCGACGCCGGCGGCTGGTCGTCGCAGTGGTTATCCTCGCCACGCGCCGCGGCGCACAGCGCTCCCGCCGCGACCGCAAGCAGCAGAACCTTCTTGAGCTGTTTGAGCATGCACATCTCTCCCTGTGTCTTTACTGCTCATACGCCCTGGGGTGCCCTGCGGTTCCCTCTTTCCTCACGTCCTGTGCCGGACCGAACGCATCAGAAATGGTGCAGAGGAGATGCACCATGGCAGTGAAGCCTGCAAGCCGCCTAAGAGACACAGCCCCGAAGTCGGACGCATCCGCCGAGACGCACGCACCCGTTAAGAGACACGCATCCGCCAAGACGCGCAAAGCCGCGAGGACAGTGGCGGCTCCCGCCACGCTCGCGCATCGCCTGCATATGCTGCTGCTCGCCGTGCAGAGGATCGCGTCGCTCGAAGACGAGCTCTGTTCGCTGGTGCACGAGGCCGCACGGACGCAGAAGGTCGGGGGTGAACTCGCCCGCGAGCTGCGCGATCTTCTCGTCCGCATGCCCGCCCACGACTACGTACACGACCTCGAGACGATCCAGACGTCGCTCGCTCCGGCGGCTCCCATGCGCCAAGCGGAAAAGGCGGCCAGGAAAGCTGTGTCACCCGGTAAGAAGAAGCTCACTCGTGGCCAGTCCTCCGCCAAGGCAATGGCTTCAAGAACTCAGAAGGCCGGGAACACCCGCAAGAAGCGTCGCTAAGCCGTTAGCAGCGAGCGCTGTCAGTCTTCGGACTTTGCCCCGGATGGCGCCTCGGGCTGAGGCGCTTCGGGCTGTGGCTCCTCGTTCGCCTGCTTCTCCGCGAGCAGCTCCATCTGCCGGCGCCAGTCGAGATCTTCAACAAAGCCCGGCTTCGAACGCCATTCTTCCTCGACCTTGACGAACAGCTCCAGAAAGACACGCGTGCCCAGCAGCGATTCGATCTCCGTCCGCGCGGACGAGCCGATCTCCTTCAACATCGCGCCCTGCTTCCCGATCAGGATCGCCTTCTGTCCGGTGCGCTCACAGAAGATGGCCGCCGCGATCCTCGTCAGCGGCAGCCGTCCATCTTTCAGCTTCTTCATGGAAACCGGCTCTTCGTAGCGCTCGATCACCACCGCCGTCGCGTACGGCACCTCTTCCCCCGTCAGCATCAGGATCTTTTCGCGGATCAGTTCCGCCACCAGGAAGCGCTCGGGCTGATCGGTCAGTTGATCTTTGGGGAAGAAGCGCTGGCCTTCCGGCAGATGAGCGACCGTCTTCTCCAGCAGCAGATCCAGATTGATCTTCTTGCGGGCCGAGATCGGAATGACCTCGGCGAAGCCATACAGACCCGACCAGTGCGCGATCAGCGGCATCACCTCCACCGGCGAGATCTGATCAATCTTGTTCAACAGCAGAATTACCGGCGGTGCCGGTCGGCCGCTCCTGCCCAGACGCTGAATCAACCCGAGCGCCAGCTCGTCTTCTTTCGCCGAGGCCGCCATGCGCCCTGTGATCTTCGCTTCCGCCGCGTCCCCCGCCTCGGCTTTGGGCAGACGATGCGTCACGTCCACGACGAACAGCACCACATCGCGCGATTCCAGCGCTTCTTCTACTTCATGCATCATGCGCCGATCGAGCTGCGTGTCCGGCTTGTGGATGCCCGGCGTATCGACCAGCACGATCTGCGCCGCCGGATGTCCGGGCGCGCTCGCCGTCTTCTTCTTCGCCGGCAGCTCCAGCACGCCGTGGATGCGCGTGCGCGTGGTCTGCGGCTTGTGCGTCACGATGGCCAGCTTCTGCCCGAGCAGCGCATTGAGCAGCGTCGACTTGCCTGCGTTCGGCCGGCCCACGATCGATACGAATCCACTGCGAAACGCCATGCCTCCATTATGCTCCGCTGCACTCCAGAGCCACTGCGACCTCGTTTTGCACTGGTGTCCTGAAAATTTGTTCATCTTCCTGCCGCATGCCGATTACGCTGAAGCATAATCGTGCCGTCGGCAATGAACTTCAGTAACCGCACGTTAACAATCGCATGTACTCTCATCGACTTTTTCACGGAGGCGCGTCCATGGAAGTCGTTCGTCGCAGGGCGCTTCAGGGCTTTCTGCTGCTGTTTGTGGCACTCATAGCGGCGCTCACACTGGGCGTCCAGTTGAAGCTGACAGGCATGCTTCCGGTGAGCCGCCTGGGAGCCGTTCTACTGCTGCTGACCGTAGCCTTTCTGGCCGGCTCGTCGCTCATCCTGCGCGGCACCGCGCGCGCCGTGCACGCCCACTTCGCGGGCGAGAGGCCCGCCTCGCAGAACCTGGAGGACAAGGCCTCCGCCGGTGAGGCAATCCTTTTGTTCCGGTCCGCGGCAAGCAGGAGCCGGCGCTAGCGGCGGCCCTCGCGGCGCTGAGCCATGACCAGCCCGCGCGGGGTAGGCAGCAGAATCGCACTCATCAGACCTTCCCGTTCAAGCGAGAACGCCGCCTCCCGAACCGTTTTCATGTGCGAGCTGGCGTCGTGCATCAGAATCAATCCGGTCGGTCGGATCTGCGGCAGAAAGCGCTTCACCTCGGCCTGCCGGATCTCCACATCCGAATCCGAAAAGAAAAGATCAATCGTTCCCTCAACCTTCATCTCGAGCGACGACTCATTGCGCAGCTCGATGTATCCCGCCAGCTCCGAGGCCCCGATCTTCTCCTGCGCTTTCGCGAAGACGACCGGATCGAACTCACAGGAGACGATCCGGCCGAACCCGTTGGCGCGCAGGCCTTCCGCCATCCACAAGGTCGAGACACCCAGGAAGGATCCGGTCTCAACGATCAATTCCGGCTTGAGCGTGGTGACCAGCGTGCGCAGAAACTCCAGAACCTCTACTTCGGCGGTCATGGAGTCGTACATGTGCCAGCGCTCCGGGTGCGGGCACTCCGGCGTCGCCCGGTGATATTCCGGCAGCAGCGCACCCCCGGCGCGCTCCGCCTGCAGCATCACCTTGTGCTCCTGCTTCAGCTTCCTGCGGAACAAGCCCATTCCCTGAGAATACCGGACGAGATCGGCAGGGGTTAGTTCGGCTTGATCGTGTAAGTAAGGTTGGTGGTGAACTGGAAGGAGTTGCTCCTGGACCCGGCGCGCGCGTTGTTCAGGTAGTCGTCGATCCCCGAGACGGTGAAGGCAAGCCCTTGAACAATGGAGACCCGACGCTCAGGTTTGCATGCGCCGAGTAGTCGGCGAGGATGTTCCACGCCGGTGACGCACTCGCGGCCTTGTCAAGCATGATCTTGTGCGGCAGATTGCGCAAATACGTCTCGCCGAAGGTCGAACCGATGATGTTATCGGTGGAAGACAGGCCGAAGAGTGTCTGCTTCTCGTAGTTCACCTGCCCGCGAAAGTCGAGCTGCTGCTTCGCGTCCTTGACGGTGTTCGCGCCCACCCCGACGCCGTACGTCTGCTGCAGGCCTAATCCTGCGAGGAGTTGTGGTCGAAGGCGATATCGCCAAGCGCAAAGTTGTTTCGGTGAGTAGTAGTAGTCCTGCTCCGCCCCGCCATGCAGAATGTTGGTCTCGACCGTGGGCTCTCCCGCCTCGGTCGTCGTCCCGTACGACTGGCAGAAAGTTGATCAGCGTCTTCGAGTCGGCCGGCAGCCAGTCCACCTGCGGCATTGCCCGCGACAGCGCGACCGTCGCGTTATAACCGGTGGTATTGGTCGTCGCGCGCAC
This sequence comes from uncultured Acetobacteraceae bacterium, assembly GCA_964247685.1. Lineage (GTDB taxonomy): Bacteria > Pseudomonadota > Alphaproteobacteria > Acetobacterales > Acetobacteraceae > CAXTPV01. The sequence continues at coordinate 11,143 of CAXTVZ010000065.1, forward strand.
CAGCGAGAGGCCGCCGCCCGCGGTACCCGCCCAGCCGCCGCACCACGAGACCGGAGCCAGCGCCTTCGCGAACTCCGCGGTCGGGATGAGCTGATCCACCTGCGCCAGCGGCACGGTCGTCGAGGTGGTCGGCGACTTGACTGTCAGATCCGTCTGCTTCGGCGAGACCGCCTCGGCCGAGACCGTGCCCTCCGGCACATCGGCCAGCGCCTCCTGCCGGGAGAGCTTCTGCTTCGGCTTGAGCAGCGCGAAGGTCTGGCTGGAGTGAAGCTCCCGGATGTTTTTAGCTGACGGTGATCTCGCCCGCCATCGCCGACTTGAACGTGATGTTCTTCGTATCCGCCTTTTCAAGCGTGCCGGTCAGCCGTTCGCCACTAACGAAGATGACTTCGTCGGGCACCGGTTTCGCGGCCTGGCCATGCAGCAGACGCGTTGCAGACAAGAAGGCGAAGGCGAGCAAACGGATACGGGTAGCGAAACACTCCTGCACAGATACAGCCGCTCTAAATGAGGAACGAGCGGACGCCGCTGACGACAGGATAGACGATCGGAAGAGGATTCGGCCGCGCTGCATTCGCCGGGACAACCCGAGGCGGCGAAGGTATCCTGCTGTTTGCGGCGGAGTGAACCGCCCATGAGGAAGCTGGATGATCGAACGATCGCTCGGACGAGTTCTGCTCGGACTGCTTCTCCTGACCGCCGTCGTGTGGCTCTGCGACTATGCTTCGTGGCGCGTGCGTGTTCTGCGCGGAGGCGGCATGAGTACGGTCCACGTGATCTGGGAGCAGGTCGCCAATCTCAAGGGCGGCAAGCAGTCGTTTTATCCTGACGGCGAAGGTGAGGTCGCCTGTGCGCAGGCGCTCTTTCCGCACGCCGGCGCCAACCCCTGCTGGTATGTAGCAAAGCACCCGGTCGTCGTCGAACAGTAAATCCGACTCATCGGAATCCACTCAGCGCGGAACGACGACGCCCGTACGCCATCCGGTCAGATGAGCCGAGATCTCCTCAAACGGCTTGGGCCTGCTGAAGTAGTAGCCCTGCAAATCCATCTCGCCCAGCGCGAGCAGACGTTCGATATCGTCGGTGTCCTCGATCCCTTCGGCCACGATGCGCTTGTTCAGCGCTGCTCCCATGGACACGATCGCGCCCAGGATATGCGTCGTCTCCGGCTGTACCGCGAGCGAGCGTACGAACGAGCGATCGATCTTCAGCGTGTCGAACGGAAACTGGTGAAGCGCGCTCAGGCAGGAGTGTTCTGTGCCGAAGTCGTCGATCGAGAGCCGCACGCCTGCCGTATGCAGAAGGCTGAACTGCCGCTTCGCTTCGGCGATATCGCGCGCCAGTGTACGTTCCGTGATCTCAAGTTCCAGCGAAGAGGCGGGTATGCCGAACTCCGCAAGCGCGGCGTTCACCTCATCCGCGAACCCTGCATGCTCAATCTGACGGGCCGACACATTCACAATGATCCTGACTTCCGGATCGCGCTGCAGATTCCAGGCCGCTGCATCCGCCAGCGCCCGTCGCAGCACCCAGGCCCCGAGCGGAAGGATCAGTTCATTCCGTTCCGCGACCCCGATGAAGGCATCCGGCGTGACGATGCCGAGAATAGGATCCTTCAGCCGGATCAAAGCCTCCAGACCCCGCAACTCACCGCGTGAGGAAAACTGCGGCTGGTAGTAGAGCAGAAAGCGGTTGCTCTCCAGCGCCGATTCAAGATCCGCCACCGAGAAGATGTTGGTCTCGGTAAGCGCCGGCGCGCGTGAGTCCTGCTCGGCACGCCGGCGGTGCTTGGCCGAGTACATGTCGATATCGGCGTGCCGCTTCAGCTCTTCGGCCGTCGAACCGTGATCCGGAAATACCGCGATGCCGATACTCGCCGATCCGCACAGACGGCACCCGTCCAGGACGAAGCTGTGTTCGAAACAGCGGCCCAGCGTGCGCCGGTACGCGTCGCCTTCCTCTGCCGTCACCAGCCCCGCCGCGATCAGGATGAACTCATCCCCGCCGATGCGGGCCAGACGATCCACCGGCCGCACCTGCGCCGTCAGGCGCGAGGCAATCTGCTGGAGGTAAAGATCGCCGGTCTTATGTCCATGCTGATCGTTCACCTGCTTGAAGCGATCCACGTCGATGTATGCCACCGCCAGCCGGCTCCCGTTCGCCGCCGCCTGCTCGAGCGCGAGATCAAGCGTCAGGTCCGCCAGGCGCCGGTTGGGAAGACCTGTCAGCTGGTCGTGGGTGGAGGTGTAGTTCAGCTCCTGATACATGCGGCACTGGTTGACCGCGAGGTTGGCCAGTCCGGTGCCCACCATCAAGACCTCAGACTCATAGGCTGACAGGACATGACCCTGCTCCGAGCCGGCACGGAAGTGCCCGATGCGGCGTCCCTTGCTGTCCATCAGCGCCGTCTCGAAGATCGCAGGGTCGGCGGCTGCCCCAATGCAAAGAGCACGCGCAGGCCCGGAGGTCTCAAACGAGAAATCATCGATGGTGCAGGAGCATCGCAACCCGGGGATCAATGCCTCGATGGAACTGCAGATCTTCTCGAGCAGCCGGTCCAGCGCGGTCTCCGAATTGATCGCCTCCAGCAGGCGGCTGCGCTCCATCTCCAGCCGCATCGTCCGCTCAATCATCGCGGTCTGGTGCGCAACGCGACGGCGCAGAATCACCGCCCAGAAAGCGATCATCAGGGACAGCAAACCAAGCGCGCCGAGAACAATGACGAGGTGCGCCACGGTCCACCACGAGGGCAGCGCCACAATCTTAAGATCGTCGCTCGAACGCATATCCAGCCGGAAGAGCATGGGCGTCACGCCGGGGGTTCCCCAGGAGTTCGTCGGCGTAATGCGGCAGATGCCGGTCACCGTCACGTCCGCGCCGATAGGCAGACGCCGCAGCCAGCGATCCTGCTCCGGTTGCCGCAGCACCACCGATACGGGATGTCCGTCCAGCATAAGTTGCAGGGCGTCTGAGGTGTCCGTATGCAGCTGCGACAGGATACGTCCACGCACCGAGATCAGATTGTCGCTGAGATGGCCGCCGATCGCCTGATCGTAGGTCACCTCACGCGGCTGCACCGGGGCGAACTGGCCGGTCGGTACGATCTCGGCCTGCCCGAGCGACGGTCCATACCCGCCTTCATCGGCAAACCCGATGAGGTCGACCACCGCGCCGAATGGAATCTTCATCATCTGACGCGTCGACGCAAACAGGCCCCGGTCCCCCTGCTGAATCACCACCGAACTGCCGCTGCGAAAGTACGTCACCGTGCCGCGTACGCGGACGCGCTTCGTCAGGTCGGAGACGGCATGGGTCTGCATGACGTTGTCGATCGAGGTAAGCGGCAGGCTTTCGGGCTTGATCCTCGGCTCCTCCAATATCTTCAGATCGCTCGCGTCGGCACCATAGAGCACGCTGCGCATCAACTGCCACTGCGCGTTGAAATCCCCGGCCACAATCCCCGAGACCTCCACCTCCGCGTCATTCAGTCGCCCGAGGTCGATGCCGGCGTAGTCCTGCAAATACGTTTGGACCAGGCCGCCGGGCATCTGCACCTCGAGTTCCAGCACCTTCGCCTGATTGTGCAGCTCCACCTGAGCCGAGCGCACCTGGCCCCGCACGGTCACATAGCGGCAATCCCACTTGCCCGACATCAGCTCCTGGTAGCTGTCCGAGGTGCGAATGTTGTCGCGGTGCATCGTGCCTCTCCCGATCACCTGAATGACGGGGTTGCGCCCAACCGTGGTGCGATAACTTTCGGAGGTGGTGCCGTCGAGGCGGACGAGGTCGCCGCGGTGGATGGGGTAGGGTTGAGTGGTCTTGACGTAGACGGCGCCGCTGGCGTCGGCGACGAAGAGGGTGTTCTCCTGCGGCTCGTAGTAGGTGACGGTGGCGAGGAGATGAACGGGCAGGTGGCGGGCGGCGAGGTCGTGGGGGAGATCGTGGACGGCGCGCGCCTGCGTAAGCGCGGCGGGAACGCCGGACTGCGCGGGGAGAGCGAGCGGGATAAGGGAAAGCAGAAGAGCGCTGCCGATGGTAAACCGTGTTCCAGAAAGAGCCCAGGCGTGCATTGCTTCTCCGTTCGCAATCGTTTGGAGACTGTAGCGGGGCTGCATGACCGTGACAATGACATTCTCGTGTTACTTGTTTACATTCAGAGTAACCACCTGCGGTTATGTCCGGGTAAACGGGTCGCGCCAGAGGTATGCACCCCGCCCCGTACTTAAGGTCCTAAAGTCTTCAAAGGACTGAGCTTAGGTCTGGACTTGGAGTGCGGTCACGGTGCTGCGGGAAAGTTACCTGCGGGTCGGCGATCGGGTGGTGGTGGCGACTTCACGCCGACGATCTTCCTTTGCATAGGGTTGAACAACGTTGCAACGGGTCTCACTGGAGTGCGTCATAATGGACGACATTGCAGCGTTCTGGAGGCGTTATGACGACGGAGTTGGAGAAGTTGGTGGAAGCGGCCCGTAGTCGTCCGTTCCCGGAAGAAGAGCGCGAAGAGCAGCG
>CAXTVZ010000066.1:0-15614 GCA_964247685.1 uncultured Acetobacteraceae bacterium
GTGAAGGCCAGGGGCTCTGCCCCTGGACCCCGCTGGGGCCTTGGCCCCAGACCCCATTTGTATTGGCAGGTCCAGGAGGACCTTCCTCCTGGCGGGGTTAAGGGGCAGAGCCCCTTACCTTCTGCTCACACGGGATCAGCAGCGCGTCGGCAGGAGCCGCCACGGTCCGGTCCTGCACCGCCTCGAGCGACGCCACGCCGCACTCACGGAGGAATTCGGCGATCGCGTCATAGGTCGCGGGCGGCCGCGTCGGATCCGCGGGATCGCCGCGCGGCACGAACAGGATCGTGCCGTAACGGGCACGCGTCAGCAGCACGCGATAGGTGTTGATCCGGTAGCTGATCTTTTCGGGATTGCGCACGACCTGCCAGCGCGTGCCGGCGAAGCGGCGCACATCCCAGGCGTCTCGACCGGGCACACGGATCAGATCGGCGTCCCAGACGAGGCCGACATGGTCGAGCTCCAATCCCTGCACCGAGAACTGCGTCGCCACGACCTCGAGCGCGTCGGACGCGCGCACGTCACGGTCACGGATCCAGCTGTCGAGAAACCAGCGCGCGACCGCCTCCGGCTCCATGTGAGGGAGCTCCGCGCCGAGCCCTTCCGCGCGGATGCGGCGTGCGCCCGCACTCGCGACCAGGCCGGCGCGGTGCCGGTCACGACAGGCGGCGCGAAGGCCTGCGCGCATCGCAGCGAGATCGCGGGTGAGACGGAACGGGTGGTGACTGTCGCGGTCCGCGATCGCTTGCGCTTCGCGCGCATCGCCGCGCAGGACGGCATCGACCCAGAGCGCTGTTTGGTCGTTGCGCAGGGCGCGGAGATCGACGGCCAGGTGAAGTGACGTATCGACCGTGTGGCGCTGCAGATGCGGGAGGCGGGAGCGCGGATCGGCATGATCGAGCAGCCCGTCGCCGGACGCGACGTGCCATTCCGGCCGCGTGCTCAAGGCCAGTCCCCATTCGGCGACACCACCCTCACCGTCATGGATCTCCTGTCCGTTTCCGATCAGGCAGACGAGGGCGGCGAAGCCTGGCCGACGTGCCATGATGTCGAGCAGATGCGCCGGCTCTGATCGGCTCAGATGCACGGCGCGCGTCGCGGTCTTCGCCACCGCCTGAGCCTGCGTCCAGGAGCGTTGGGCCTCGTCGATGACGATCACCCTCTCCGCAGGTTCCTGGTCGTTCGCAACGTAGAAATCCCGGAACCGCGGCAAGGCCTGTATGACGCCCTCCATGCGCTGCGCGGTTGCACGACGATCCCCGCCATGTCGAACCGCATCGCGCACGAGAGCCTCACGCAGAACGTGGACGAGAGTGGGGTTGCCGGTCAGGAAGGCGGCTCCTCCGAACCGATCGTTGTTGAACGCGGTGGCGAACCCGCACAGCGTCTTGCCTGCACCCGGGATCCCGGTCACGAAAATGACGATCTTGCTGTCGCGCGCGTCGCTGTTGGCCAGCATGCGGATGATCGCGTCGGTCGTCTTGGTGAGGTTGGTCGCGTCGGCGCGTGCGCTCGTGATCTCGGCCACATCGTGCCGTCGGAACAGCAGACAGGCGGCATCGAGGATGCCGGGCACGGGCGCGTACGTCGCCTCGCCCCATGTGGCGGCGGCGATCGGTCGATCGGTCTGCGGAAGTGCCGCATCGATCCGGGCAAGGAGGTCGGGAAGGCTGGCGGCGCTCGCGTCGATGGGTTTACTCGCGCCGGCGATCATCAGCGGCAACGGCACTGCACTCGCGCGCCCCTCGCTGGCGACGAGAACCGGGATGATCGGATGCCGGCGCGAGGCTGAGTGGAAATCCTGGATATCGAGAGCGTAATCCTCAACCTGCCGACGCCCATCGGGCTCGAACCGGATCGCTCCAATTTTAAACTCGAGCACGACGATGCCGCGCGGACAGACCAGCACCGCGTCGGCACGTGTTCCGAGCCGCTCGATCCCGAACTCAAGCAGGATATGCCAGGCGTGCGGATCCACGACGGCAGCCAGTGCGTCGCGCAGGATCGAGATTGTGGCGTCCCAGGCGCTGAGCTGGGCCGGTTCGACGTTCCGATATCGTCGCGCGGCCTCGAAGGCGAGGGCGTTGCGGATCTGGTCGGGCGCCAGAACCAGGATGTCTGTCGCGGGACATGTCCACCAGGCACTCATGATGGAGCTGTAGCAGGCGGCCGTTGAGCGAGAACAAAGATCCGGCAGCGCCAGGCCGAAGAACGTCGGGATGTCAGGAAACCTTCGGGCCACTCGGTGGCTGAGAGCGGAGATCGAACGGGAGACGATGATGGATCAGGACCAGAACGACAAACTATGGGGCATGATGAAGTCTGTCCGCATTGCGATGCTGACGACGGAGGACGGCGGAGAACTTCGGGCAAGACCGATGGCCGCAAGCCAGAAGGAGTTCGACGGAACCTTGTGGTTCTTCACGCATGCGAGCGCGCACAAAGTCGATGAAATCGCGGCCGACCAGCGGGTCGGCGTCACCTATGCCGAACCCGGCCAGCAGAACTACATCTCGCTGTCCGGCCGCGCGAGCCTCGTCCAGGACCGTGCGGTGATCGACGAGCACTGGTCGGACATTCTCACGACGTGGTTCCCGAAAGGGAAGGATGACGCCGACACCGCGATCCTGCGGGTCGATGTCACGCAGGCCGAATACTGGGACGCACCCAATTCGAAATGGGTGCACGCCTACGGCTACGTCAAAGCGAAACTGACAGGGGTACCGCCGCAAGCCGGAGATAACGAGAAGATCTCTGTCTGATTCTCAACGGCGAAATGGTGGCCGGGGCATCGCTGCCCCGGCCAGCTCGTCAGGCCTTTGCGGACTCCGTCTCGTTCTCGTCGGCGGCTTCCGTCAATGCCTCGCCGAGCGCCTTGATCTTCTCGGCGTTCTTGCTGTCGGACTTGCCGGCGATCGTGAACGTCTCCTTGCCGAGCTTGGCCACGAGCTTGTGGATCGCGGCGCCATCGATTTCCTTGGCATGAAGATGCTTCTTCAGGCTTTCCAAATCGCGGATGATGCCCTTGGCACCCGGTGCCTCGACCTTCTCGAGTGTCGCTTCCCAGCCCTCGATGTTCTTCACGGCGGCGGCAACGGTGAAGCTCTTCACGCCTTCCTTGATGTGCTTGATGGTCGCATCGAACTGCGGCATGCCTGGACTTCCTCTGTTGCGCCCGCGTTGGTGCGGGCGACCAGGGTGAGGAAGCACGATCATCCGGCGAAGTTGCCACGTGTCCGGGCCGCGGTCGGGCGACGTTCACATAGAAATTTTTCAAGGTGGGAAAAAGGGCCAGTTGCGAATTTGATCGCGCGCTTCAGTTCCGCTCGTAGGTCCCGACCAGATGCCCGATGGCCAGAACGCGGCCCTCCATCGCGGTGAGAAGAGCGGCGAGGTCCGGCGTTTCGATGCCCAGCGGGCCGGCCAGGGCGAAGACCTGGAAGATGTAGCGGTGCGCGCCATGCCCGAGCACCGGCCGCGCGCCCTGGTAGCCGATCTTGCCGAACGAGCCGCGCCCGAGCTTCACGCCCTGCGGCGTGCGGCCCGGCCGCAAGGCGCCTTGCGGAAGCTCGCCGAGGCTTGGAGCGATGGCGAAGGCGATGCAGTGCACGATCCCCTTCGGCAGCGGCGCGTCCGGATCCTGCACCACGAGCACGAGCTCGGCCGTGCCCTCGGGAAGGCCGCTCCACGCGATCGGCGGCGACAGGTTGCCGCCCACATCCTCGGCCGCATGTTGCACCGGCATCGGCGCGCCGTCGGCGAACCCCGTGCTCGTGATGCGCAGGCTCGGCGGCGCGGTTGCGAAGCGCGGGTCGTTCATCGCGAGATAGCGGTCACGGCCGCGCTGCGAGCGCAGGAGACGGCCGAGCAGACGTTCAAGGGCAGGGGGCATGATGGTCTCGACGCGCGGGCGCCGGCACGGTTGCGCCAGGTGCCCGCACGACGTGGCTCAACGTGCGGCGGCGGGGCTCCCGAGATTGTCGGTGCGCCGGATGAAGGCGGCCACGTTGTCGTGCAGCTGGCGCAGCGCGTCAGCATGGAGGTAGACCATGTGGCCCGACGCATACTGGTGATATTCGATATTGTTCTGCAGCCGCGCCGGCACCGGCAGGTGGTGCATCTCGTAGATTCCCTCGTAGAACGGCGTGCCGAGATCGAAATACCCGCCGTTCAGCTGCACATGCAGGTTCGGATTGTATTTCATCGCTGCTGCCAGATCCGGCATCACGTTCGGCGTGTTGCCCCAGGCAGTGTCCTCCTCGGGTTCCTTGTGCTTGAAATCCCAGTATTTGCTGGTGTCGATTTCGACCTGGTACGTCTTGCCCTCGCCGTAATGCAGCGTGCGGCGGACATAGTCGTTCAGGCTCGCCACGAACGCCGCATCGACCGCCGGGTCGACCGGATCGTAGGCGGCGGTCTTGTCGAGCGGGTCCATCGAGGGACCGTTGAAGCGTGCGTCCAGCCGTCCCGTGGTCTCGCCGGTGTCGTTCAGAAGCTCGTGTTCGAACTCGTCCGAGCGGATGCGCAGGTTGGCGCGCCTGATGTAGTCGAGGGGCAAGCCGGTGTATCGGTGAAGCTTGTCCGCGATCGCGGCGTACTGATCCGCCGGCAACGTCGCGCCCTGCTGCAGAGCGAGCAGGTAATCCGTCTCGGCGAAATGCTCGACCTCGGCCAGCAGCGGCGCCAACGCCTGCGGGTTGTCGGGCAGCTTGTGGTGATACCAGGCGGTGGCCGCCAGGCTCGGAAGTGCGAGCACGAACGGGCGCGGGTCCGCGGTCAGATCGTTGGGATTGTCGGCCGCGTTGTTGAAATCGAGGATCTGCGACAGCAGGATCACACCGTTGAGGTTGATCGCCTTTTCCTGCTCGAGAATGTTCGCGAGCATCGCCGATCGCGTCGTGCCGTAGCTTTCGCCGAACAGGTATTTCGGCGAGTTCCAACGGCCGTAACGCGACAGGAAGCTCACGATGAAATTGGCGAAGGCCTCGGAATCCTGGTCGAAGCCCCAGAACGCCTTTTCCTTGTCGGTGCCGGTGATGCGGCCGAACCCCGTGCCGGGCGCATCGATGAACACCAGGTCGGACACGTCGAGCAGGCTCTCGGCGTTGGGCTCGATCCTGTAGGGCGGTGCGGGCGTGTAGTGGTCGTCGCCCGTCACCACGCGCTTAGGTCCGAACGCGCCCATATGCAGCCAGATCGTCGACGAGCCGGGACCGCCATTATAGATGAACGTGATCGGCCGCGCTTCGGGCTGCACACCCTTCTTCATGTAGGCGACGAAGAAGATGTGCGCCTCGGCACTTTCCTTCTTGTCGGCATCGCCCGATTGCGACGTCTTCTCCTTGCTGGGCTCCGCGCCGGCCACCGCGTCGTTCGAATCGTCCCAGTCCTTGGGATGCACCAGCAGCGTGCCGGCGATCGCCTGGTAGGAGATCGGGGTTCCGCCGACGGTCACGCTGCCGTCGGTCCGCACGTCCTCCCCCTGTACGGGCGCGGGCCCGATCGCGGACTTGGAGGCAGGAGCGGCGAGCGCCGGGTTTGCCAGGAACGTGGCCGCCAGCAGCAGCCGTGACAGGGAGTGGAGCGGCAAGGGCAAATCCTTTTCGGGAACATCGGAGCGGAGGCGGTCGACACGTTCCAGCAGAGCGGAAGTGCGGTCGCAAGCCCGCCGCACGCGACGATCCGCCCGAGCGAAGCAGCGCCGCCTGATGTATGAAGTGGCTCGGTCAGAGAGACACGATGCGGATGAGGCGGGCGATGGTGCCACTGGCGGGTTTGCTCGCTGGCATGATGGGGCTGGCGGGATGCGCATCGCAGGCCTCGGTCGATAATGGTCCGCTGACGCCGATCGGCGACGTGCCGCAGCCCGGCGCAGACCACGGCCCCATGCACGACTTCACCGGCGTCCCGCCCGGCATCGGTGGTGGCGCGAACAACGGCCCGGCCATACCGGGCGGTGCCGGCGGCGGCTTGTAAGGCCCGGACCACTCGCGAGCGCTTGATCGGCAATCGGCCGCCATCGACGGGCGGGCCGCAAACCATCCGCCGATGCGACGTTCACGGGGGCGACCGAGCCCGAGGACCGTCATCCAATGACCAACCAGTTCCAGATGCGCGATCCGCGCACGCAGTACCCGCAGCCGGAATTCAATGAGCAGAGCTTCAGTGCACCCGGCACCACCGACCAGATGGATCCGAAACCGGATCATGGCGAGACGAGCTATGTCGGCTTCGGACGTCTCAAGGGCCGCCGCGCGCTCATCACCGGCGCCGACAGCGGCATCGGACGCGCCGCCGCGATCGCGTTCGCGCGCGAGGGTGCGGATGTCGCGATCTCCTACCTGCCGAGCGAGGCCCGTGACGCGGCCGAGGTAATCGAGCTGATCCGGCGCGAAGGCCGCAACGTCGTCGATCTGCCCGGCGACATCAGCGAGGAAGCGACCGCGCGCAAGCTCGTGCGCGACGCGGTGGCAGGCCTCGGCGGCCTCGACATCGTCGCCAACGTGGCAGGCAAGCAGACGGCGCAGAAGGATCTCGCCGACATCACCACCGAGCAGCTCGAGGCGACGTTCCGCACGAACGTCTATGCGATGTTCTGGATCTGCCAGGAGGCGATGCCGCATCTGCCAGCGGGTGCGACCATCATCAACACGACGTCGATCCAGGGCTACCAGCCGTCGCCCACGCTGCTCGACTACGCAGCGACAAAGGCGGCGATCGTGAGCTTCACGCACAGCCTGGCGAAGTCGGTGGCGAGCAAGGGCATCCGGGTGAATGCGGTGGCGCCGGGGCCGTTCTGGACGCCGCTGCAGCCGTCGGGTGGGCAGCCTGCCGAGAAGATCCCGAGCTTTGGTCAGCAGGTGCCACTCGGGCGTCCGGGGCAGCCGGCGGAGTGCGCGCCGATCTACGTGCTGCTGGCGAGCCAGGAGAGTTCGTTCGTGACCGGTGAGGTGTACGGGGTCACCGGCGGGAACCACCTGCCGTAAGAAGATTGGGGCTTTGCCCCAAACCCCACCAGGACCGAAGGCGGTCCTGGACCTGCCTAGTGTTAAGGGGGTCCAGGGGCCCTCGCTCCTGGCGGGGTCTGGGGCAGAGCCCCAGCCTTCTTCTACCCTTTCACATGCTCATCCAGCGCCTGAAGCCGCGCGAGCAGCGCCTCAAGCTTCGACAACGCAATCATGTTCGGCCCATCGCTCGGCGCGTGATCGGGATCCGGATGCGACTCGATGAACACCGCCGCCACTCCGATCGCGACCGCGGCAGACGCCAGCACGGGCACGAACTCGCGGTCGCCGCCAGAGGCACTGCCCTGCCCACCCGGCTGCTGCACGCTGTGGGTCGCGTCGAACACGACCGGATAGCCCGTGCGCTTCATGATCGGGATCGCCCGCAGATCCGACACCAGCATGTTGTAGCCGAACGACGTTCCGCGCTCGCACAGCAGGATGCGCTCGTTGCCGGTGCTCGCGATCTTGTCGGCAACGTTGCCCATGTCCCAGGGTGCGAGGAACTGGCCCTTCTTGACGTTGACCGCCGCGCCGGTTTCGCCGGCCGCGAGCAGAAGATCGGTCTGCCGGCACAGGAAAGCCGGGATCTGCAGCACGTCCACCGCCTCCGCCGCCGGCTTGCAATGCTGGGGCAGATGCACGTCCGTCAGCGTGGGCACGCCGTGGCGCGCGCCGATGTCGGACAGGATCTGCAGCCCCTTGTCCATGCCGACGCCGCGCGCGCCCTTGACGCTCGTGCGGTTGGCCTTGTCGTAGCTCGACTTGAAGATCAGCGGGATGCCGATGCGGCCCGCGATCTCGACGAGCGCTTCGGCGCACTCGTCGGCGTGTCCCGCGCTCTCAATCTGACACGGCCCGGAGATCAGGACCAGCGGCCTGTCCTCGCCGATCTCGATGTCGCGGACCTGAACATTCGTCATACGGTCAAACCAATCGGCTCTGATGAATCGCCGCTTCGACGAAGCCTGCGAACAGCGGGTGCGGGTCGAACGGCTTGCTCTTGAGCTCGGGGTGATACTGCACGCCGATGAAGAACGGATGGTCCGGATATTCAATGATCTCGGGCAGCACGCCGTCGGGCGACATGCCGGAGAACACGAGCCCCGTTTCCTCGAGCCGTTCCTTGTAGTGGACGTTCACCTCGAAACGGTGGCGATGGCGCTCCTCGATCACGGACTGATCGCTGTAGAGCGCGCGCACGTCCGTGTCGGGCTTGAGCTGCGCAGGAAACGCGCCGAGCCGCATCGTGCCGCCGAGATTGCCGCCCGCGCGCCGTCGCTCGATCTCGTTCCCACGCGCCCACTCGGTCAGCAACCCGACCACGGGCTCGTCGGTCGGCCCGAATTCGGTGCTCGACGCGTCCGCGATCCCCGCGAGATTGCGCGCGCACTCGATCACCGCCATCTGCATGCCGAAGCAGATCCCGAGGAACGGGATCTTGTGCTCGCGCGCGAACCGCACCGCCTCGATCTTGCCTTCCGAACCGCGCTCGCCGAAGCCGCCCGGCACCAGGATCCCGTGCACGTCCGACAGCCGCTCGATCGCGTTGGCGGCCGCACCTTCGCCGCGCTCGAACACCTGCGCGTCGACCCAGTCGAGCTCCACCCGCACGCGGTGCGCGATGCCGCCATGGCTGAGCGCCTCGGCGAGGCTTTTGTAGCTGTCGAGAAGGTTCGTGTACTTGCCGACCACCGCGATCTTCACGTGGCCCTCGGGATGGCGCATCGCGTCCACCACGCGACGCCAGTTCGCGAGATCGGGCTCGCCCTCGGTCGGCAGCCCGAAATGGCGCAGCACCTCGTCGTCCATGCCGCCGTCATGGTAGGCGATCGGCACGGAATAGATGCTGTCGACGTCGAGTGCCGCGATCACCGCCTCGGGACGCACGTTGCAGAAGTTGGCGATCTTGCGGCGCTCGCCGTCCGGGATAGGGCGGTCGCAGCGGCAGAGCAGCATCTGCGGCTGGATGCCGACATTCTGCAGCTCCTTGACCGAATGCTGCGTGGGCTTGGTTTTGAGCTCGCCTGCCGACCGGATGAACGGCACCAGGGTCAGATGCACGAACATCGTGCGCTCCGCCCCCAGATCGTTGCGCAGCTGGCGGATCGCTTCCAGGAACGGCAACGACTCGATATCGCCCACCGTGCCGCCGATCTCGATCAGCGCGAAGTCGAGCCCGTCGACGCCGGCCAGCACCGCGTCCTTGATGGCGTCGGTGATGTGCGGGATCACCTGCACGGTGGCACCCAGGTAGTCGCCGCGGCGCTCCTTCGCGATCACCTCGGAATAGATCCGCCCCGTGGTCGCATTGTCGGCACGTGTCGCGTGCACGCCGGTGAAGCGCTCGTAATGGCCGAGATCGAGATCGGTCTCCGCCCCGTCATCGGTGACGAACACCTCGCCGTGCTGGTACGGGCTCATCGTGCCCGGATCGACGTTCAGATACGGGTCGAGCTTTCGCAACCGCACGGAATAACCGCGCGCCTGGAGCAGGGCCGCAAGGCTTGCCGCCGCAATGCCCTTCCCGAGAGAGGAAACCACGCCGCCGGTGATGAAAACGAACCGCGTCATGGGCGGTCTGCTTACACCGCTCACGCGGATCGCGCGAGGACTTGTCGCACGACGTCGGCCGCCCGCCATCCTTCGCGGATGGCGCCGCCCACCGTGCCGGCGAGTCCCTCCGCATGGCTCGCCTCGCCCGCGAACAGGAGCCGGCCGTCGAAGGCGGGCGTCTGAAGTGCGGCCCGTGCGCCATGATCGCCCGGACCTGCGTAGGAATAGGCGCCGCCATGGTGCGGATCGGTGCCCCAGTCGGTCGCAAAGGCGCCGGGACCCAGCGCGCGCGCGCTGCGCGCCCGGCCATACAGGGCCGCGAGCGCCTCGCGGGCGAACGCCTCCGCGCGCGACGCATCGGCGGCCAGGTCCCACGCCGTCCGGCCGCCCACGAAGCCGATCACGTAAGGAATGCGTCCATCCTGCGCGGCCGCATTGAAATGCATCGCGGGCTCGAGCGGCCGCGTGAGCCGGCGCTCGATCAGCCCGCCGCGGTCCGACGCGACATCGAGCGTGTCGGCCCCCGCGAGGGGCAGCACGACCTTCGACAGCAGCCCCATCGGCAGCCGCCCGATCGCGTCGATCAGCGCGCCGGGCAGGGCAGGGCGGAACCGGATGCGTTGGGCGCGCAGCACCCCGGTCGAGACCGTGACGATCACGCAACGGGCCCGCAGCGTGCCGGCCTCCGTCTCGACCCGCACATGATCCGCGGGCGAGAGGTCGATCGCCCGCACCGTCGCATCGCACCGCACCGGCCCCGCCGCCTCGGCCAGGCACTCCGCCAGCAGCGTTCCGAGCCCTGCCGGCCCGATCAGGTCGCCGCCGGGCAGCTCGTTCGCCGCCCAGTCCGCCACCCCGAGCAGGTCGGGGTCGGCGGCCGCGATGATCGTCGCCTCCCAGTGCTCGACCGAGGCCGCCCACGGGTTCTCGTGGCGGAACGCGCCCGATGCCGCGGCAAGGCTCATATCGGGGTCGCGCCGACCCGCCGCCGCCAGCAGGCGCCGCCACTCGGTGTCGGCCGCCTCGTAGCTCGCCTCATCGGCCTCGGTAGCACGCCCATGCTCGGTGAACAGCACGCGGTCGCGGCCGCCGAATGCGTCCGCGAGTGGCACATGCCGTGCGCGCGCCATCTCGACCAGCGGGTTGCGCTCGGGCGCGTGCAGCCACTGCGCGCCCTCGTCGAGCCAGGCGCCGCCGAGCACGGCCGGGCGGCTGGTGCGCGCCCGTCCGCCGATCCGGCCGGACGCCTCGAGGATCAGCGTGGACAACCCTGCATCCCGCAGGCGCTTGCCCGCCGCGAGCCCGGCGGCCCCGGCGCCCACGATCGCGACATCGACCTCAAGCCTCGGCACCGCCTCCATCCGGGCCGGCCCGGACGCGGCGTCGCTCAATGTGTCGGGACCGCGGGTCCTGTCGGTGCCAGCGGATGCGTCGACGGTCGCCCGGCATCGGCGGGTGCGGCCGGCAGCGTCCCGTGTGCGGCGGTGCGCGGCAGGTCGAGGATGTCGCGCCCGACGCCGGCGGTGCCGCGGTTCAGGATCGCCAGCACCAGCGAGAGCGCCATGAACAGCGTCGCCAGCACCGCGGTTCCGCGGGTCAGCAGGTTGGCCGTGCCCCGCCCGGACATGAACGAGCCCATGCCCTGGCTCTGGCCGATCCCGAGACCCCCGCCTTCGCTCCGCTGGATCAGGACCACGCCGATGAGTGCGAGCGTCACCAGGAGGTGCAGCACGAGAAGAAATTCGATCATGGCGGCGGTTTAGTGCCCGGCACGCCAGATGGCGAGAAAATCCTCGGCCACCAGGCTCGCGCCGCCCACCAGCGCGCCGCCCACCTCCGGCACCGCCAGGATCTCGGACGCGTTCGCGGGCTTCACCGAGCCGCCATACAGGATCCGCACGCCGCGCCCCGCCTCGCCGAACTGGCGCACGAGCTCCTCGCGCACGAAGGCGTGCATGGTGCGCACGTCGTCCGCGCTCGCGTTCTTGCCCGTGCCGATCGCCCACACCGGCTCATAGGAAACCACGCCCGGACGGTCGGCGAAGCCGTCGGGCAGGCTGCCCTTGATCTGCCAGCCCACCACCTCGGTCTCTTCGCCGCGCTGGCGCTGCTCGAGCGTCTCGCCCACGCAGACGATCGGCACCAGGTCGTGCCGCCAGGCCGCGAGCACCTTCTCGCGCACCGTCTCGTCGATCTCCTGGTGGTTCTGCCGCCGCTCCGAATGGCCGAGGATCACGTGACTGGCGCCGAGGTCGGCGAGCATGGCGGCCGAGATGTCGCCCGTATGCGCGCCGCGATCCTCCATGTGGCAGTCCTGGCCGCCCACCGACACGCCCGAGCCCGCCAGCAGGCGGACCACCGCGCCGATCTGGGTCGCGGGCGGGCAGAGAAGGAGCTCGGCCGTCTCCCCGCTGCGCGTGCCCGCGCCCGCCGCGATGGCGCGCGCGAGGGCCTCGGCCTCCGCGGTCAGACCGTTCATCTTCCAGTTGCCGACAATGAGTTGCGGCATCGGAACCTCCCCGTGACCGGCTTCGGGGTAGACCATGGGCGGTGAAAGGTTGCAATTCCCCGGGCGCCGGCGCATCGCCTCGGCGCCCGCCCTTCACCGGATCCCCCGTCGATGCTCGCTCAGATACGCGCCGTCTTCGCCCATTCCTGGATCGCCCGGATCTCGGCCGTCGTGCTCGCGATCTCGTTCGGCGCGTGGGGCATCGGGGGGGCGCTCACCGGCGGCGGTCCCGGCGCGCAGGACGTGGCCACGGTGCGCGGCGGCGGCGCGGTGTCGCTCACCGATTTCGAGACCCAGTTCGACCGCGCGCTGGAGCAGGAAGCGCAGAGCATGGCGCAGGGGGGCGGCGGTTCGGCCGATCCCTCCGCGCTGCCGCCGCCGCTGCGCCACGAGGTGGGCCAGGAGGTGCTGCGGCGACTGGTGACCGAGCAGGTGCTGGTGGGCCATGCCCGCGAGATCGGGCTCTCGGTGCCGGACGACATCATCCGCGCGTCGATCTTCGCGATCCCGGCCTTCAAGGGGCCGGACGGGCAGTTCGACCACGCCCGCTTCGACCAGGTGCTGCAGGCGAACCACCTGACCGAGGCGCAGGTCCTCACCATGGTGCGCAACGAGATCCTCGACCAGGGCCTGATCGATCCCGTGCGCGCGCCGGTGGTGGTGCCGCCGGTGCTGGTGCGCACCCTCTACGACTACGCCGCCGAGACGCGCACGCTCGACCTGGTGGACGTGCCGCTCGCGTCCATGCCGGCGCCCGCCGCGCCCGATGACGCGACCCTGCAGCGCTTCTTTCGCAACCATCCTGCCCTGTTCACCGTGCCGGAGTATCGCAAGATCCGCGTGGCGGTGCTTTCGCCCGAGACGGTGGGCCGCGGCGTCTCCGTCTCGGAGGCCGACATCCGCGCCGGCTACGACGCCGCCGAGCCCCGCCTGTTCAAGCCCGCCCGGCGCACGGTGCAGGTCGTGACGCTGCCGGACCAGGCGCGCGCGCAATCGGTGGTCGCGTTCTGGCAGGGCGGCGGTGGCTGGCCGCAGGTGCAGGCGATGGCGGACAAGGCCGGCGGCACCGCGGTCGCGCTGACCGATGCGGCGCAGCGGGAGTTTCCGTCGCCGGCGCTCGGCCGGGCGGTGTTCGCGGCCACGCCGGGCGCGGTGGTGGGTCCGCAAGCCGAGGAGCTCGGCGGGTTCGCGGCATTCCGCGTGATCGACGCCAAGCCGTCCTCGGGCGATTTCGCGAGCGTGCACGACCAGCTGCGCAACGAGATCGCGGCGCAACGTGCCGCCGCCCTGATCCCCGACCGGGTGGACCAGCTGCAGGACGCGATCGCCGGCGGCGGCCTCGACAAGATCCCCGCCAATCTCGGAGCCGACGCCGCCGAGGGCACGCTCGACGCCGCGGGCAACACATCGGAAGGCGAGCCCGCGCCGCTCCCCGCCTCCGGCCCGCTGCGTGACGCGCTGGTCGCGCGCGCGTTCACGCAGAGCCAGGGAAAGCCGGCCCAGCTCGTCCAGGCGCCGCAGAACAGCGGCTGGTATGCGGTCGAGGTGGAGGGGGTGACACCGAGCCGCCGCCACAGCTTCGACGAGGCGCGCGCCGACGTGCTGCGCGCCTGGACCGACGATGCGCGCCGGCACGCGGCCAACGAGGCTGCCACCACGATCTACACGGCGGCCAAGCAGTCCCGCACGCTGGCGGCCGCGGCGGGCCTTGCCGTGCAGCACCCGGCACCCTTCCATCGCGGCGGTGCGGCGCCCGGCGTGCCGGCGGCCCTGGTGCCGGTGGCGTTCACGATGAAGCCGGGCGACGCCACCATGGCCGCCTCGCCCGACGGCTACGCGGTGGCGGTGCTGACCGCGATCAGCCATCCCGATCCGGCGACGCAGCAGGCGGCCTATGACCGGCTGACCGCGGAGGCGAGCCAGGCGCTCGGCAACGATCTCGAGATCGCCTACGCCGCGCATCTGACGGAAACCGCCAGGCCGCAGATCAACACGGACGCGATGAACCGCGTGATCGGCCAGTGAGCGACGCCGGACGCGTCGTCGCCCGCACGCTGCCGGCCGACCTGCTGACACCCGTGGGCGCCTTCCTCCGCCTGGCCCCCCCCGGCACCGCCAACTGCTTCCTGCTCGAAAGCATCGAGGGCGGGACCACACGCGGGCGCTACTCGGTGATCGGCCTCGACCCCGACCTGCTGTGGCGGTGCCGTGACGGCGTCGCCGAGCTCGGCCGTCCGGACGGCGCCGGTGGCTGGGCGTTCGTGCCCGAGACCGCGCCCGCGCTCGACTCGCTGCGCGCCACGATCGCGGCGAACCGCCTCGAGCTCGCACCGGGCCTGCCGCCGATGACCGGGGCCCTGGTGGGCTATCTCGGCTACGACATGGTGCGGCTGATGGAGCGCCTGCCGCGGGTCGGCGCCGACGATCTCGGCCTGCCCGAGGCGCTGCTGATCCGGCCGCGCCTGTTCGCGATCTTCGACAACGTCCGCGACGAGCTCACGCTCGCGTCTCCGGTGCGCGACGCGGGCACGGCGGCGGAGGCGGAAGCGCGGATCACGGCCGCGGCCGGGCGGCTGCGCGACACCCTGCCCGCCGAGGCGGAGGTGCGCCCGTTCGAGGCTACGGCCGCGGAGCCGACATCGAACTGCACGCGCGAGGACTTTCTGGGGATCGTCGAGCGCTGCAAGCAGTACATCGTGGCCGGCGACGTCTTCCAGGTCGTGCCGAGCCAGCGCTTCTCCGCACCTTTCGGCGGACCCGCGATCACGCTCTACCGCGCGCTCCGGCGCATCAATCCCGCACCCTTCCTCTACGCGCTCGAGCTCGCGGACGACCGCCAGCGCTTCGCGATCGTGGGCTCCAGCCCCGAGGTCCTGGTGCGCGTCCGCGACGGCATCGTCACCATCCGCCCGCTCGCCGGCACCCGGCCGCGCGGCGCGGACGCGGCGGAGGACGCGGCCCTCGAGCGCTCGCTGCGCGCCGATCCGAAGGAGCGCGCCGAGCACCTGATGCTGGTCGATCTCGGCCGCAACGACGTGGGCCGGGTGGCGGAGCTCGGCAGCGTGCGCGTCACCGAGAGCTTCGTGGTCGAGCGGTTCAGCCATGTCATGCATCTGAGCTCGAACGTCGAGGGCCGCCTCCGCCTCGGCTCGGATGCGGTCGACGCCCTTTGCGCCGGCTTTCCCGCCGGTACGCTCTCGGGCGCGCCGAAGATCCGCGCGATGGAGATCATCGAGGAGCTCGAGCCCACAAGGCGCGGCATCTATGGCGGCTGCATCGGCTATTTCGCGGCCGACGGCACGATGGACACCTGCATCGGCCTGCGCACCGCGCTGCTGAAGGACGGCGTGATGCATGTGCAGGCGGGCGCGGGCGTGGTGGCCGACAGCATCCCCGAGAACGAGTGGGAAGAAACACGGCAGAAGGCGCGCGCCCTGTTCCGCGCCGCCGAGGAGGCGCGTCGCTTCGGCTGACCTCCGGCGGTCGTGACGTAAAGGCCAGGGCTCTGCCCTGGACCCGCCAAGGGACGGTCGTCCCTTGGAACC
>CAXTVZ010000067.1:0-15095 GCA_964247685.1 uncultured Acetobacteraceae bacterium
GAAGGCCAGGGGCTCTGCCCCTGGACCCCGTTAAGGGCGCGGCCCTTAAAACCCTTTACTGAGGGTCGGTGTACAAGCTCGCGGGACGGAGTGCATCGGCAAGTCCATGATTCATGGCTTCGCCCCAAACAATCAGGGTTCCAAGGGACGACTGTCCCTTGGCGGGTCCAGGGCAGAGCCCTGGCCTCCACCCGACAGGGGCACCGATGATGCAACAATGCGCCTCACGCGCCTATGGGCAGCGCCGGCCTCGGCATGTTACGGGGCGGCCCATCATTCAGGCACCACCAGACCACAGCAGAGGCGGGACCATGTCCGAGACCACCAACGCACCGACGGGCACGCCCGCCACCCCCCAGGTGATGCCTGGCCTCGTGATGAACCTGCAGTTCATCAAGGACCTGTCCTTCGAGGTGCCGGGCGCGCCGCAGATCTTCTCGACGCTCAAGGGGGCGCCGAACATCAGCCTCAACCTCGATGTCGGCGTGCAGCGCCTCGAGGAGCAGCAGCCGATCTTCGAGGTGACGCTGTCGATCCGCACGGAAGCGACCGAGCCGAAGAACGAGCCCGGCGGCACGCCGAGCACCGACGGCCGCCGCGTGTTCATCGCCGAGCTCGCCTATAGCGGCGTGGTGACCCTGAACGGCGTGGCCAACGAGCACGTCGAGCCGATGCTGCTGGTGGAAGTCCCGCGCCTGCTGTTCCCCTACGCGCGCAACATCCTGGCCGACGTCACCCGCGACGGCGGCTTTCCGCCCGTGCTGCTGCAGCCGATCGACTTCGTGGGCCTGTGGCAGCAGCGCCGCGCCCAGGCGCAGGCCGCCTCGAGCCTGCCGGCCGGCCACGCCTGATCTCGACGCGTCCCGGCCGCCCCTGATCCTGACCCTGCGCCTCGAGCCTGAGGCGCAGGGCAGGTTCGAGGCGCTCCGTCGCGCCCATTTCCCGCCGGCGCGCAACCTGATCCCGGCGCATGCGACGCTGTTCCACGCGCTGCCCGGCGAGGCCGAGGACGAGGTGCGCGCCGCCCTGGCGGCGAGCGGGGCGGCATCTTTCGCGGTCACGGTGGCCGGCCCCCGCCTGCTGGGGCGAGGCGTCGTGTTCGCGCTGCGCTCCGACGAGCTCGTGCGCCGGCGCGCCGCGATCGCCGCCCGGTTCGCGGGCGTGCTCACGCGCCAGGACAGCGCGCGCTACGACCCGCACATCACGATCCAGAACAAGGTGACGCCCGAGCAGGCCCGCGCGCTGCACGCCGAACTCGCGGCGGACTTCGCCCCCTGGACCGCGCAGGCTACCGCCTTCGAGCTCTGGCGCTATCTCGGTGGCCCGTGGGCGCCGGTCGCGACCCACGCGCTGGGGGCTTCCCCCGGCGTTCCGCCCGCGTCATGATCGACCGGTCAACGCGATCGTCCGCCGTGCCGTCCTCGCCGTTCTCGTCGCCGTTCCGCAGATTTGCGCGGGCCGGGGCGGGGTGGGGCGACGCGCGGACTGACCGGTCCCGTCACAGCCAGCCCCGCCCCAAGCCCCGCCGGAACCGGTCGGGGCTTTTCTTTTGCCTGCGTCCCGGTCCGGCCAGACGGAGATCTCCGGTGCCCACCATGACCGCCGCCACGCTGCTGCCCTTCCTCGTGTTCGCCACCGTCGCCTCGATCACGCCGGGCCCGAACAACATCCTGATCATGTCGACCACGGCCACGCGCGGCCTCCGGGCGGGGCTGCCGATCATCCTCGGCGTGGCGTTCGGCTTCGGCTTCATGGTCGCGGTGGTGGGCGCGGGGCTGGCCGTTCCGCTCGCCCGCCTGCCGGTGCTGCAGACCGCGATGCGGTGGATCGGCGTCGCCTGGCTGCTGGTTCTCGCCTGGCGCATCGCGCGCAGCCCGGCGGTCCACCTCGAACGCGCGGACGCTCGTCCGCCGATGGGCTTCTGGGCTGCCTCCGCCTTCCAGTCGGTCAACCCCAAGGCCTGGATCATGGCGGTGGCGACCGCCGCCACCTACACGCTCGCCGGCATCGCGCCCGTTGGCAGAGCCCGGCGCGTCGGCGGGTCAAACACGTATGTGGGCATGTTCGGTTCCGAATGGCTCATAATGATAACAGAACGTCCGCAGCTGACAACCAAGGTGGAACCAGACCCGTGTGGCACTCCCAGCAGGAGATCCGCCGCAGCCGCGAGATATCTGATGACAGGTCCAGCGACGGTCTTGCCTACTGGCGAGTTCTAGGGGGTCACGCCCAGGGCGTGCTGCGCACGACGCCACTCCGCTCAAGGCGCTCCCAGCAGCAGCGGCGTCGTCTCCGTCACCCGCACCGCCGCCGGCACCGTCCGCGTCCAGGCGATCCGCGCCGGCATGCCGCAATGCGCGCAGACCGGCGACCAGGCCGCGTGCTCGACCGTGCAGCTCTCGCAGCGCCACACCGGGCCGGGCGGTGCCGCCGCGGCCTCGCGCAACGCCTCGGCGAAGGCCGCGCGGCGTTCGGCGTCGGTGCGGGTGGTGTCGCGCTCGGCGATGTCGGCGACCAGCGTCAGCACGCGGCGGTCGGGCGCGGCCGCGCTCGCCTGGGCCAGGGCCGCGCGGCGGCGCGCCTCGCCGATCATGCCGGCCTCGAGCGCCATGCGGCCGAGCAGGAGGTGGGTTTCCAGCGCGTCGGTGCCGCGGGCGACGAAGGCCTCGGCGAGCTGCATCCGTTTCAGCGGGTCGGGCTCGCGGGCCAGGGCCGCCTCGGCCAGCGCCGGGTGGGGTGCCCGCCGCCAGGTCTCGCGCAGCACGGCGAGCGCCTTGCCCGCACTCCACTCCTCGTGCAGGCGGCGGGCATAGGCCAGGGCCGCGGGTGCGAGCGCGGGGGCGAGCTTGTGGGCCTCGCGGGCGAGCCGGATCGCGCGGCCGCGATCGGCCTCGGCCTCGGCCGCCGCGGTTCCGAAGGCGGCGCGCTCGGCGTCGTCGCGGGCGAGCGGCAGGGCGGCCGCCCATTCACCGGTGCGGGCGGCGAGCAGGAGTTTCTCGCGCCGCAGCCAGGCGGTGTCGGGACGGGCACGATCGGCATCCGCGAGCAGGCTGCCGGCGCGGGCCCAGTCGCCGCTCTCGACCGCCAGGCGCACGAGCCCGCGATAGCCGAGGAAGGCAGTGTCGCGACGGTCGGCGAGCGCACGGAAGGCCGCCTCCGATTCGGGCAGGCGGCCGGCGGCGTGCTCGGCCTCGGCGGTGACCAGCAGCGTCTGCGGCACGTCGCCGAGCAGGTGGCGGGCGCGGCTCGCCTCGCGCCGGGCGTCCGCGAGCTCGCCGGCGGCCAGCGCCTGGATCGAGGCGGTGATCGCGCGGTCGCCCTGCTCGCGCCGGCGCAGGCGCAGACGCCGGCCCGTGGCGCTGGGCACGCGGCGGAGCCCCACCAGCAGGCGGAGCAGGAGGGTGAGCAGCGCGAACAGCACGAGCAGCAGCGTGACCGCGACCGACATCGGCGCGTCGAACCGGATCGCACCCACCTCGCCGCCGACCGTGCCGGGGATCGAGGCAAGGCCATAGGCGGCGAGCAGCACGATCGCGGCCAGGACGAAGAGGGTCATCACCGTGCGCATCAGCTGTGCGCCATCATGTCGGCCAGGCCAGCACGGGCGTCGACGAGCGAGGCGGCCAGGCTGCGCCAGGGGTCGATCGCGTCGGCGGCGGGGCCGTTGAGCTCGCCCAGCGTGGACACCGCGCCGGCGAGGTCGCCCGCTTCGAGCCGCTCCTGCGCGCCGGCGATGATGCCGGCCGCCGGGTCGCCCACGATCACGCGGTTGCCCTCGCGCACGGTGACCGCCGCCTCGGCGCGGGTCCAGAGCCGGCGGAAGAAGCCGAGGCCCCGGGTCTGCGGCTCGCTGGCGCGCAGCGCGTGGCGGCCGGCGGTGGGGAAGCTGAGCACGAGCGAGGCGAGCGTCGGCGGCGAGTGGTCGGCGAAGAGCAGCACCGCGGGTGGCGCGTTCGGGATCGCGCCGAGCGGACGGCCATCGGCGAGCGCGATGGCGGCGGCCTCCAGGCGGGCGAGGCGCTCGGCGCGATCGGCGGTGAGGCGCGCGCGGTCGCCGGCCGCCGCCTGCTGGTCGAGGCGGGTGCCCATGACCTGGAGGCGGGTGGCGAACCCGTCGATCGCGGCCGTGCTGGCGGTGCGCACGGCGGCGATGTCGGAGCGCTCGAGACTCGCAAGCGAGGCGACCGCGAGCCGGCTCTCGTCGCGGGCAGCGGCGAGCCCGTCGCGCAGGGCCTGGAGGTCGGCGTCGGTAGCAGTGGCCGGAGCGGCGGCTTGCGAGGTGGTGGGCGCGGGCGTGCGGACGCGGGCGGCGAGGTCGTCGAGCGCGTGGCGGGCGCTGTCGAGCGCGGTCTGCTGGGCGGCGAGGCCGTGGCGCAGGGCAGCCACGGCGTCATCGGCGGCCGCCGCCTGTGCGCGCGCCTCGTTCACGTCCGCGCCGAGGCGGTCGAGCCGGTTCTGCGTGTCGGGCGGCAGGCGCGGATGCGCCCAGAGCGCGCCCAGGGCTACGCCCTCCAGCACCACCAGGAACAGCGCGATGGCCGCGAGCGGCGAGGGTCCGGCTGCGCGTGCGCGCGCCTCCCCGCTCGGCGTGCCGGCGGGCGGGGTGCGACGCCCGGACCCGACGCCGGCCCGCGGAGAGGTGGGGTCGGACGGCCGCGAGCCCGGGTCCTGGCGCGTGCCCGCCGCCGCGGGTCGTACGGGCGGGAGGTCGGCCGGGTCCGACGGGGTGCCGGCGGACGGCGGCGGCGGTGAGGAAACGGATCCGTGCGACGGATCTGCGGGATGCGCACTGTCCGGCGCCGGCGCGTGGGCGGCCTCCGGCTCGGGCCGGTGGGCACCTGGTTGATCGCTCGGCGGTTCCGCCGGATGTCCGGCTGGCGGCAACGACGCGGGCGGCGAGCCGGGTGCGGCCGGGTTCCCGGCCGGAAACGTGGGCTGGTCGGGTTCGTCGCTCATCGGGGGCCGCTCCTGCACCGGGGCGTCATAGCAGGGCCAGCACGCCCGCGGAATTCGGCCGCGATGCAACACGCATCCGGCGCCATCGCAGCGCCCGCAGAGGTTCGGCGGCGGCCTCCGAGATCGCGAGCGCCGCCACCGTGCCGAGCGCCGGCCCGAGCGACACGGGCAGCAGCGACCGGAACAGGCGCGCGGCCGAGGGCGAGAAGAACAGCGCCGCCTCGACCTGCCCCGTGGCGAGAGCCTCCGAGGCCGCCGCCGGAAACGCCGCCACCGGACGCTGCGCGTAGGCCACGGCCACCGTGACCACGAAACCGGACGCCCGCAGCCCGGATGCGAGCGCGTCGCCCTGGCCCTCGCCCGCGAGCAGGAGGAGCGCGCCGCCGTCGGGCCGGAGCTCGGCGCGGCACAGTGCGAGCAGGCAGGCGGCGTCGCCGCCGGCGCTCCGGGGCGTGGTCCAGCCGAGCGAGCCAGCCACCGCGGCCGTTGCATCGCCGACGGCGAACAGCCCGACCCCGGGCATCGGTGCGAGCGCCGGCAGGGCGTTGGCGCTGGTGACCAGCACCGCCTGCGGGATCACGGCGGGGCGCAACGGGGGTGCTGCTTCGATCGTGAGGAGGGGGCTCGCCACCGGCTCGAACCCCCGGTCGGCGAGCGTCCGGCACGTGGCGGTGCAGCCGGGCTCGGGCCGCGTCACAAGCACGCGACGGATCATGCCGCGAAGATGTCGGCCGGGCTGTCGGCACGCAGGCTGTCGCCGAGTGCCCGGCCCATCGCGGCGGCGTCCACGGCCGGCCCGACCAGCGAACGCTTGAGGAGAAAACTCCCGTCGGTGCGCGCGACCAGGCCGGTGAGGTGCAGCAGGCGCTCGCCCGCGCGGTCGGCGGGGGCCAGGCGCGCATAGCCGCCGATCGGCGTGCGGCAGGAGCCGTCGAGGCTGGCCAGCAGCGCGCGCTCGGCGGTGGACACGGCGCGCGCCTCCGCGTCCTCGATCGCGGCGAGCAGCTCGCGGAGATCTTCGTCGCGGGCGCGCACGGTCACGCCGACGATCCCCTGACAGGCGGCCGGCACCATCGTGCCCGGGTCGAGCACCAGCGAGGCGCGCCCGGCGATCCCGAGTCGCTTGAGACCGGCGAGTGCCAGCAGGCTGCCCGCGAACTCGCCCCGGTCCACCTTGTCGATGCGGGTCTGCACGTTGCCGCGGATCACCTGCACCGTGAGATCGGGCCGCGCATGCAGCAGCTGCGCCTGGCGGCGGACCGAGGCGGTGCCGACCACGGCACCCGCGGCGAAGCAGGTGTAGGGGTCGGACGCGTCGCAGGGGGCGGCACCGCTCGGCAGGATCAGCGCGTCGCGCGCATCCTCGCGGCGGAGCGTGGCCGCCAGCACGATGCCGTCGGGAAGTGCCGTCTCGAGGTCCTTGAGGCTGTGCACCGCGAAGTCGATGCGGCCGTCGCCCAGCGCCTCGTGGATCTCTTTCGCGAACAGCCCCTTGCCGCCCAATTCCGCGAGCGGACGGTCGAGCACCTGGTCGCCGGTGGTCGACATCGCGTGCTCGTCGAACGCCCCCATGTCGCGCAGCACGGGGCAGAAGCGGCGGATCTGGGCCAGAAAGGCGCGGGTCTGGGCGAGTGCGAGCGGCGAGGCCCGGGTGCCGACGCGGAGCGGCAGCGTCCGGCGCGCTCGCGGCACCGGCATGGATTGCAGGGCCTTGAGCGTCGCCTCGGAGGGGGTCGCCTCGGGAGTGGTCGCCGCGGGAGGGCGTGCGGGAAGCATCGCGCTGTCCTATGACCCGCCCAGGCGGAAGGAAAGGGGTGCGGGGGACATGCGTGCAGTGCTCGGCCTCGAATCATCCTGCGACGAAAGCGCCGCCGCGGTGCTGGACGGGGACGGTCGGGTGCTGGCGCAGGCGGTGGCGAGCCAGGCCGAACATGCGCGCTTCGGCGGCGTGGTGCCGGAGATCGCCGCCCGCGCCCACCTGGCGACGCTGCCGGCGCTGGCGCGCGGCGTGCTCGCGGAGGCGGGGATCGCACCCGCGTCGCTCGAGGCGGTCGCAGCCACCGTGGGGCCCGGGCTGATCGGCGGGCTGCTGGTCGGCTCCTGCTTCGGCAAGGGGCTGGCGCTCGCCGCGGGGTGCGCCTTCGTCCCGGTCAACCATCTCGAGGCGCACGCGCTGACCGCGCGTCTGCCGGGGATCGCGGACGTGCCGCTCGGGTTCCCCTACCTGCTGCTGCTGGTCTCGGGCGGCCATTGCCAATGCATCGCCGCCCTCGGCGTCGGCCGCTACCGTGTGCTGGGCGCCACCGTGGACGACGCCGCCGGCGAGGCGTTCGACAAAGTCGCAAAAATGCTCGGCCTGCCCTGGCCGGGCGGACCGGCGCTCGAGCGCCTGGCGACCGGGGGCGATCCGGACGCCGTGCGGCTGCCCCGGCCGATGCTCGGGCGCGCGGGCTGCGACTTCTCGTTCAGCGGCATCAAGACCGCGGTGCGTCAGGTGGTGGCGGCCGAAGGCGAGGGCGCGATCGGGGCCGCGCGCGCGGCCGACATCGCGGCCTCGTTCCAGGGGAGTGTCGCCGCGGTGCTCGCCGACCGGGTGGCGCACGCACTGGCGATGCTGCCCGAGGCGACGGCGCTCGTGGTGGCGGGCGGGGTGGCCGCCAACCGGCGCGTGCGGTCGGCCCTCGCTGCGGTGGCCGGGCATCGGAACCTGCCCTTCGTGGCCCCGCCGCTGGCGCTGTGCACCGACAACGCCGTGATGGTGGCCTGGGCCGCGATCGAGCGGCTCCGGTGCGGGCTCGCGGGCACCGACGGGCTCGCGGCCCCGGCCCGGCCGCGCTTTCCGCTCGCCGAGCTCGCGCCGTGAACTACCGCCACAGCTTCCACGCGGGGAATTTTGCGGACTGCGTGAAGCACGCGCTGCTGCTCGCGATCGTCGACAAACTCTGCCGCAAGCAGGCGCCGTTCCTCGTGCTCGACACCCATGCCGGCACCGGGCGCACGGCTCTCGACGGTCCCGAGGCCAGCCGCACGGGCGAGTGGCGCCAGGGGATCGGCCGGCTGCTCGCGGACACGCCCGCGGCCCTGGTCCCGTATGTCGCCCGCGTGCGCGAGGCCGGGCTGGATGCGGGCTGCTATCCGGGCTCGCCGCTCCTGCTGCGTGCCGCACTCCGCGCCCACGACCGTCTCGTCGCCTGCGAGCTCCACCCCGAGGACGTGACCGCCCTGCGAGCGAACCTCGCCCGCGACGGTCGCTGCACCGTGCACCACCGCGACGGTTACGAGGCGATCCGCGCCCTGCTGCCGCCGCGCGAGATCCGGCGCGGCCTGGTGCTGATCGACCCGCCCTTCGAGGACCCGGCCGAGTGGGAGAACCTGGCGGGCGGGGTGCGCGAGGCGCGAGCGCGCTTCCCCGCCTCGATCGTCGCGGCCTGGTATCCGATCAAGGGGCGCGCGCCCGCACGCGGGCTCTGCGACATGCTGGTGGCGGCGGGCCTGCGTGACCTGGTCGCCTACGAGTTCCTGCACCGGCCGCCGCTTGATCCCGCACGACTGAACGGATGCGGCCTGCTGGTCGCGAACAACCCGTTCGGCCTGGAATGCCACGCCGAGACGCTGCTCGCCGCCCTCGCCGGCCGCCTCGGCGACGGCGAGGCCGCCCCCGCATGGCGGGTCGAACGCCTGAGCGGGGAATAGCGGCGATGGACGCGCGGCCTGCGATCGCGGTGATCGGCGCCGGTGCCTGGGGACAGGCGCTGGCCGGGGTGGCGGCCCGCGCCGGCAACCGCGTCGCCCTCTGGGCACGCCGCCCCGAGGCGGTGCTCGACGCGGCCGGCCGATCGCCGCGGCTCGGCGGCATCGCGCTGCCGCCCGCCATCGCCATCGTGGGCGAGCTGCCGGAGGCCACGGTCGCGACCCTGGTCGCGGTGCCGGTGCAGCATCTCCGCCCCATCCTCGCGCGCCTGCCGGGCACGTCGCCGCTGGTGTTCTGCTGCAAGGGGATGGAGGCGGGCAGCACGCTGCTGCCGCGCGAGCTCGGCGCCCTCCTGCAGCCGGAACGTGCGGGCGCCGTGCTCAGCGGACCGAACTTCGCGGCCGAGATCGCGCGCGGGCTGCCGGCGGCGAGCGTGCTGGCGGCCGCCGACCTGTCACTGGCCGAGGCACTCGCCGACCGGATCGCAACACCGGCGTTCCGCCTCTATCCCGGCGACGATCCGCTCGCCTGCGAGCTCGCGGGTGCCGCCAAGAACGTGATCGCGATCGCGGCCGGCGTGACGGCGGGTGCGGCGCTGGGCGACAACGCGCGGGCCGCCCTGATCACCCGCGGGCTGGCCGAGATCGCCCGCCTGGTGGCAGCGGAAGGCGGCAGGTCCGAGACGGTGTTCGGGCTCGCCGGCGCGGGCGACCTGCTGCTCACCTGCACCGGCCCCGCCAGCCGCAATTACCGCGTGGGCGTGGCCCTCGGGCGGGGCGAGGCGCTGGGCGGCATCCTCGCGGGGCGACACGACGTGGCCGAAGGTGTGGCGACTGCGCCGGCCCTGGTGGCCCGCGCCGGGGCGCGCGGGGTCGAGCTGCCGATCGCCGCCCTGGTCGCACGCCTGCTCGCAGGTGCGATCGGCGTGACCGAGGCGATCGAGACTCTTCTTGCACGACCACGCCAACGCGAATAGATTTGTTACGGTCCACCAATATGCACAGGCGCGTTCCGGCGGCCGAGGCCGGGATCGTGCCAGCGGTCTGGAGCCCGGCGATCAAATCGTTCCACCCGACGTTCCGCCCGACCCCGGCCCCGGCTCACCGAGCTGGGGCTAGCGGGGTTCAGGCCAGCCACGAGGACGCGGCGGGGGAGACTTCTCCCGGCCGGGCCCGCGACGAGCAGGATATCCTCGCCTACGAGGTGCTGCGACACATCGCGGCGCTCTCGGTCGTGGGCGCGCCGGCGGTGTTTGCGAGCGGGCTGCTCGATGACCTGCTCGGGACGCATCTGGTTGGCGTGCGCCTGCTGGCAGGGGTCGTGGTGGCGGTCGCCTGCGCCGTCGTGGGAGGCTGGCCGGCCGAGCTGATCGGGCGCGAGCGGCGCCTGGTCCAGATCCGGCTCGCGGTGTTCACGCTGGCCATCCTTCTGCTGGCGCTGCATGCGACGATCGCGATCGAGCGCCAGCCGGATGCGGCATCGAACGCGGAATTCCTGCTGATGATGTTCGCCGCGATCCCGCTGGCGCCGTGGCCGCCGCTGGCCCTGCCGCTGGCCGCGATAGCAGGATACGGCGCGTGGCAGGCGCTGGCGGCACCCGCTCTGGTTCTGTGGCTGCTGCCCGCGGCGATCGCGGCGATCCTCGTGGTGGGCCTGCGCTTCCGCGGCCGAGTCCTGCTGAGCGTGCGTCTCGACAGCCAGCGCGCGCGGCTCGAGACGCTGCTGGGCGATTACGAGCACGGCGGCTCCGAACTCCGCTGGGAGGCAGGCTCGGACGGGATCCTGCGCATGGCGCAGCACGGGGCCGACGGGACAGCACGGCCGGCCCCGCCGCCCGCGATGAACTGGGCCGGGTTCGTGCGCGCCGGCTGCAGGCTCGACGGGCCGACCCGCACGGACTTCCTCACGCTGCGCGAGGCGCTGCGGCGCGAGCAACCCTTCCGCGACTGCGTGCTGCCCATCCCGGTCGCCGGCGAGGAGTGCTGGTGGGCGTTCAACGGCCGGCCCGTACTGGACGCGGCCGGCGAGGTCCGCGGCTATCGCGGCGTCGCCACCGACGTGACCGAGCGCCGGGCCGCCGAGCGGCGCGTCCGCTTCCTGGCCGCCCATGACGAGCTGACCGGGCTGGCCAACCGCTCGAGCTTCCTGGCCGCACTCGCCGCCGGCGTGTCGACGGGCGCCCGGCTCGAGCTGGTGCTGGTCAACATCGACGGCTTCCGCCTGGTCAACGAGACCCATGGCGGCGAGATCGGCGACGCGCTGCTGGGCGCCGTCGCCGAGCGCCTGCGCGGCCTGGTCGGGGCGGGAACGCTCGCCAGGCTGGACGGCGACGAGTTCGGCATCCTGCTGCCCGGCGACACCGCGGACCCGCTCGCGGCCAGGCTGCCCGGGGCGCTGGGCGAGCCGTTCCACGTGGCCGGGCTCGAGCTCCATATCGGCGCGAGCTCGGGCATGGCGTCGGCGCCCGCCGATGGACGGGACGCCGCCGCGCTGTTCAAGGCCGCGTCGCTGGCATTGGTCAAGGCCAAGGCGCTCGGCGGCTCGACCGCCGTGCGCTACGACGCCGCCCTCGAGGCGGCCCAGTCGGACCGCAAGGCGCTCCAGCTCGACCTGCGCTCGGCGATGGCGCGCCACGAGTTCGAGCTCGAATACCAGCCGATCGTCGAGCTCACCACCGCCCGGATCGTCGCCTGCGAGGCGCTGCTGCGCTGGAACCACCCGCAGCGCGGACGCGTGTCGCCGGCGGTGTTCATCGAGATCGCCGAGCAGATCGGGCTGATCGCCGCACTCGGCACCTGGGTGATCCGCACCGCGCTGCGCGACGCGACCCGGTGGCCGTCCGACGTGGCGGTCAGCGTCAACGTCTCGCCGCTGCAGTTCCGCTCGGCGGCCCTGGTCGAGGTTGTGACCGGGGCGCTCGCCACGACCGGGTTCCGGCCGTCGCGGCTGATGCTGGAGGTGACGGAGTCGACCGTGCTCGGGGCGGACGCCGACACGGTCGCCGCACTCACCAGCCTCCGCCAGGCGGGCGTGCGGCTCGCGCTGGACGATTTCGGCACCGGATACGCCTCGCTCGCCTATCTCGACCGCTTCCAGTTCGACGCGCTGAAGGTGGACCGCAGCTTCCTGCACAACTCGCACCGGCCGGCGACGGGCGCGATCCTGGAGGCGGTGGCCAAGCTCGGCTGCGATCTCGGTATGCGCACGGTCGCCGAAGGCGTGGAGACCGAGGCGCAGCGGGCGCGCCTGATCGAGCTCGGCTACAACTGCGCGCAGGGCTTCCTGTTCGCGCGCCCGATGCCGGCCGCCGCGATCGAAGGCGTGCTCGCCTGCGGCACCACGCCGGTCAACTCCGCTTCGGGAGCCCTGGGCGCGACCTCGGCCGCCGTGTAGAGCCCTCCGGATGCTTCGGGGTTTTCTCACCGTCGGCGGCTGGACGATGGCGAGCCGCGTGCTCGGCCTGGTGCGCGACCAGCTGCTGGCCGCCTTCATGGGCGTGGGGCCGGTCGCCGACGCGTTCTACGTCGCGTTCCGCCTGCCCAACCTGTTCCGCCGCCTCTTCGGCGAGGGGGCGTTCAATGCGGCCTTCGTGCCGCTGTTCACCGGGCTGCTGGCCAACGAGGGTCCCGAGGTCGCGCGCCGCTTCGCGCGCGAGGCGATGGCGGTGCTGTTCTTCTGGCTGCTCGCCATCACGGTGGCGGGCGAGGTGTTCATGCCGTGGGTGCTGCACGCGATCGCGCCCGGCTTCGCCAACGACCCCGCGAAGTTCCGGCTGGCGGTGGAGCTCAGCCGGATCACCTTCCCCTACCTGCTGCTGATCTGCATCGCGGCGCTGGTCTCGGGCGTGCTGAACGGGCTCGACCTGTTCGGCGTCGCGTCGGCCGCCTACGTGCTGTTCAACGTGGTCGGCATCGCGGCGATCCTGTTCCTGCGGCCCTACGTGCCGACCGTGGGGCATGCGGCCGCCTGGGGGATCACGGTCTCCGGCGTGGTGCAGCTCGCGGTGCTGCTCTGGGCGGCACGGCGGGCCGGAATGCCGCTGTCCCTGCCCCGCCCGCGGCTGACCCCGCGCATGCGCCTGCTGATGCGGCGGATGGCCGCACCGCTGGTGGGCTCCGGCATCATCCAGCTCAACCTCGCGGTCGACACCGTGATCTCGACGCTGCTGCCGGCGGGGTCGGTGGCGCTTCTCTACCTCGCCGACCGGGTGAACCAGCTGCCGCTCGGCGTGCTGGGCAACGCCGCCGGCACGAGCCTGCTGCCGCTGCTCTCGCGCGAGGCGGCGACCGATCCGGACGCCGCCCTCCGCTCGCACAACCGCGCGCTGGGCCTGGCGCTGCTGCCCACCATCCCGGCCGCCGCCGCCCTGCTGGTGCTGGCGCGCCCGATCATGGACGTGCTGTTCGGCCGCGGCGCCTTCACGCATCACGACGCGGTGCTCTCGTCGCAGTCGCTCAGCTGCTACGCGCTGGGGCTGCCCGCCTTCGTGCTGGTCAAGGTGCTCGGTCCCGGCTTCTACGCGCGCGGCGACACAGGAACGCCCGTGCGCCTCGGCATGGTGACGCTGGCGCTCAATCTCGGGCTGAACCTCCTGCTCATGCGCCCGCTCGCGCATATGGGACCGCCGCTCGCCACCAGCCTCGCCTCGTCGTTGAACGCGGGCCTGCTGGCCTGGGGGCTGTCGCGGCGCGGCTGGTTCCGTCCGGATGCGGAGCTCGGGGCCACCGTGATCTGCGTGGGACTGGCCACGGCGCTGATGGCGGCCGTGCTGCTCGGGCTCGCCAACCTCCTGCCCGCAGCGCTGCGCACCGGACACGGCGTGCTCGCGGCGACTGGGCTCGCGATCCAGATCGGCGTGGGGCTGGTCACCTATGTCGCGGCGGCAGCTGCGACCGGGGTCGTCGACCTGCGGCGCGTGCTGGCGCGCGTCCGACGCCGGGTGGCCGCATGAAGGAGCTCCTCGCACTGCAGCGAAACGCCTTCGAACGCGAGGGCGCGCCCACGCTGGCCGCCCGTCGCGCGTCGCTCGATACGCTGGAACGCATCCTGCGCCGCCATCGCATGGAGATCGCGCGCGCGATCTCGGCCGATTTCGGCAACCGCTCGCTCGACGAGACGCAGCTGCTCGAGGTGGTGCCGCTCGTAGGCTGGCTCCGCCACACGCGCCGGAACCTCGCGCGCTGGATGCGGCCCGAGCGGCGGCACGTCTCGGCCACCTTCCAGCCCGGACGCGCACGCGTGCTCTACCAGCCGCTCGGCGTGGTGGGCGTGATCTCGCCCTGGAACTACCCGCTCTATCTCTCGCTCGGCCCGCTGATCGACATCCTCGCCGCCGGCAATCGCGCCATGCTCAAGCCGTCCGAGCTCACGCCCGGCTTCGCGGCGCTGCTCGCCCGCCTGCTCGCGCGCCACTTCCCGCCCGAGCAGGTCGCCGTGGTCACGGGCGGCCCCGACGTTGCGGCCGCCTTCGCGAGCCTGCGCTTCGACCACCTGCTGTTCACCGGATCGACCGCCACCGGCCGCAAGGTCGCCGCCGCCGCGGCCGCCAACCTCGTGCCGGTGACGCTCGAGCTCGGGGGCAAATCGCCCGCGATCGTGGCCGCCGACGCCGACCTCGCCCGCGCTGCCCGTAGCATTGCGCTGGGAAAGTTCTTCAACGCGGGCCAGACCTGCATCGCGCCCGACCACGCGATCGTGCCGCGCGCGATGCGCGACCGTTTCGTGGGCGAGCTCGCGCGCGAGGTCGCGGCACTCTACCCGCGCATCGACGGCAACCCGGACTACACCGCGATCGTCAGCGACGCCCATCACGCGCGGCTGGCGGACGCGCTCGCGGAGGCCGAAGCCGGCGGTGCCCGCCTGATCCGCCCGGTGACGCCGCAGGCCACGGACAACACGCGGCGCCTCGCCCCGGTGATCGTGCTCGACGCACCGCCCGATGGCCGACTGATGCGCGAGGAGATCTTCGGGCCCGTGCTGCCCGTGCTCGCGCATGACGGGATCGAGGATGCGATCGCCCAGGTGAACGCGGGTGAGCGACCGCTGGCGCTCTACATGTTCACGCGCAGCTCTCGAACGCGCGACCACGTGCTGGCGAGGACGATCTCGGGAGGTGCCACCGTCAATGGCACGCTGATTCACATCGCGATCGAGGCGCTGCCGTTTGGCGGCATTGGTGCCAGCGGCCAGGGCGCGACGCAAGGCCGCGAAGGCTTCCGGCGGTTCAGCCACGCGCGCGGGGTGTTCGAGGTGCGGGTGTTCAACGGTTTCGAGATGTTTCGGCCGCCGTATGGGCGGTTTGCGCGGGGGGCGGTGCGGGGGCTGCTGGGCAAAGCAGAATAAGGCCGGGGGCTCTGCCCCTGGACCCCGCTGGGGTCTTAACCCCAGACCCCTTTACAATAGGCAGGTCCCTCGACGGCCTTCCCTCCTGGCGGGGTCAAGGGGCAGA
>CAXTVZ010000068.1:0-14983 GCA_964247685.1 uncultured Acetobacteraceae bacterium
CGCTCCAGTCGCCCACCGCCGCCTGGCGGAACAGGCGCACGCTCGGATACCACGCACTCTCGCTTCCCTCGCGCAGCCATCGCCAGTCCGCGGGCCGGGGCAGCAGGAGCCACACGGGAACACCAAGCGTTCCCGCGAGGTGGGCGACGGCGCTGTCGACCGTGATCAGCAGGTCGAGGTGGCGGAGCACCGCGGCCGTGTCCGAGAAGTCGCGGAGCTCGGCGGAAAGATCGCGCACTCCCGCGCGGGCCAGCGCCTCGGCGTCGCCGGGCTCGAGCGCCTTCTGGACCGAAACGAACTCCGCGCTGCTCGCCGCCACGATTGGCCGCAGGGCCGCGAACGGCAGCGAGCGGCGCGCGTTGTTGGGGTGGGTCGGACGTCCCGACCAGAACAGCCCGATCCGCCCGTCGCGCGGTCGCGGGCCGAGCCTCGCGGCCCAGGCCTCGAGGCGCTCCGGGTCGGCGGCCAAGCGCGATGACGCGGCGGCGAAGTCGGCCGGTCCCGCCTGCAACAGGAACGGCAGGCTCGACAGGCGCGCATGCGCGGTGAAGCCGGGGATGTCGCGCCACCGCGCCCAGCAGCGCGCGACGCCAGGAATGCGGCCGAACAGGTCGGCGAGATCGGCGTCGCAGGCCAGCACGAGCTCGCGCACCCGGGCGGCGGCCGCCGGCAGGAAGCGCGAGAACTGGATCGAGTCGCCGAAGCCCTGGTCGGAGATCACCAGCAGCCTGCCGTCCGGCAGTGCCATGCCGTTCCAGGCGGCCGCCTTGATCGCCGGGATGGTGCCCTGCGCTTCGGGAAGCTTGTTGCGCCACTCGTATTCGAGCCAGCCCGCCGCGTAGTCGCCGCGCGAGAGCAGGACCTGGCCGAGGCCGAGATGCGCCTGGGCGTTGTTGGGGTCGATCGCGAGCGCCGCCAGGAAGGCGCTCGCCGCGTCGTCGCACGCGTCGCGATCGACATGGATGCGGGCGAGCTCGATCAACGGCTCCAGGCGCTGGGCGGCGGCGACCCGGGCGAGTGCGGCGCTGACGTCGGCCAGCGCCGCGTCGAGCCGGAAGCGACGCCGGTTCAGGTGGCAGCGCAGCATCAGCCAGGCGGGCTCGGGACGGGCGGCGATCGCCGTGTCGATCAGGGCGGCGGCCTCGTCCAGCGCGCCGAGCGAGGTCGCGACATAGGCGCGGATGGCGCACGCCTGGTGCGCCTCGGGCGAGCGCCGGAGCACGTCGCGGGCGATCCCGTCGGCCTCGTACAGCCGCCCGTCGTGACGCGCGGCCTCGGCGCGCGCGAGGTCGGCGCGATCGCGCTCGTTCGTCGATGCGGTCTGTGTCGCGAGGTCGGGTGTTGCGAGGTTGGACGCCTCCGCGACGGGAGGTGAAGCCGCGTTGACCTGCTCGACACCGGAATGCTCGCCGCCGTCGGAAGCGCCTGCTGTTGCCAATGGGGTACTTTCCTCCGAAACCGTTTCGCTTGGCTTCCTATCGGGCGGCGTTGTCTCTAATATTCGGCACGGAGGCAGAACGGCCTCCGGATGCTCCCGCCGCGTGACAACGTGATATCGCGAAAACGCTCATCCTGTCCCCGCACGCGGCTCGTGCTCGCAGCCGCGGTCGTGCTGGCGCC
Source organism: uncultured Acetobacteraceae bacterium (assembly GCA_964247685.1). Classification (GTDB taxonomy): domain Bacteria; phylum Pseudomonadota; class Alphaproteobacteria; order Acetobacterales; family Acetobacteraceae; genus CAXTPV01. The sequence continues at coordinate 1,621 of CAXTVZ010000068.1, forward strand.
CGCCGCCGCGGCCCGGGCGCAGCGGCCCGACGCGCCCTATACCGGCAATCTCGTCCCGCAGGGCTCGCCGATTCCGCGCGTGCTGCCCGAGGCGGCGCCCGCGGTCTCGCCGGGGCCGATCGTGGCACCGCCTGCAGCGCCGACCGCGCCGGCAGGCCAGGTGGTGCCGGTGCGCCAGGTGGTCGTGGTGGGCGCCACCGTGTTCCCGCAGGCGCGCATCCAGGCGGTGATCGGCCCGCTCACCGGCCCCGCGATCCCGGTGCGGCGCATCGAGGCGGCGCGCAACGCGCTGGTGCTGCTCTACCGCAACGCCGGCTACGTGTTCACCAACGTCAACGCCCGCGTGGACGGCGCCGGTTCGCTGCGCTTCGCCGTGGTCGAGGGCCACATCGTGGATGTGAAGCTCGACGGCGATATCGGGGCCGCCGGCGTGCAGGTGCTCCGCTTCCTGCGCCACCTGACCGCCAGGCCGGTGCTCGACAACGCGACGCTCGAGCGCTGGCTGCTGCTCGCCGAGGACGTGCCGGGTGTGACGCTCCACGCCGTGCTGCGCCCGTCGCCGGACGAGCCGGGCGCGCTCACGCTGGTGGCCCAGGTGAGGCGCCAGTTCGCGAACGGCCTGCTGACGGTCGACAACCGCAACACGCGATACACCGGCCCGGACGAGGGGCTGGCGGTGTTCGACGCCAACAGCTTCACGCAGTTCGGCGAGCGCACCGAGCTCTCGGTCTTCCACACCGACGGCAACACGCAGAATTTCGGCCAGGCGTCGGAGCAGCTCTTCGTGGGCGGCTCGGGCCTGCAGGTGCGCGGGTATGTCGGCTACGGCGAGGCGACACCCTCGGGCTATCTGCGCGACATCGACTATCACGGCTACACCAACACGTTCGGCGTCTCCGCGATCTACCCGGTGATCCGCGCACGCTCGCAGAACCTGAACGTGATCGCCGCCTTCGACGTGACCGAGACCGAGATCAAGTCGATCTCGGACGCCTCCGACAACGTCGCCCGCGCGAGCCGCGACAGCCTGCGCGTGTTCCGGGCCCTCGGGCAGTACGTGCTCGACGACCAGCTGGTGGGGCGCCCCGCCACCGACACGCTGCTGCTGCGGTTGAGCCAGGGGTTGCCGTTCCTCGGCGGCACGAGCAACGGCAACCCGCTGCCGGGGCGGGTGGGCGAGGATGTGGGTTTTACCTCCGTCTCGTTCGAAGCGGCGCGCGACCAGACGCTGTTCGCACCCTGGGATGGCGCACTCGTGTCGCTCAGGGGGGCGCTGCTGGGACAGGGATCGGGCAGCGTGCTGCCGCCGTCGGAGAAGTTCTTCCTCGGCGGCACCGAATACGATCGCGGCTACTACTCGGGCGAAGCGAGCGGCGACAACGCGTTCGTGCAATCGGTGGAGCTCGACCTCGAGACGTCGGTGGTGCCGCAGCTCTGGGGCCACCCGATCAATGTGGGTTCGGAATATTACCTCTTCTACGACCATGGCCAGACATGGGAGAACAACGATGCCGACACGAACGAGAACCTGTCCTCGGAAGGCATCGGGGTCCGCTTCAGCCTGACGAGGTTCCTCGAGGTCGATCTGGAGGGTGACATCCGCAACACCAGGCTGCTGTCGGGAACGCCGGGTGCGGTGAGCGCGCTCCGCGCCGAGGCCGGGTTCTGGCGCGTGCTGGCGCGGTTCTGACGATGGCGAGCACACCCCTCTCGCGCCGCCACCTGCTGTCGACCACCGCGCTGCAGGTGGTCGTGCTGATCGGGGCGGCACCCGCGGCACACGCGCAGGGGCTCTCGGCGAACGCGCGACCTGTGGGCGGGAGCGTGGTGGCGGGCAGCGCCGCGATCTCCGGCAGCGCCAACATCACGACGATCGACCAGACCAGCAATCGCGCCGCCATCAACTGGCAGAGCTTCAATGTCGGCTCGAACCAGAGCGTCGCATTCCAGCAGCCGTCCGCCAGTGCGGTGGTGCTCAACCGCGTCACCGGGCCCGACCCGTCCGCGATCGCCGGCCGGATCGATGCGAATGGCGAGGTGATCATCACCAATCCGTCGGGCGTGGTGTTCAGCCGCGGCGCGCAGGTGAACGCGCAGAGCCTGGTGGTGAGTGCGGCCGGCATCACCAACAAGAATTTTTCCGCCGGGCGGATGGTGTTCGACCAGGCGGCGAGCCCGAACGCCCGGGTCGTCAATCGCGGCACGATCACCGTGCGCGAGGCGGGACTGGCGGCGCTGGTCGCACCGTCGGTGCGCAACGCCGGCGTGATCCGCGCCAAGCTGGGCCGCGTGGTGCTGGCGGGTGCCGCCACCGAGACGCTGGACATGTACGGCGACGGGCTCGTGTCGCTCGATGTCGGCAGCCAGGTGAAACAGGTGCCGGTAGGACGCGACGGCAGGCCGGTCGCGGCACTGGTGACCAACACGGGCACGATCGTGGCCGATGGCGGCACGGTCGAGCTCACCGCCGCGGCGGCCGACGGCGTGGTGCAGACGCTGGTCGATGCGCGCGGCACGATCCGCGCCGACAGCCTGGGCGGCCGCACCGGTGCGATCGCGATCAATGGCACAGGCGGCGCGGTGGTGATCGAGGGCACGCTCGCGGCCGATGGCGGCGCCACGGGCGCGGGCAATGCCGGCGCGATCGCGCTCGGCACCGACCTCGCGCGCGCGCAAGGGTCGGGAAGTTTCCCAGCCGGCACGTCGGAGACGACGATCGTCGCACCAGCCGCCCGCATCACCGCCAACGCGACGGGACGCGGCCGTGGCGGGCGCGTCACCGTGTTGAGCACCGAGAACACCGTGATCGCGGGGAGCATCGCCGCGCGCGGCGGCCCGCGGGGCGGCGATGGCGGCACGGTGGAGCTCTCGGGCGAGGACGGGTTCGCGCTGAGCGGCACGGTGGATACCGCGGCCCCGCTCGGCCGTCTCGGGACGATCGTGCTCGACCCGACCAACCTCACGATCGTGAACTTCGCCACGGCGGACGTGATCACGCCGGGCACCACCGAACCGAATATCGGCTACGGGACCGGCACGGGGAGTGCCACCGTCAGCGCATCGTCGATCGAGGCGCTCACCGGCAACATCGACCTGCAGGCGACCAACTCGCTCGCCGTCGCGGCCTCGATCAGCCTCAGCGCGGCGCAGAGCCTGACGCTGGAAGCCGGCAACAACCTCACCGTCGAAGCCGGCAACGTGATCAACGCCGGCACGATCGACCTTGAGGCGGCGGCCGCGAGCGCGGGTGCGGACCGGGTGGCGACCGGCGCGCTCGACATGGCCGGCACGCTGTTGGCCGGCAGCGTCGTTCTCGGCGCGGGTTCGGGCGGCATCACGCTCTCGGGCGGGGTGGCCGCCTACGACGGCGATGCGATCGCGACATCGCTCACGGTCAACACCACCGGGCCGGTGGCGGACGCGACCGGGGCCACGCTCTCGGTGGGCACGCTCTCGGGCATCGTGGGCTCGTTGTCGCTGGTCAACGACCCCGCCGTCGTGACGCTCGGCAGCCTGACCGCCACGAACGGTGCCATCGTGCTGACCGGCGACGTGGCACCGCTGACGGTGACGGGACCGGTGGTGGCCGCCGGCGGCGCCGGCGACGTGACGCTGGGCGTCAACCAGGGCTCCAGCCTGACGCTGGCCGGCGACGTCATGGGGAAGGCCGTCTCGATCAACGCTGTCACGCTCAACCAGACCACCGGCACGATCGACGCCACGACGTTGAATCTGAACGTCGCATCCGGGTCGCTTGCCGACGCGAACGCGATCGGAACGCTTGAGGGCTATGCCGGCGCGCTCACGCTGAATGACGCGTCTCCGCTGACGCTGGCCGAAACCCTCACGCTGGGCGATGCGGCCAACACGATCCAGTCGAGCGGCGGCATCGCGATCGCCGGCGCCGTCCTGGGCAGCGGTCCGCTCACGCTGGCGGCCGGCAGCGCCGGCATCGCGGTGAGCGGCACGATCGCGCTGCCGAGCTCGCCGGGCGGCGACCTCGTGCTGCAGACGAGCGGGCCCGTGACGGAGGGCGCGTCCGGCGCGGTGACCGCCTACGACGTCGGGGGCACGGCCTCGTCGGTCGACCTGCCATCGACGGGCAACTTCATCAGCAATTTCGGCACGCTCAATCTCCGGACCGGCGGCGACGTCACCCTGGTGGACGCGGGGACTCTCACGGTCGGCGGCGGCTACGGTACGCTGACCGCAGGCGGCAACGTGACGCTGGTCGCGGACAACCTGCAGATCGAGCCGGATGAGGGCCTCCCGGTGGTGTCGGCCCTCGGCACGGTCGCGATCGCGCCGCTCACCGCCGGCACCGACATCACGGTGTCCTCGGACGACGCAGCCTATCCGGGGCTCGTGCTGCCGCCCGAGGGGCTCAGCAGCATCAGCGCACCGGCGCTCGAGCTCGGCGTGCCGGGACACAAGGCGGCCGCGATCGTGTTCGGCGGCACGGCGGCGATCGGCACGCTCGACTTCTCCAAGCTCGTGCTGAATGCCACCGGCAGCGTGACGCAATCGCAGCCGCTGGTGATCGGCACGCTGGCCGCCGGCGGCACGCTCGCGGGCGCGGCCGGCACGCTCGCGCTCGCGAGCACCGGCAACGTGATCGGCACGCTCGACGGGTTCGTGACCACCGCCGGCTCAATCGACCTCGCGAGCACGACGCCGATCGCAGTCACCGGCACGGTGTCGGCGGCGGGCGGCACCGGCGAGGTGGCACTCGTCTCGACCGCCACGGGCGACGCGCTGGCGCTGGCGGGCCTGGTCGATGCCGGCACGCTCAACCTCACCGCCGCCAGCGGGCAGGTGCTGCAGAGCGGCGGGTCGATCGTCGCCGGCACGCTGAGCGGACAGGCGGCCGGTTTCTCGCTGCTGTCGGCCGCCAACACGATCTCGACGCTCGCCGACATCGTTACGAGGGGTTCCCTGCTGCTGGCCGAGACGGGTTCGCTCGAGCTCGCGGGCAGCGTCCAGGCCGGGTCGGCGACGCTCGCGATCGGCGGCACGCTGACCGCCGACCAGAATGCCGACGTCACGGTCGGCGAACTCTCGGGATCGGCCGCCGCGGTCGCGATCACGGTTCCGCTCGAGGCTGGTTTCTTCGATGTCGGCACGCTCGGGGACTGGACGACGACGGACGGCTTCCTGCTGCAGAATCTCAGCTCGGGCGAGGACGCCGGGCTGACGCTGGCCGGCACGATCGTCGACGCGGAGGAGATCGCGATCACCTCGGCGGGGCCGGTCACCGTCACGGGCCAGGTCCGGGCACCCTTGGTCTCGATCGAGGCGAGCAACACGCCCGAGACGGACGGGCCGGTCGCGGCCATCGACAACGGGACGCTCGATGTCGCGGCTGGCGCCAGCATCTTCGGGACCAGTTCGGTGGCGCTCACGGGCGGCAACGTGCTCGCGGTCGCGAACGGCGCCACCATCACCTCGAACGCCGCGGTGGACCTGACGAGCAACGGTGCGATGACGCTCGCCGGCACGATCGCGGGACCGGCGGTGGACCTGGTCGCCAACACCGGCAGCATCCCGGGCGACTTCCCCACGGTCGATCCCGGCTCGATCACGGAGAACGGCGGCGCGATTCTCGCCGAGACGCTGTCGGGATTCTCGGCCGGCAGTGCCGACATCGTGTCGGCCGGCAATTCGGTGACAGCGATCGGCACGCTGACCTCAGAGGGCGGCCTCGCCTTGATGGACGCCGCGGCGACACTCGACGTGCTCGGCCTGCTGGCCGATCCCGGCCAGGTGGTGCTGGCGGGCACGAGCGCCATCCGGCTCGACGGGACGCTGAGTGCCGCCTCGATCGTGCTGGACGGCGTGGGCGCAGTGACGGGCACGGGCGTCATCGGCGGCGAGACGCTGAGCGGCACGGCGGCATCGCTCTCGCTGCTGGGTGCGGCCAACAGTCTCGACGTGCTCGGTGCGCTCGCCACCGCCGGCAATCTCGCCCTGGCCGATACGTCGCCTCTGACGGCCACCGGCACGGTCTCGGTCGGCAACGGCGCAACACTCGCGATCCAGGACGACGATTTCGCGATCGGCACCGCGGGCGCGCTGGTGGCGCCCGGCGGCAGGGTGGCGCTGGCGCCGTTCACGGCCGGCGGCACGCTCACGCTCGGCGGCACGGCGAGCGGCCTCGGCGACGATCCCGCCATCACCGCCGAGACGCTCGTACTGGGATCGGGCACGGCCGGCAACGTCACGGTCGCCGGCAGCGTCGATCTCACGGGCGTCCCGGTGCTCGACCTCCTGAGCGCGGGCACAGCGGGCGAGGCGGCGGGTGCGGCGCTCACGGTGGGCACGCTGGAGGCGCAGGCGGCGGCGGTCACATTCGGCGGCGCCAACGCCATTGCGACGTTGGGCACGATCACGAGCAACGGCGACATCTCGATCACGGATGGCCGCGTCGGGCAGCCGGAAACGCTGCTCGCCGCCGGGCCGCTCACGGCGACCGCCGGCACGATCACGCTCACCGCCAGCGGCACGCTGACGATCGCCGCCCTCGCAACCGCATCCGCGATCGACCTCGCGGCGCCCTCGATCGTGCAGACCGGCGGCACGCTCGCGGGGGGCGGCTCGATCGTGCTCGCGGGCGACGGGGTCGCGATCGGCGGCAGCATCGCCGCACCCGCAGTCTCGATCGCGGCCGCGGAGACGATCGAGGACGGCGTGCCCGTGGCGTTCGGCACCATTGCGGTGAATGCCGGGGGCGTCGTCAGCGGCGCGGGCGTGACGCTCGACGCCACGGGTCCGCTGACCGTGGCCGCGGGCGGCACGGTCGCGGCCACCGTCGATGCATCGCTCACGAGCGACGGCGCGATGAGCCTCGGCGGCACGCTCGCAGCACCCGTCGTCAACCTCGTCGCCAACGACGAGCCCGGCCAACCGCAGGTGCCCTTTTCCATCCCGGGATCGATCACGCAGACGGGCGGCGCGATCCTCGCCGGCACGCTCTCGGGGCTGTCGACCGGCACGCTCGCGCTGGTGGCCGCTGGCAACTCCGTCGACGCGATCGGCACGCTCACCTCCGAGACCGGCCTCGCGCTCGCCGACGCGGCCCCCACGCTCGCGATCGCGGGGCTGCTCTCCGATCCCGGCCGGGTCGTGCTCGAAGGGTCGTCGGCGATCCGGATCGCCGGCGTGCTGAGCAGCGCCACGATCGTGCTCGACGACGTGGGCGCGGTGACCGGCACGGGGGCGCTGCTCGGCGAGACGCTCACCGGGAGTGCCGCCGCGATCTCGCTGCCGGGGGCAGGCAACAGCCTCGACGTGCTCGGGCCGCTGACGGTGGCGGGCAATCTCGCGATCGCGGACGCCGACCCGCTGACCGCCGCCGGCACCGTCACGGTGGGCACCGGCGGCACGCTGGCGATCGCGGACGACGATTTCGCGATCGGCACCGCGGGCGCGCTGGTGGCGCCGGACGGGACGGTGGCGCTGGCGCCGTTCACCGCGGGCGACGCGCTGACGCTCGACAACGATCCCGCGACCGTCGCCAACACGCTGATCCTCGGATCGCCCACCGCCGGCAACGTCACGATCGCCGGCAGCGTCGACCTCACGGGCGTGTCGGTGCTCGATCTGGTGAGCGCCGGCAGCGTCGCCGAGGCGGCGGGGGCTGCACTCACCGTGGGCACGCTGGAGGCAAGCGCCGCAGCGGTCGCACTCGATGGCGCGAACACGATCTCGACGCTGGGACCAATTACGGCCACGGGTTCGGCGGGCGGCATCTCGATCATGGACGGGGGCACGGACGGCGACACGGTCGCGCTGCTGGTCGCGGGCCCGCTTGCCGCACCCGGCACGATCACGCTGACGGACACGGGCGCCCTGACCGTCGCGGGATCGGTGTCGGCCTCCGCGGTCGATCTCGTCGCGAACTCGATCACGCAGACCGGCGGCACGATCGGCGGGGCTGTCGTGTCGCTCGCCGCCGATGGCGACGCCCAGCAGGTCGGCGGCGCAATCGTGGCGAGCGGCTCGCTCGCGATCACGGGCGGCGGTGCCACGACGATCGACGGCGTGCTCGCGGCACCGACGCTCACGCTCGCCGGCAGCTCGATCACCGAGGGGCCGCAGGGCGCGATCAGCGCCGGCGCGCTCGCGGCCAGCAGCGGCGGCGCGGTCGTGCTCGGCGGCACGGCGAACAGCATTGCGACGCTCGCGCAACTCACCGGCAGCGCACTCACGCTCGACGATGCGAGCCCGCTCGCGATCGCGGGCCCGGTCGCCACCCCCGGCACGCTGGTGCTCGCGGTCGCCGGCAGCGTCGCGGAGACCGCGGGCGCCAGCGTGTCGGCCTCGGCGCTGGCGGCCAGCGTGGATGCGCTCGCGCTGACCTCGGCAGCCAACAGCATCTCCACGCTCGATGCGATCTCGGCTTCCGGCACGCTGGCGATCAGCGACGCGGCCCCGGTCGTGATCGCGGGTCTGGTGCAGGCCGCGGGCACGCTGTCGCTGCTCGACGACGCCGTGTCGTTCGCGCCCGGCGGCACGCTGGCCGCACCGGGCGGCGTGGTGGCGCTGGCCGAGCTCTCGCCCGGCGCCGGGTTCACGCTCGGCAGCGCCGGCTCCGCGGTGGGCAGCAATCCGCCGATCGTCGCCGGCACGCTGGTGCTGGGCGATGCCACCGGCGGTGCGGTCACGATCGGCGGCAGCTTCGACCTCGCGAACATCGCCGCCCTCGACATCCTGAGTGCCGGCGCGATCACCGAGACGGCAGCGGGCGTGCTGTCGGTGGCGACGCTCGACGCGACGGGCGCCTCGGTCACGCTGGCCAGCACCGCGAACGACATCGCGGCGCTGGGCATGGTCACGGCGACGGCGGGACCGATCGTGATCGGGGATGCGAGCCCGACGCTGGCGATCGACGGCGCGGTGCAGACCCCGGGCTCGCTCGTGCTGACCGATGCGGCGGGCAGCGTGACCGAGGGCCCGGCGGGCCTGGTGTCGGCCGCGCGGCTGGCAGGCACCGCGGCCGCGCTCGACCTCGGGTCGGCCGGCAACGTCGTGGGCACCCTCGACGCACTGGCCACCACCGGCGCCATGACGATCGCCGACGGTCCGGCCCTGGCGATCGGGCGTGTCGCGGCCGGCACCACGATGGCGATCGCGGTCAATGCCGGACCGATCGCGATCGTGGGTCCGGTCACGGCGGATCTCGTCTCGCTCGCGGCGGCGGACGGGATCACCGAGGGAGTGGCGGCCGGCGTCACCGCGTCGCTGCTCTCGGCCGTGGCGCCCGGCCTGCAGCTCACGAGTGCGAACAACCGCATCGCCGCACTCGGCGCTGTGGACGTGCAGAACGGCCTCGCAATCACCGACGGCGAGGACCTGGCCCTGACCGGCGCGATCGGCGCGGCCAGCGCCACCTTCGACGTGACGGGCTCGATCTCGCAGCCCTCCGGCACGCTCACCACCAGCGGGGTGCTCACCGGCTCGGCCACCGGGGCCGCGACGTTCGGGACCGGCGGGGTCGCCGTGATCGGCACGCTCGGGAGCTTCTCGGCCGGCACCACGCTGACGCTGGCGGCCGACCCGCCGCTGGTGATCGCCGGCACGATCGCGGCACCCTTCATCGCGATTTCCGCGCCGGGCACGATCACGCTCGTGGGGGGTGCGATCGAGACCACCGGGCTCGCGGCGAGCGCGGAGAGCGGTGTCACGCCCACGGCACCCGGCAGCTATATCGAGGTGCTGCCGGACGCGAGCGGCAACAGCGTGTTCACCCAGGTCGGGACCACCACGGTGGCACCCGACGGCAACGGCGCCTCGACGCTGCGGATCGCGCTCGAGGGCACGGGCTCGCTGGTGTTGGACGACCTCGTGGCGCCGCAGACCACGATCGTGCTCGATCCGGGACGGGGTGCGGCCACCGGCGACATCGATGCCGGCGGCCTCACGGTGGTGGACCAGGGCGGATCGGCCGAGCTCACGGGCAGCGTCGCGAACGAGAGCGGGGCGATGGCCGCGATGGCCTCGGGGATCACGCCGACGCCCGACCTTCTGTACGAGCTCAACGGGTGCGAGATCGCGGCCGGCTGCAGCACCGTCGCCGCGAACCCGCTCGACCTGGGCGGCGACGTGTCGGACGCGATCCTCACGCCGGACGTCGCGATCGCGTCGCTGGTCTCGGCAACGGGGGAGGACGACGAGCATGCGAAGCACGCGGCCAAGGCGCCGCTGCTCTCGTTCACGGTGCTCGACCTCGCGATCGGGCGCGACGGCGGCGAGGCTGCGGTGGAGCTGCCCAACATCTCGAACCGGGATTACTGACGATGCGTCCGCGCCCGATCGCGATGGGTTTCGCGATGCTCGCAGCCCTGGCCGCGGGCTGCGCCGGGCCGCCGCCGGATGCCTATGTGAGTGGCGCTCCGGGCGCGCATCTGGGGCTCGGCCTCGGCCCCGACCGCACGGGCGAACGCTGCTCGCTCGACGGCAACGCGGTGTTCTGCGGCACCTGGCAGAAGCCGAGCGGCACCATCCGCGCGCTCGGGCCGGCGGCCGGCGCCACGCTCGCATCGCTGGCGTCGGCGAGCGCCTGGCGGAGCGAGCTCGACGAGCGGTTCGCCTGCGGAGCCCCCTCGCCCACCACCATCCTCGGCAGCGTGCCGGCGATCGAGCTGTCCTGCACGCGCCGGGTGGGCGGCTGGCCGCAGGTGGCGCTGGTGGCCGTGGTGGATGGCCAGGCCTACGCGGCCGACGGGATCCTGCCCACCGAGACCGTGCTCGAGCGCGCGGTGGGGATCCGGTCGGGGCGGCTGCATCCCGAGGCCGCGCCCCTGCTGCCGCCCGGTCAGGCGGAGGGGCTGATCGCCGCCCGCCTGGCCGCCGAGCCGTTCGGCGCGGGCGATATCGGCCGCTACGACGAGCTGATTGCGGCGGGCCAGCGCGCCAACCTCAACGAGAGCTATCCGGCGGCCGAGCAGGCCTATCGCGCGGCGCTCGAGATCCAGGAAAAGGCGCTCGGGGCCGGAAATCCCGCCACCGCCGTGGCGATGATGCACGTGGCGCTCCAGCTCGCCGACCAGGGACGCGAGCCGGAGGCGGACGCGTTGTTCGCGCGGGCGGCACGGCTGGCGCCGCGGGCGCCGAACCCGACCACGCCGGCGCGGCTGGACCATTACCGGGGTCTCGCTTTGCTCGACGCCGACCACGCGGCGGCGGCACTCGCCATGCTGGAGCGTGCGGAGCGCACCTACGCGGCCCTGCTGCCGCCTGCGATGCTCGACCCCGGGCCGGCACCGGCCTCGGGCGGACCGTTCGGCACGCGCGCCGGCGCGGGCGGCGAGCTGCCGATGGATCCCGAGACGCAGGCCGCCCTGATCGGCGTGATCGAGACGCGGCGCTACCAGGCGATCTGCCTGCGCACGCTCGGCCGCGATGCCGAGGCGCGGGCGCGGATCCGCTCGGCGATCCGGCTGGCCGACGCCGAGGGCCTGCACCAGCAGAACCTCACCGCGCGACTGCGCCGCACCGAAGCGGGGATCGACGACCAGCTGACACCGGGCTCCGGGGGCGCCGACCTCGCGGCCGCGTCGCGCGACTTCGCGCTGGCCCAGCCGGGCAGCCGGCCGGTGGCGCAGACCGACCTGCTGCGCGCGGCTGACGCGCTCGCCTCCGGCGATACGGGCCGGGCGCTCGCCCTCTGCGGCGAGGGGGCGGACCTTCTGCGCGAGCTCAAGGTCGGCACCGAGCCCTCGCTGGTGGCGCCCTGCCTCGCCGCGGGCTGGCGCGCGGCCGCCGCCGATCCGGGCCGGCGCCAGGCGCTGCTCGCGGCCATGTTCGAGACGTCGCAGCTGGCCCAGGGCAGCGTCACCAGCCGGCAGATCGCGCTCGCCGCCGCCCGCCTCGCGGCCGGCGCCCGGGACCCGCGCGTGGCGGCCGCGATCCGGCGACAGCAGGATGCGGGGCTGGCACTCGCGGCCGCCGAGCAGGCGCGCGACCAGCGCCAGGCCGACGCGTATGGTGGGGCGCCCGGCCAGCCGGATCCGGCTGCACTGGGGCAGCGGGTCGAGGCCGCGCGGGCGGCGCTGAACGATGCCGACGCGGTGCTCGAGGCGGCCGCACCCAATTACGGCCAGCTCGTCTCGGAGGCGGTGGGCGCGCGCGACATCTTCGCGGAGCTGACGCCGGGCGAGGCGTTCGTCTCGCTGGTGCTGGACCCGTCCGGCGGGTGGGTGTTCGGCTTGCGCGACGGCCAGATCGAGGCGGCGCCGCTGCCTGCGGGTACGGTGGCGCTCGCGGCGCTGGTGCGCCGCGTGCGGGAAAGTGTCGAGCCGGCGGCGGACGGCGCGCTGCCGGCGTTCGATGTCGCGGATGCGCGCACGCTCTACGACGACACGCTGGCGCCCGTGGCACCGGTGCTCGCCGGCGCCCGCGCACTGGTGGTGGCGCCGGCCGGGCCGCTGCTTTCGGTGCCCTTCGGCATCCTGCTGACGGGACCGGCCGATCCGGGGGCCCTGGCGGCGGCCCCGTTCCTGATCCGCCGCTTCCCGATCAGCCACGTGCCGGCGCCCGCGAACTTCGTCTCGCTGCGCCGCGCGTCGGGCCAGGCGCAGGCGGGCACGCCGTGGTTCGGCTTCGGCGATTTCCGTCCGGTGACGCTGCGGCAGGCGACCGCGACCTTTCCGTCCGGGGCATGTGCGGACAGCGCGCGGCTGTTCGCGGGGCTGCCGCCGCTGCCGTATGCGGCCAAAGAGCTCGACGCGGCGCGGGCGCTGCTCGGCGGCAGTGCGAGCGACCAGCTGCGCGGCGTGGATTTCACCCGCGACCGCGTGCTGCACGCGTCGCTCGGGCGCGTGCGCGTGCTGCATTTCGCGACCCACGCGCTGCTGCCGACCGATCTCGCCTGCGAGCCCGAGCCGTCGATCGTCACCTCGGCGCCGGCCGGTGCCGCGAACGCGTCGGGCGCGCTGCTCACGGCCACCGACATCACGGGCATGCGGCTCGACGCCGACATGGTGATCCTGTCGGCGTGCAATTCGGCGGGCCCCGACGGATCGTCGGCCGGCGAAAGCCTGTCGGGCCTGGCGCGGGCGTTCTTCTATGCGGGGGCGCGGGCGGTGATGGTGACGCACTGGTCGGTGAACGACCAGGCCACCGCCTACGTCGTGGCGCAGACCCTGGCGCGGCTGCGACGTGGCGATCCGAACGGGCTGGCGGGGGCGCTGCAGGGGGCCGAGCTCGCGCTGCTCGCAGGAGCGGGCCACGGCATGCCGGCGAGCCTGGCGCACCCGTTCTTCTGGGCGCCGTTCGCGGTGGTGGGGGAAGGACGCGGACGCACGGTTGGGGCGGGGAACGGTTTCCGGACGGTGGCGGGGCTTTAGACCAGGGCTCTGCCCTG
>CAXTVZ010000069.1:0-14979 GCA_964247685.1 uncultured Acetobacteraceae bacterium
GTTCAAGGCGGGGGCTCCGCCCCTCGACCCCGCTGGGGCCTTGGCCCCAGACCCCACTTGTATTGGCAGGTCCAGGAGAACCTTTCTCCTGGCGGGGTTCTAGGGGCGGAGCCCCTAGCCTGCTTGCCTTTCCTCGGAGTTCACGCCGAGCTGCTTCAGCTTTCGATGCAGCGCGCTGCGCTCCATGCCCACGAAGCCCGCCGTGCGGCTGATATTGCCGCCGAAACGCAGCAGCTGCGCCTGCAGATACTGCGTCTCGAAGAGGTCTCGGGCTTCGCGCAACGGGAGCCCCATCACGTCCGCACCCGGCTCGAAGTTCAGCAGCACCGGCGCGCCCTGGCTGATCTCGGGCGGCAGCATCTCCGCCCGGATCGGCTCGGCGGCGGTGCCGGGCGCCATGATCAGCAGCCAGTCGATTAGGTTGCGCAGCTGGCGCACGTTGCCGGGCCAGTCATAGGCCTGCATCGCGGCGAGCGCGTCGGCGGAGAGCTGGCGGCGGGGCACGCCGGCGTTCTCGGCCGAGCGCGCGATGAAGGCGCGGGCGAGCTCGGGGATGTCCTCGCGGCGCTCGCGCAGGCTCGGCAGCCGCAGCGGCACCACCGCGAGACGGTAGAACAGGTCTTCGCGGAACCGGCCGGCGGCGATTTCCCCCTGGAGGTCGCGATTGGTGGTGGCCAGCACCCGCACATCGACCTTGACGCGGGTGGCGCCGCCGATGCGCTCGAACGTCTGGTCCTGCAACGCGCGGACGATCTTTCCCTGCGTCTCGAGCGGCATGTCCGAGACCTCGTCGAGCACCAGCGTGCCGCCATGCGCGCGCTCCAACAGGCCGGTGCGTCGCTTGACGTTGCCCTCGACGGAGCCCTCCAGGCCGAACAGCTCCTCCTCGAACCGGCCGGGAGCGAGCGTCGCGCAGTTCAGCGCCACGAACGGCCCCTCGGCCCGACGCGAGCGGGCGTGGATCATGCGCGCGGCGACCTCCTTGCCGGCGCCTGCCGCGCCCGAGACCAGCACGCGCGAGCCCGTGGGCGCCACGCGCTCGATCTGCTGGCGCACGGCGCTGATCGCCTGGCTGTCGCCGTCGAGCCGGGTTTCCGGTCCGGCGCGCAGGCGGAGCTCCGCGTTCTCGCGGGCCAGGCGTGCGGCTTCGAGCGCGCGGCTGATGCACAGCAGCATCCGGTCCGATTTGAACGGCTTCTCGACGAAGTCGTAGGCGCCCTGCTGGATCGCCGCGACCGCGGTCTCGATCGTGCCGTGGCCCGAGATCATCACCACGGGCACCGCCGGCACCTCCTCGCTGATCGCGGCCAGGATGCCCAGGCCGTCGAGCCGCGAGCCCTGCAGCCACACGTCGAGGATCACCAGCGCCGGACGGCGCGCGCGGAACGCGGCGATCGCGGCGTCGCTGTCGCCCGCCTGGCGGGTCTCGTAGCCTTCGTCGCGCAGGATGCCGTCGATCAGGAGCCGGATGTCGGGCTCGTCGTCGACGATCAGGATTTCATGCGCCATCGTGATCTCTCAGAGGCAGGGTCAAGATCGCGATTGCTCCTCCACCATCCGGACGGTCTTCGAGCGTGACCGTCCCGCCATGGTCCTCCATGATCTTTTTCACGATGGCAAGTCCCAGACCGGTGCCGCGGGGCTTGTGGGTGACATACGGCTCGGTCAGTCGGGCGTGATCCTCGGGCGGCAAGCCGACACCGTTATCGGCCACCGCGATGCGCACACCGCGCGCTTCGGGCTCCACCGACACCGTCACCTCCCCCGGCGATGCAGCGGCGTCGCCCTTGCGCATGGCGATCGATTCGGCGGCGTTCAGCAGCAGGTTCGTGACCGCCTGTCCCAGCAGCCGCCGGTCGCAGGACGCCCGGCACGGGTCGGTTCCGATCCCTGTGGTCCAGGTGATCTCGGGATGCGCGTCGCGCTGCAGGATCAGCGCCTCGCGCGCCACGCGGCCGACATCCTCGTTCTTCATCACCGGCAGCGGCATGCGGGCGAAGGCGGAGAACTCGTCGACCATGCGGCCGATATCGCCCACGCTGCGCACGATCGTGTCGGCGCATTGCGCGAACGTCTCGGGATCCGACTGGATCTCGCGCAGGAAGCGCCGTTTCAGCCGCTCGGCGGAGAGCTGGATCGGGGTCAGCGGGTTCTTGATCTCGTGCGCAATGCGGCGCGCGACGTCGGCCCAGGCCGCCTTGCGCTGGGCCGCCTGGAGCTCGGTGATGTCGTCGAAGGTCACGACGAACCCGTCCAGCCGGCCACTCCGCATCTCGGCGCCCGTCCGCACGAGCAGCGTGCGCTGGCGACCGGCGGCCTTGACCGAGAGCTCGGCGATATGCGCCCGGTCGGGATGGTCGCGCGCCTCGGCGAGAAGTGGGGCGAACTCCGTCACCACGCCCGACAGGCGATGGGCGACATGGGCGAGGAGATCGGCGCCGAGCAGCTCGGACGCCGCGCGGTTCGGAAGTTCGATGCGCTGCTCGGCATCGAGGCCGATCACGCCGGCCGAGACGCCCGACAGAACGGTCTCGGTGAAGCGCCGGCGCTCGTCGATCTGGCTGTAGGCCGACATCAGCTCGGTGCGCTGGGCGGCGAGCTGGTCGGTCATGCGGTTGAAGGCGCGGCTGAGGCCGGCCACCTCGTCATCGGCGCCGCGCTCGGACACGCGCACGGCGAGATCGCCCGTGCGCACCCGCTCGGCCGCCACGATCAGCGCGCCGAGCGGACGGGCGATCTGGTTGGCGAGCACCAGGCCGATCAGGGCGGCCACCGCCAGCACCAGAAGTGCCACCAGCGCGAAGATCAGCACGAAGGTGACCTGCAGGCCCGAGCGGTGGCGGTCGAGCCGGTCGTATTCGGCGACCGCCTCCTCGGTGCGCTGCATGTGCCCCAGGATCACGGGGTCGACCGGCCGCGCGATCTCCAGCATCAGCAGCTGCGGCGAGCGCAGCAGGATCCAGGCGCGCACGGTCGTATGGTCGGGGCTGTCGAGCACCGCCACTTCGCCCGACCGCGCCTTCAGCATGATCTGATCCGGCGGCATCGCGGGCGCCGCCGAGCCGGCCATCGACGCCATCACCTGCTGGGTGACGGGATCGAACAGCGTGGCCTCCGTCAGCCCGTTCAGCGTGCCCTGGTCGAGCAGGATGCGGGTGATCTCCTCGGGATCGGCGATCACCAGCTCGCCCGCATGCGCGAGGCTCAGATCCTCGGCGAGGTTGATCGCGTCGGACCGGATCGCGTCGTTGTGCTCGGTGAGATACCCGCGCGAGGCCTGCAGGCTTTCGGCGAGTGCGGTGCGCACCCGGTCGTTGAACCAGGCCTGGATGCCGACATGGAACAGCACGGTCGCGAAGAACGCCACCACCAGCGTGGGTGTGACGGCGACCACGCTGAACAGCATCACCAGGCGCACGTGCAGGCGCGCCCCCGCCGCCCCTCGCCTGCGCTCGAGCCAGACGCGGGCCACGCGGCCGACCACCGACAGGCCGAGCAGCAGGAGTGCCGCCGCGTTCGCGATCAGCAGTGCGATGTCCAGATGCGGACGGCGCGTCAGCGTGAGGCCGCCGCTCAACACCGCGAAGGTCACGATGCCGGTCAGCAGCGCCACGGTCGCGAGCACCACGGTCGCGACCTTGCCCAGCAGCACGTCGGCGAGGCGCTGGGCGAGCACCGAGGCCGACGCGCCGCGCCAGGAGGCGAGCCCGTCGTCGCTGCGGGGAAAGCGGGGCGGAATGACGTTCATGGGTTGCGCGAGCCTACCCGAGACCGCGGATCACCGGGATCTCGAGGTCGCGGATCTTCTTGCGCAGCGTGTTGCGGTTCAGCCCCAGCACGGAGGCCGCCTTGATCTGGTTTCCCTTCGTCGCGGCCAGCGTCATGGTGATCAGCGGCCGCTCCACCTCGGCGATCACGCGGTCGTAGATGTCGCGCAGCGGCATGCCGTCCTTGCTGGCGGTGAGGAACTGCTTGATGTGGCGCTCGACCGCGCTCGCGAGCGACTCGCTGCCGCTCGCGCTGTCGATCTTCTCGCCGCTGACTTCGCTGGTTTCCGCGAGCTCGATCGCGATCACCTCCTCGGTGATGGTCTCCTGCGGATAGAGCGCCGCGAGACGCCGCATCAGGTTTTCGAGCTCGCGCACATTGCCGGGCCAGCGATAGGCGCGCATCGCGTCGAGTGCGCCTTCGGTGAGCGTCTTGCTGCCCAGGCCGCTCTCCCCCGCACGCTCGAGGAAATGGCGCGCCAGCAGCCCGATGTCCTCGGTGCGCTCGCGCAAGGGCGGCAGGCGGATCGGCACGACGTTGAGCCGGTAGAACAGATCCTCGCGGAACGAGCCGCCGCGGATCGCCTGGCGCAGGTCGCGGTGGGTGGCGGCCACGATCCGCACATTCGCCCGGATCGGCTGGCGGCCGCCAACGGTGGTGAACTCGCCCTCCTGCAGCACCCGCAGCAGGCGGGTCTGCGCCTCGGGCGGCATGTCGCCGATCTCGTCGAGGAACAGCGTGCCGCCGGCGGCCTGCTCGAAGCGGCCCTGGTTGCGGTTGGTGGCGCCCGTGAAGGCACCACGCTCGTGGCCGAACAGCTCGCTCTCGATCAGCTCGCGCGGGATCGCCGCCATGTTGATCGCCACGAACGGCCCGGCCCGGCGGCGGCCGTAATCGTGCAGCGCGCGGGCGACCAGCTCCTTGCCGGTGCCGCTCTCGCCGTTGACCATCACGGTGAGGTCGGCGGTGGTGAGGCGCGCGATCGAGCGGTAGATCTCCTGCATCGCGACCGATCGGCCGATCAGCGGCAGCCGGTCCTCGGTGTCGCGTTCCTCGGTCGACGGCGGCGGCGCCGGCAGCGGCGCCTGCAGCGCGCGCCCGACGACCGCCAGAAGCTCCTTCAGATCGAACGGCTTGGGCAGGTATTCGAACGCGCCGCGCTGGGTGGCCTTCACGGCCGTGATCAGCGTCGACTGCGCGCTCATCACGATCACCCGAAGCTCGGGCCGCACCCGCTTGATGCGCGGGATCAGGTCGAGCCCGTTCTCGTCGGGCATCACCACGTCGGTGATCACCAGGTCGCCCTCGCCGTCCTCGACCCAGCGCCAGAGCGTGCTGGCATTCGCGGTGGTGCGCACCTGGTAGCCCGAGCGTCCCAGCGCCTGGGTCAGCACGGTGCGGATCGATCGGTCGTCGTCGGCGACCAGGACTGTGGGGAGCGTCATCGCCTCAGCTTCCTCATAGTGCCGCGTCGCTCTCCTCGTCCTCGACCAGGACGGGGAGATGCAGGCGGACTTCCGTGCGCCCCGTATGGCTCTCGACCTCGATCATGCCGCCATGATCGCCCACGAGCTTGGCGGCCAGCGCCAGGCCGAGCCCGCTGCCCGAGGGCTTCGAGGTCACGAACGGCTCGAACAGATGCGGCTTGATGTCCTCGGGAATGCCCGGTCCCGTATCGCGCACCTTCACCAGCAGCGGCAGGTGCACCTTGCGCTGCGATCCCGGCACGGCGATCCGCAACCCGTGATGGTAGGCCGTGCAGAGCGTGATCTCGCCCGCCCCGGTCTCGCTGCCGCTGATCGATTCGGCCGCGTTCTTCACGAGGTTCAGCAGCACCTGGATCAGCTGGTCCCGATTGCCCCAGACCGGCGGCAGCGACGGGTCGTAACGCTCGTTGATCCGGATATGCGCGGCGAACCCGGTGTGGGCGAGCTTGCGCACATGCTCGAGCACGCGATGGATGTTCACCGGGCGCCGCTCGATCGGCTTCTCGCTGAACATCTCCATCCGCTCGACGAGGGCCTTGATGCGGTCGGCCTCGTCGCGGATCAGCACCGCGAGCTCGCGGTCGCCCGCATCCGCGGCCGTGCTCTCGAGCAGCTGGGCCGCACCGCGGATGCCCGAGAGCGGGTTCTTCACCTCGTGCGCCAGGATCGCCGCCATGCCGGCCACCGAGCGCGCCGCATTGCGGAAACTCAGACGCCGATCGAGGGCGCGCAAACCGGCACTTTCCTGGAGTGTCAACAGAACCAGATTTCCTTGTTCGGTGAGCCGCGTCGCCTGCACGGACACTTCGTGCTTCAGCAGACGCGGGCTTTCCAGCGTGAGATCGTGCTCGGCGAAGCTGCCGCCGCGCAGGCGGACCTGGTCGATCAGCAGGAACAGCGGATTGTCGCGCGGGATCAGGTCCTGCAGGCGCAGGTGGCGGAGCTGCGAGACCGACAGCGAAAAGAACGGTTCGGCCGCCGCGTTGGCGTTGCGGATCGCGTCGCGCTCGTCGATCACCACCACCGCGAGCGGCAGCGCGTCGAGGATGGCGACCGCGTTCTCGTCGAGCGGAAGCGACGCGGCCGGCACGATTTCCTTGTTCACTTGCTTCAGGCTGCCCACGCGGCCATGTCCGGCCCGGCCATCTCCGGCGCGTGATCCCCCCGCCTCGCCCGGTCGCGGCGCACGAAGCCGCGCGCCAGAAGCGCGTCGTAGAACGCCTCGATCAGCCCGATGGCCGCCTCGGCATCCGGTGCCCGGTTGACCCGTGCGCGGTAGTCCGCCGAGCCGGGCAGGCCCTGGCTGTACCAGGAGACATGCTTGCGGGCGATGCGCGACCCGGGCTCGCGCCCGAAATGGGCCAGCATCGCGTGGTAATGGGCGAGCACGATTTCCCGCTCCGCCGCGAGATCGGGATCGGCCGGCACGGTGTCGCCGCGCAGGAAGGCTGCGACCTGACTCGGGAACCACGGCCGCCCGTAGCAGCCGCGCCCGACCATCACCGCGTCCGCGCCGGAGGCCGCGAGCGCGTCGCCCGCATCTTCCACCGTGCGGATGTCGCCGTTCACCACCACCGGGATCGCGACGGCGTCGCGGACCTGGCGCACAAACTGCCAGTCGGCCGTCCCTTCGTAGAATTGCTGGCGGGTGCGGCCATGGATCGTGACCATCCGGATCCCTGCCGCTTCCGCGATGCGCGCGAGTGCCGGCGCGTTCAGGCTCGCATGATCCCACCCCATCCGCATCTTCAGCGTCACGGGAACGTCCACCGCGCGCACCGTCGCCTCCAGGAGCGCTGCCGCCCGCACCTCGTCGCGCATCAGCGCGGAGCCCGCCATCTGCCCCACCGCCACCTTCTTCACCGGGCAGCCGAAATTGATGTCGACGATCGCCGCACCCCGATCCACCGCGATCCGCGCCGCCTCCGCCATCGCGGCCGGCTCGCAACCGGCGAGCTGCACCGCACTCGGCCCGTCATCCGCCATCTCGGCCATGCGAAGTGTCGCCGCATTCTCACGGATCATCGCCCAGGAGGCGATCATCTCGGAGACCAGCAGCCCCACGCCGAACCGCGCCACCAGGCGGCGGAACGGCAGGTCGGTGACACCCGACATCGGCGCCAGGACCACCGGGTCGGCGAGCGCGACGCCTCCCAGCACGATCGGGCCGCGCACGATCGATCCGGACCGCCCGGAGGCAAGAGTCATTGAGTTGCCCATGATTTGGGCAAACTAGAACACCAAACCGCGAGACGCAATCACATCCACGCGGCGCCGGCACGCCGGGCCTGTTGATCACCGCGTTTGCCCAGGCGTGTGGCGCCAAATTGCACGATCTCTGGACAATCCCTCGCCATCATGCAATCGCGCCACACCTCGCATGCTTGAAAGACACAGTCTCATGACTCCCCGCATCGGCACCGGTTTCGACGTTCACGCCTTTGCCGACGAGCGCCGCCTCATTCTCTGCGGCGTCGAGGTGCCGCACGAGCGCGGGCTCACCGGGCACTCGGACGCCGATGTCGGCATCCATGCGCTGTGCGACGCGATCTACGGGGCGCTGGCGGAGGGCGATATCGGTCGGCACTTTCCGCCGAGCGAAGCCACCTGGAAGGATGCCGACAGCGCGCGCTTCCTGCGCCACGCGGCCGAGCGGATCGCGGCGCGCGGGGGCACGCTCGCGAACGCGGACGTGACGCTGATCTGCGAGCAGCCGCGCATTGGGCCGCATGCGGAGGCGATGCGCGCGCGGCTGGCGGAGTTGATGGGGGTGTCGATCGGGCGCGTGTCGGTGAAGGCGACGACGACGGAGCGGCTGGGGTTCACGGGGCGTGGGGAAGGTATTGCGGCGCAGGCCGCAGTTCTGGTGCTGATACCCGAAGAATAAGGTTGGGGCTCTGCCCCAAACCCCGCCAGGAGGGAAGGCCCTCCTGGACCTGCCAAATGTAAAGGGGTCTGGGGCCAAGGCCCCAGCGGGGTCCAGGGGCAGAGCCCCTGGCCTTCTTCAGCTCCCGAAGCCACCCTCGAACACGAACGAGGACACCGGCTCCCGCCCGTTCGGAAACTCCCGCGCCCGCGCCTGCTCCGGCAGGATCGACGGATCCCCGCGGCGGCCCACCGCCGCCATCATCTCGATCCGGTGCCCGATCGGCACGTGAAGTGCGGCAAACGCGCTGTCCATGTCGAAGCCGACCATGCCGTGCGCGTGGTAGCCGAGCTTCTGGGCCTGCAGCGCAAACTGCGCCCAGCCGGCGCCGCAGTCGAAGGAGTGGCTGACCGACGGGATCTCTTCGGTCTTGCCGGGCGGCAGCAGCGTCGACTTCGAGACGAACAGCACGAGCGCGCCCGCCTGCGCCGCCCAGGAGCGATTGAACGGGATCAGCAGGTCGAGGAACCGCTCCCAGTGCGGCGTGTCGCGCAGTGCGTAGGCCAGCCGCCAGGGCTGCGAATTGTAGGAGGACGGCGCCCAGCGGACCGCCTCGAACATCTGCAGAAGCGCCTCTTGCGGCACCGCCTCGCCGGTGTAGGCGCGCGGCGACCAGCGCTCGAGAAAGATCGGCTCGATCTCGTGATCGGCCGTACGGGGTGCGTGTTCACTCATCCGGAAACCCTAGCCGACGGAAAGCGTCGTGTCAGGTCAGAGCGACGATGACCGCGGCGATCGGCATCGCGCCCAGAACCAGCCACGAGGCCATCGAGGCGGTGGCGAGCAGGCTGGAGAAGCGGCTCCGTCGCCGTGGAGCGTCATGATGGAGCGCGTTGGCGTCTGCCATATGTTCCTCGTCGCGTTGGTTCATCACAGCCGACCGTCTAGCAGGGCGGCGTATGACTGTGTGTAACGATGCTTCACGCAGCACGTGTGAAGTGTTCAACGCTCTTTCGCGAGCATGTGCAAGCCGCGTGCGCAGTCGAGGACGTCACCCGCGAGCACTTAACTTGCCGCCCTCGGGCAACAACTGTCGCAACCGCAATGCGCTGCTCCACAGTCCGGATGCCGGCTGTCAGCAACTCGCGCGTCGCACGAAGCCCGACTCCGCCGGCGCCTCCGCCTCCTGCACGTCGATCGACGTGACCGACGCCACTGGCGGCCCGCGCAGGCAGGCGATGCGCAACGCCGCGACCGCCGCCTCGCTGCCGGCGACGAGCGCCTCGACATCGCTGTCGCCGCGATTGCGCACCCAGCCCGCGACGCCGAGCCCGCTTGCCTGGCCGACCATCCAGTCGCGATAGCCGACGCCCTGGACCCGGCCGCGGATGCGCCACAGTTGCGCCATCGGGGTCATGCGGTCTCGGCGCGTAGATCGAGGAACCGCCGCACCGTCGTCAGCTCCGCGGCCAGGCGATCGCGGGCCTGTCGCCAGGTCTCGGGCTCGCCCCAGAGCTCCGCTTCCCATTCCGCTTCGAGGCACGCGATTCGTGCGGCCTCCGACGGTCCGATGCGGCCGTCCAGGACCGCGAGGCCCAGCACCAAGCTGCCGAGCGCCGGCACGATTGCGAGCAGCGCCGCGAGCGCGCCCGCATCGAGGCGCGCGAGCCACGGACGGAGTGCCGCCGCGACCGCCTCCGGCTGCCCCGCCGGCATCACGCCTTCGGTGACGACGAAGGCCGCCCCCGCCTCCTGCTCGATCCAGTCGAGGAAGGGCTGCCAGACGGCGTGCTGGCGGCGAACGAGGGTCTCGGGTGTGCTCGCGCGGTAGCAGAGCATGTCGGTGTCCGCGGCGCGCAGAAGCGTCTCGATCGCGCCGGCCGGGTCGGCGGCGACCTGCGCCGTCTCGGTCGCCGCGAGCCGCGTGAGCGTCAGGTCCGCGAAGCTGTAGGTGCCGCCGCGCCCGCCGCCGCCCGCCTCGTTCCACTCGGCCGCGATCGCCGCCGCGAGGGGGGCCGCGTCGATGCGCAACCGTGTCCCGTCCGGCAGGCGGAGCTCGCGTCCGTCGAGCAGGACCAGGTGGCCACCCGCCCCGTCCGGTGCGGCCGCGGCCCGGTCCCAGGCGCGCGCCGTCACCTGAACAGGCCCAGGCTGCGCAGGATGTCGACCGGCTTGGCGGCTTTCGGCGGTGGCAGGGCGGCCACGTCCGGGTTCGCGTCGCAGGCCACGCTGCCGGGCGCGTTCTGGCCGAAGCTCAGCGCGACCCGGCCGTGCTCGTCATGTGCGAGCGACGCCTCGGGTGCGGCGATGGTGCCGCCGATCACGACCGGGGCGCTGGCAGCCGCGACCCCGATCCGCACCACCGGACGAAGATGGAGGTCCAGCGCGCCGGTGGGCAGGCTCACCGTGCCGCTGCCGTCGATCGCCAGCAGCCGGCTGTCGAGCGAGAGGCTCGAGAGCGTGACGACGCCGCTTGCGACCTGGCCCGCGAAGCCCGCGCAGCGCACCCGCTCGGCACCGCCCGTGCCGAGCGGGAGATGCGTGGCGCGCAGTGCCGGTGCGAGGAGCCCGCCCGCGATCGTGCCGTCCACCAGGGTCGCGGACAGCGTGCCGTCGAGATGCGCGAGATCGATCCGGCCGCCCGGCGCGGTGCCGGTGATTGTGCCTGCGAGATCGAGCGGGCCGCTCAGGCCGCGTCCCGCGCCGGCGAGAGCTGCGACCAGCGTTGCGGGCACCCGGTGGCCGTCGAGAACAGCTGTGAAATCAGGTGGTTCGTGACCGGGATTCTCGCGCCAGACCAGCCATGGTGGGGCCGCCTCCAGCGCCAGGTCGACGCGAAGCGTGCCTTCGGGTCGCCGGTCAAGCTCGAAGCGGGACGCCGGCATCGGTCGCGCGTCGATCAGCAGCCGGGCAGCATCGAGGGCAGCCGTCAGCTCGCCGCCCGCCATGCGCGTGGCGACCAGGTGGCCCTGCGACGCGATCGCGTCATGGCGGTCGAGCGTGCGTCCGAAGGCGGCGGCCAGCGCGCCGGGATCGGGCAGGTCGAGGCTGGAGGCGGCGTCGAGCCTGGCGCCGCCATCGGAGCCGCGGGCGATCGTTCCGTGCAGGCTCGCCTTCGCCCGGCCCAGCGACGCCGCGACGTCGAGTGGCGCGGCGCCGCCGCCGTTCCACGCGGCCAGGCTGCCGAAGGCGGGCGCGTCGATCGCGAAGAGCTGCCCGCGCAGCGTGCCCGCCGCATGGACCACGACGGGCGCGGCGCTGTCCGGCGCGTCGACCGACAGATGCGCCAGTGCCAGGCCCGGCAGCGCGCGTTCGGCATCGGCCGCACCCATGCCCGCGTGCAGCGACGACACGGTCCAGGACCCGTCCGCGCCCTGCGCCAGCCGCGCCTCCAGCCGAACCGCCTGCGCCGCCGGCAGGCCGGCATGAGGAAACAGCCCGTCGAGATCGCCGAGTGCGGCAAGCCGCGCATGCACGATGCCGGCAAAGCCCCGCCCGTGCAGCGGATCGGCGAACTGGCCGTCCACCGTGAGCTGGTCGGGCGCCTCGTCGTTGCGGTCGCTGCTGCCGAGCGAGAGCGACCCGCGCAGCGGGAACGGATGCGCCGGGCGCCCCGCCTGCAGCGCCTGCGGCGGCCCGGAGGCAAGCGACAGCGAGAACGGTGTCGTCGCGTGCTGCCCCGCGAGAAACAGCGTGAAGGAGCTCGTCTCCTGCTGCTGCTGCGCGTCGAGGTGGCGGATCGCGAAGCTGCCATCGCCGAGGCGGGCGAGGTTGCGCCAGGTGAGCTGGCCGCCCTCCATCTCGATGCTGGAGATCGTGAGCTTCACGTGCGCCGATGCCGACGGGACCGGCGGGAGGAGCTCGCCCGGAACGCGTGGCGGCGGTGCCTTGGCGGGCGGCGTGAACACCCAGTTCGGCTGCCCATCGGCGGTCCGTTCCACCAGGATGTCGGGGTCCGTCAGCACCAGACTGCGCACGATCACGCGCTGTCCCAGCAGCGCGCCGAGGTCGAGCGTCGCCTGCACCGCGTCCGCGTGTGCCATGGCAGGGCGCGAGCCGCCGGCGATGTTGGCGAGCGTCACGTCGTCCGCCACGAAGCCGGGCGACGGGAACAGGATCAGGTGGATCGGCCCCGCAATCGCGAGCCGGCGCCCGGTCGCATGGAAGGCGGCCGCCTCCATGCGGGCGCGGAGAAAGCCCGCATCGAGGCGCGTCAGCGCCGGGCCGGCCAGGAGCACGACCCCGACGAGCAGGACGAGCCCGACCACGATCCTGCGCGAGCGGCGCCGGCGTGCGGCGATGGCGATGACGTCGGGCATCAGGACCTTTGGGGCGGCGGTGGCCGGGGATTGCGGAAGCCGAGGGTGGCGAAGGTGTCGCGCATATGCGGCGGCATCGCGGCGGCGACCGTGATCTGGCCGCCGCGCGGATGCGGCAGGCTCAGCGCGCGTGCATGCAGGTGCAGCTTGGCCGGAAACCCGTCCACCGCACTCTTGCCGGCGCCGTATTTCGGATCGCCGAGGATGGGCGTGCCGATCGCCTCGCAATGGACGCGCAACTGGTGGGTGCGGCCGGTGAGCGGGGTGAGCTCGAGCCAGGCGAGCTTGCGGGCGGCGGCGTCCAGCACGCGGTATTCGGTGCGGGCGCGGGCCGCGTCCTCCTCGTCGCGCTCGGCGAGCATGGTGAGCGCCCCTGCCCCGCCGCCCACGCGCACCAGCGGCGCGTCGATCTCGCCCTCGGCCGGCTGCGGCTTGCCGACGACCACGGCCCAGTAGGTCTTGCGCACGTCGCGCGAGCGGAACATCGCGGCCAGCCGGGCGGCGTTGGCCGGGCCCTTGGCCAGCAGCAGCACGCCCGAGGTGTCGCGATCGAGCCGGTGCACCAGCAGCGGGCGGCGTCCGGCAGCATCGCGCAAGGTCGAGACCAGCCCGTCCACGTGGCGGGTGATGCCGGGGCCGCCCTGGGTCGCGAGGCCGGGCGGCTTGTCGAGCACGAGGATGTCGTCGTCCTCGAACAGGGTCATGGCGGCGATCGCGCGGATGTCGCGCGGATCGGATGGACGGTCTTCGGGCGCGACCCCGGCCATCGGCAGCGGCGGCACGCGCACGAGCTGGCCGGGCGCGAGCCGGGTGGCCGCCTCGGCTCGCTTGCCGTCGACACGGATCTGCCCGGTGCGGCAGAGCCGTTGCAGCGCGCCCTGGGTCACGCCCGGGTAATGGCGGCGGAACCAGCGGTCGAGACGGATGTCCGCCTCATCCGGCTCGACGGTGCGACTCTCGACGCTCACTGGTCGCCGCCCTGGTCGCGCGCCGCGCGCCGGGCGCGGAACCGTGCCAGCCGATCGCGGATCGCGGCCTCGGCGCCGCGCGCGGTCGGCGTGTAGAAACGCGGCGGGTCCATGCCATCCGGAAAATAGTTCTGGCCGGAAAACGCCTCGTCGGTGTCGTGGTCGTATTCGTAGCCGCGGCCGTAGCCGAGCTCGCGCATCAGCTTGGTGGGCGCGTTGCGGATATGAGCCGGCGGCATCAGGCTCCCGGTCTCGCGCGCGCTGCGCATGGCGGCACCGAACGCCTTGTAGACCGCGTTCGAGCGGGGTGCGGTCGCCAGATGCACCACCAGCTCGGCCAGCGCCAGCTCGCCCTCCGGACTGCCGAGCCGCTCGTAGGTCTCCCACGCGGCCAGCGCCATCGGCAGAGAGGTCGGATCGGCGAGCCCGACATCCTCGGCGGCGAACCGCGTCAGGCGGCGCGCGAGATAGCGCGGGTCCTCGCCGCCCACCAGCATGCGCGCGAACCAGTAGAGTGCCGCGTCGGGGTCGGAGCCGCGCAGCGACTTATGCAACGCGGAGATGAGGTTGTAGTGCTCCTCGCGGTCGCGGTCGTAGATGATGGCGCGGCGCGCGAGCAGGCCTGCGAGCTCGGCCGGGCCGAACACGGACGCATTGTCGGACGCGGGAGCCTCGGCGCCGGCCAGGATCTGCTCGCCCATGTTCAGCAGGTAGCGCCCGTCGCCGTCCGCCATCGCGCGCAGTGCCGCGCGACCGTCCGCGGTGAGCGGAAGCGCGCGCCCGACCGCCGCCTCCGAGCGCTCGAGCAGGCGTTCGAGCGCCGCATCGTCGAGCCGGTTGAGCACCAGCACCTGGCAGCGCGACAGCAGTGCCGCGTTCAGCTCGAAGCTCGGATTCTCGGTCGTCGCCCCGATCAGCACGATCGTGCCGTCCTCCACGACCGGCAGGAATCCGTCCTGCTGGGCGCGGTTGAAGCGGTGGATTTCGTCGACGAACAGAAGTGTCGCGCCCCCGCCGCCCTCGTCCGCGGTCGCGAACTCGGCGGCCTCGGCGAAGCAGCGCTTGAGGTCGGCGACGCCGGAGAACACCGCCGAGATCGCCACGAAGCGAAGTCCCGCTTCTTCCGCCAGCAGACGCGCGATGGTGGTCTTGCCCGTGCCCGGCCCGCCCCAGAGCACCAGGCTCGCGAGCGACCCGCGCGCCAGCATGCGCGTGATGGCCCCCTCCGGGCCCAGCAGGTGAGCCTGACCCACCACGTCCGCGAGGCTGGCCGGGCGCAGCCGGTCGGCGAGCGGTTGGGCGCGCGAGGGTGCGCGACCGCGGCCCGTGCGCGGGGATTTCGGCGCCTCGCCGAACAGATCGGTCGCGGGTTGTGTCGGTCGTGTCGTCACGGGCGGCAGAATAACGCGATCCGGCGTGGGACACGAACCGGAAGGCCAGGGCTCTGCCCTGGACCCGCTAAGGGCGAGCCCTTAGAACCCGTTTGTTGGTCTCATGAGCCCCAAACCGGGCCTCCAAGTCGAGGGGATCCAAGGGGCAAGCCCCTTGGCGGGTCCAGGGCAGAGCCCTGG
>CAXTVZ010000070.1:0-14884 GCA_964247685.1 uncultured Acetobacteraceae bacterium
AACGTGGTGGATTACATCATCGTCGGGGGCGGTTCGGCGGGCTGCGTCCTCGCCAACCGGTTGTCCGCGGACCCGTCGGCGCAGGTGACGCTGATTGAGGCCGGCGGGTGGGACAAGAGCCCGTTCATTCATATGCCCGCCGGATATTTCCAGCTGATGAAGACCGGGAAGATTGACTGGCACTACCACACTGTCCCGCAGAAACACCTGAACAACCGCGAGATGTTCTGGCCGCGGGCACGCGTCATGGGCGGCTGCTCATGCGTCAACGGGATGATCTATATCCGTGGACACGCGTCCGACTACGATCGCTGGGCGCAGTTCGGTAACCGGAACTGGTCGTACGACGAATGCCTCCCCTATTTCCGACGCTCGGAAAGCTGGGCGGACGGCGACGACGAGTTCCACGGCGGCGACGGCCCGCTCAAGACCAGCCGCTACGGTGTGAAGCATCCGTTGTCGGCCGCCTTCGTCGAAGCGGGGCGCCAGGCCGGTTACCCGGTGACGAACGACTTCAACGGTGCGCAGCAGGAGGGCTTCGGCCCGTGCGACAGCACCCTCGACCGCAGCGGGATCAAGGCGACGCGGTCGAACGCGGCCCGCGCCTATATCAAATCGATCCGGCACCGGCCGAACCTGACCGTCATCACTCACGCGCTCGTCTCGCGCGTCCTGATCGAGGGCGGCCGGGCGGTCGGCGTGGAATACGTCCAGAGGCGCGCGGTCAAACAGCTCCGCACGAGCGGTGAGGTGATCTTGTCGGGCGGGACCGTCAACTCGCCGCAGCTGCTTCAGCTGTCCGGTGTTGGCGAGCCCGAGCATCTCCGCTCACTCGGCATCGAGATCAAGCGTGAGCTCCCCGGCGTCGGCATGAACCTTCAGGATCACCTCGCCATCGGTTTGAAGCAGCGCGTGTCCCAGCCGATTTCGCTACTGCCGCATGTCGCACCTCTCAAGGCAGCCATGGCGCTCGGCCAGTATGTGCTACGCGGCAATGGACCGGGTGCCTATCACGGCATCGAGGCGCTGGCCTTCGTCAAGACGCGCCCGGAGATCGTGGCGCCCGACCTGCAGTATCACTTCATCATGATCATGTACGACGACCACGGCCGGCACATCATTCCCGAGCACGGTTTCATGCCGTATTTCAACGTCGCCCGTCCGGAAAGCCGCGGCTCCATCCGGATCCGCTCGAAGGATCCGACCGTGCATCCCGCCATCCAGCCGAACTACTTCGAGCAGCCCGACGACCTTCGCGTCATGCGCGACGGAATCAAGATCAGCCGCGACATCGTTGCGCAGGCCGCCTTTGATCCTTATCGCGGCACCGAATATGCGCCGGGCGCGGGTGTCCGGACCGACAAGGAAATCGACGACTATCTTCGGGCCAAGGTGGAGTCGATCTACCACCCAGTCGGAACCTGCAAAATGGGCAGCGACGCGATGGCGGTGGTCGACGACAGGCTGCGCGTCCACGGCGTCGAAGGGCTGCGTGTCGTCGATGCGTCTGTGATGCCGACGCTGGTGACGGGCAACACCAACGCTCCCACAATCATGATCGCCGAAAAGGCGTCCGACTTCATCAGGGGCGAGGCAGGATCCAAGGAACGGTTGGGCGAGGAGGTGCGCCGCCTGGTTGCTTAATGGCAGCCCTCCGAGGTGTCAGCGGCCAGCCCGGCGCCGTGAAGAGTGGGGTGCTGCGGCCTGCACCCTGTGCTTCGCGGAAGCTGGACCGTCGCCTGGCGGCGGCGGCATACTCGGGGGAACGCTCGGCGCCGCACCGTCCAGCTCGGTCCAGAACCAGTGCCCCGTGATCTCGATATCTTCTCGCAGGGCCGCTGCGGCGGCCGCCCCATCGCGACGCTGGAGCCCGGCAATGATGCGCGAATGCGACTCGGCGGCATCGAAGAACGCGTTGATCCCACGCCGCTTACCCGCCAACAGCGCGAGATAGGGACCGCTCCTGAGCCACAAGGTCTCGATGACCTCAAGCAAGGTCGTATTGCCGGCGGCCTCGTAGATCATGAAGTGGAATGCCTGGTTGTTCTCCAGGATGCCCAGGACGTCGGCGCTGGACAGGGCCTGCACCATCCGCTCGTTCACCGCCGCGAGCCGGTCCGGAAGATCGGCGGGTCCGAGTTGCGCCGCATTCTCGGTCGCGTAGCTCTCGATCATCGACCTGATGGGCGTGATCTCCTTAAAGTGTTCCGCGGTCACGGGCGGCAGACGAAATGTCCGGTCCGATTGCTGAACCAACGCACGTTCGGCAGCCAGGCGCTTGATGGCTTCGCGAACCGGCATCTCGCTGGTGCCGAAGCGCTGGGCCAGGGCCCTGATCGTCAGGGGCTGTTCGGCCGCGAACACGCCTTTTCGCATTGCCTCGCGGATGCGGTCATAGACGCGGTCCTGCAAACTTCTGATA
Organism: uncultured Acetobacteraceae bacterium; assembly: GCA_964247685.1. Taxonomy (GTDB): domain Bacteria; phylum Pseudomonadota; class Alphaproteobacteria; order Acetobacterales; family Acetobacteraceae; genus CAXTPV01. Next base: position 2,423 of record CAXTVZ010000070.1, read on the forward strand.
TCGACTGTGTCACGGTTCATGTCCATGGCCCGATTGTATGCCAACGATGGGGCTTGGCGGCAGCCCAAACGAGATTAGAAGCGGAATTTTCTGTGACCTGTGATCACAGGCTTGACGGTCTTGCTGGTTGGTGGGAGATTGCCGCAACGAGAACAGGAAACGTCGCTCGTTTGTCGTGAACGCGATCTTGCCTTCATCTGCTGGCTTCAAACCAAAACTCGCCTACCGTGACTTGATGTCGTGAGCCAAGCAACGGCGGCAGCGGTGTCTTAAGGCGGGGTTGGTTATCAGGATCCGTGCGATCGAGATTATCTGAAGAAACACCAACAATAAAGCGGGAGTGGGCACAAGGTGAACCAGGACGACGTAACCTCGGCATTCAAGCGCCGTCGCGTTCTCAAGACGATTGTTGGCGGCGCGGCCGCGTCGACCTTGATGGGAAGTGGGATTGTCCGAGCGGCCGATAGGCCCCTGCTCGGCTTTAGCAACAAGAGCTTGGACTTCTACTTCTTCCGCATCCTGCAAGAGGCAGCATCGCGCGCGGCCGCCAAACAAGGCTGGAGCTTCCAAGCCGTTAACGCCAGCTTCGACAACACGACGCAAATCCAGCAATGGAACTCGCTCCTTCTGAACCGACCGATCGCCATGATCGGCGATACCGTAGACAGCCAAGCCATGGTCAGCGCGGTCAGGAAGGCAAATGCCAACGATGTTCCGGTGGGGATGGTCGATAGCCTTACCGTGGGCGGCAACGTCGCGATCTCGGTGGCCTTCGACAACGAGCAGGGCGGCGTCATGGCGGCAAACGCCGTGATCGATCGCCTCAAGAAGAAGTATTCGGGTCAGCCGAAAGGTACGGTTCTGAACTGCTACGGCTCTCTCAAGAGCGATGCTTGGCGTGCACGCAAGGTCGGCTGGGACGCAACGTTCGCGAAATACCCGGACATCAAGATGCTCGACCGTCCGACCGAAGGTCTGTTGCAGAATATGCTCAGCGTGACGGTCAACACCTTGTCGGAGTATCCCGACCTCGATGCCGTGCACGCGCCGAGCGATACGCCGGCGCGTGGCGTGGTGACGGCGCTTCGGCAAAGGGGGAAGTGGCACAAGGTCGGCGAGCCCGGTCATGTCATCTTCGTGACGATCGACGGCGAGCCGATCGGACTGCAGTGGATCAAGCAGGGCTACCAGGATGTCGACATCTCGCAGGATCCGATCGCCTACAGCGAGATCGCGGTTGACATGCTGGCTAAGTACAGCATCAAGAAACAGCCAGTGCCGTTAGGACCTTACCGCGACGACAAGTACTTCTGGGAGTCGGGCGTGATCGAAAAGGGCGTAAGCGGACCGCGCTTGGTCATTCCGCCGAGCGTTGTCGACGCCTCTAACGCAAACGACAAGCGGCTTTGGGGTAACGTCGCCTCGTTGACCTGGGGGATTGCATATCAGTGAACATGCAGTCCGACACCCAGTCGAGCGGTGTTGCGCCGCTCCTTGAGGTGCGCGACGTCGTTAAGCAATACGGCGGGGTGACTGCGCTGAAGGGCGTGGGCCTGAGTGTTGCACGCGGAATGATCCATGGCTTGCTCGGCGAAAACGGGGCCGGCAAGTCGACTCTCGTTCGCATCATTGCTGGCCTGGCGCGTGCCACCAGGGGCAGCGTAATCCTGGACGGCGACGATGTCGGGCATTCGGACGTGCGCTCGATGGAAGTGCGCGGCGTTTTTCTCGTCACGCAGGAGCCGATGATCGTCGACCAGCTTACGGTGGCTGACAATCTGGTGCTTGGACGTTGGCCCAGGAAGAACGGCTTCATTCGCGACCGCTCGATGTTCGCGCAAGCGGCGGAGTTCCTCCACGATGCACGGCTCGACCCGCGTGCAGCGGCGGCTACGCTATCGCCGGTCGAAAAGCGGAAACTCAATATTCTTCGCGCTCTGCACAGCGGCGGCAAGCTGATCATCCTCGACGAGCCCACCACTGCGCTGACGATGGCTGACAAGGCGCAACTGTTCGACTTCATGCGTCGCCTTCGCGCGCAGGGCGTGTCGTTCCTGTTCATCTCACACTACAATGAGGAGATCCTGGAAGTCTGCGATGAGGTCTCCGTCCTGCGCGACGGCAACATGGTGGCGCGCAATGAGAGCATCCGACACCTGAACTCCGACGCGCTGAGCTCCCTTGTGATCGGCGAAAGCGTCGAGCTGTTCCACCGGTCTGCCCGCCCTGCGGAGGCGGCAACGACGTGGTCGCTACAGCGGATCACTGCGCCCGGCCTGCACATCGAACGCCTCGATCTTGCGGCCGGCGAGATCATCGGGTTTGCCGGGCTACCTGGATCGGGTGCGCGCGAACTGGGCCGCGCGTTGTTCGGCCTTCTCAGGGGTGCCAGGGGCTCGCTGGCGGACGGGAAGGTCCACCGCATGCTTCCGCGAAGGCCGAACGATGCCCTCAAGCACGGCATCGCCTTCCTGTCCGAGGATCGGCTGCGCGACGGCATCGTTGCGATCCAGTCGGTGGCCGAGAATATGAGCCTGTCGTCGCTCGGGCGCTTGTCCCGATTCGGCATCATGTCGCCGCGGGCCGAGCAGGCGCTCTTCTCGCGCCTCGCGGGCTTGTTCTCGATCAAGACCAGCTCGCCGGCGGCCCGGGTGTCCGGCCTGAGCGGCGGCAATCAGCAGAAGGTGCTGCTGTCGCGGCTGCTCGCGGGCAAGCCGCGGCTCGTCATCCTCAACGAGCCGACACGAGGTATCGACGTCGGCGTCAAGGAGGAGGTGCATCGTTTTATCGATGCGCTGACGAACGATGGTGTCACCGTCGTCGTCCTGACGTCTGACATCGACGAGATGCTGCGGATGACCGACCGCATCGCCTTCTTCGTTGGCGGGCGCTTGATCGACATTCAGTCTTCTCGCTCGCTGACAAAGGAGGACGTCTTCGAACGCGCCTTCTCGGTAGCCGGGGCACCAAGTGCCGACGAACCGGTCCGGTTGAAAGGAAACGGCCCATGACGACAGCACAAGCTTCCATTCCGGCGGTGAGCACCTATTCGGGACAGGGAGGCGTACGTGCCAGAAAAGGGGCGGCTTCGGCGTTCCTCATCAAGAACGTCGTCTGGGTGTGGCTCGTCGGCTTGGTGATTATTTTCGGCACCTTGAATAAGTTCTTCTGGTCGTCTGCCAATCTGCAGAACGTCCTAACCCAGGCCACTGTTCTCGGCTTGCTGTCTCTGGCAGCCTCGATGCCGCTCCTCGTCGGTGAGATCGACCTGTCGATCGCAGGCAATCTAGGCGTGTCGTCCGTGATCGGCGCGCTTCTACTTCAAACCCACACGCTTCCTACTTTCGTGTGCGTTGGAATCGGCATCGTCATGGCTACCCTGGTCGGAATCTTCAACGGATTTTGCGTCACCAGGCTTCGCATGGTGTCGTTGATCGAGACGCTCGGAATGATGATCATTCTAGAAGGAGCGTTGCTCGCGATCACACAGGGTGCAACCATCACAGACTTCACACCGGCCTACAGCTGGGTCGGACAGGCAAATATCGGCGGTTGGCCAGTAATGCCGGTGGCTTTGTTCGTGGCGTTCGCCGTGGTGGCCGTTCTCCTTCGCCGAACGGTATTTGGCCGGCAACTCTACGCGACCGGCGGAAATGCCGCGGCCGCCTATGTGGCGGGCATCCGCGTGGCGCGAGTCAAAATTGCCGCATTCGGCGTGTCTGGACTGCTAGCAGGGATTGCGGGCTACTTCCTGGCGTCCTGGCAGACGGCGATCACCTCAGACCAAGGAAAGGGCTTTCTGCTCTACTCCATCGCCGCGCCCATCATCGGCGGCGTCAGCGTCTTTGGCGGCCGCGGCAATGCGCTCGGGATCCTTGGCGGTGTACTTCTGCTCACCGTCATCCATGTCGGGCTTTCGATCGTCAACGTCCCGTCCTTCTACGTGGACATGATTGGCGGTGTGATGATCTTCGTGGCGGTCGCGATCGACGCACTTCGTGTAGGCGTCGCCGGCGACGCTTGACACATCGGACAATGAACCAACGAGGAGAATTCGAGAGATGAGTTATCTGGGACGAGACAAGACGCTCACACCAGCGAACCGGGCGTTCCTGCAGCGCACGCACAAGCTTCTGATCGACGGCAACTGGGTGGATGCGCGCTCCGGTAAGACGTTCGCGGTGTTCGACCCCGCCAACGGCGAGAAGATTGCCGATGTGGCCGACGGCGGTGCCGAAGATGCCGATCGCGCCGTGATCGCAGCCCGCAAGGCTTTCGAGGAGGGTCCGTGGCCGGCGATGAAGCCGACCGAGCGCGGCAAGCTGGTGTGGCGGCTGGCCGATCTGATCGAGGCGAACGCGGACGAGCTCGCACAGCTCGAAAGTATCGACAACGGCAAGCCGGTCGGCGACGCCCGCAACGTCGATATCGCGTTCGCGTGCGAGCTGCTTCGCTACATGGCCGGCTGGTCGACCAAGCTGAACGGGGAAAGCATCCCCGTCTCGATCCCCGGCGACTGGCACTGCTACTCCATCCGCGAGCCGGTCGGCGTGGTCGCGCAGATCATTCCGTGGAACTTCCCCCTTCTGATGGCGAGCTGGAAGATCGCACCGGCGCTGGCCGTCGGCTGCACGATCATCCTCAAGCCGGCCGAGCAGACGCCGCTCTCGGCAATCCGCCTGGGCGAGCTCGCGCTCGAAGCCGGCTTCCCGCCCGGCGTCTTCAACGTGCTGACCGGCGACGGCACCGTGGGTGCGGCACTCGCGGGCCATCCCGACATCGACAAGGTGGCCTTCACCGGTTCGACCGAAGTGGGCCGGCTGATCGTCAAGGCGGCCGCCGGCAACCTCAAGAAAGTGAGCCTGGAGCTCGGCGGCAAGTCGCCGGTGATCGTCTTCGCCGATGCGGACCTCGAGACCACCATTCGAGGCACGGCGAACGGCATCTTCTTCAACACGGGGCAGTGCTGCACCGCAGGCTCGCGGATGCTTGTCCACCGCAAGGTGTTCGACAAGCTCATGTCGGGACTGGCCTCGCATGCGCAGACCTACAAGGTCGGCCCAGGCCTCGATCCCGAGAGCAAGATCGGGCCGGTCGTCTCGCAGGAGCAGTTCGATCGTGTCCTGGGCTACATGGAAGCGGGCAAGCGCGACGGCGCCGAAGTCGTCACCGGTGGCAGTCGATCCGGCACCGAGGGCTACTTCATCCAGCCCACCGTGTTCGCCAACACGAACCCGCAGATGTCGGTTGTTCGTGAGGAAATCTTCGGGCCTGTCGCGTGCGCCATGCCGTTCGACGACGACGACCTCGGCCGGATCGCTGCCGAAGCTAACGCCACGCCTTACGGCCTGGGCGCCAGCATCTGGACGCGCGACATCAGCGTCGCCCACAAGCTCGCCCGCAGGATCAAGGCGGGCACGGTGTGGATCAACACTCACCTGCCCAACGACGTCGCGTTGCCGTTCGGCGGCTACAAGCAGTCGGGCTGGGGTCGCGAGATGGGGCGTGAAGCGCTCGAGCTCTACACCGACGTCAAGGCCGTCGCAGCCAGCCTCTGACGGGGCAGGCGGAGCGGCTTTGGCTGCTCCGCCGACCTGCGATCCCACACGCGCGACGGGGACATGCGATGCGATTGGACGTGCACAACAAGCGTGTTCTCGTTACCGCCGGCGCGTCGGGCATCGGCCTGGCGATCGCGAATGCCTTCCATGAGGGAGGTGCGCGCGTTCGCGTCTGCGATATCGACGCGGATCACCTCGCCGCCATCGAGGGCCGCGGCATCGGAGCTCATCGCACGGATGTCGCCGACCCAGCGAGCGTGGAGCATTTGTTTGCCGCCATCGACGATGAATGGGACGGCCTCGACGTCCTGGTGAACAATGCCGGAATTGCAGGGCCGACCAAGCTGGTCGAGGACGTCACCGCTGACGAATGGATTCGAACAGTCGCGGTCAACCTCACGGGCCAGTTCCTGTGCGTCAAGCACGCCGCGCCGGCCATGAAGCGGCAGCGTGCCGGCTGCATCATTGCGATCTCGTCAACTGCGGGGCGCATTGGCATGCCGATGCGCACGCCCTATTCGGCGACCAAGTACGCCATCCGCGGCCTCACCGATGCGCTCGCCATCGAGCTCGGCGAGTTCAACATCCGCGTCAACACGATCCTTCCCGGACTTGTCGACGGCCCACGCGGCAAGCTCGTCGTCCAACAGCAGGCGGCGGCGCGCGGGATGGACGAGAACAGCTACCTGTCCGCAATGATCCACAACATCTCGCTGCACGCGATGATCACGGGCGACGAAATCGCAGCGATGGCCGTGTATCTCGCGTCCGATCAGGCCAGGCATGTCACCGGGCAATCGATCGGTGTGTGCGCCGGCTTCGAAACCTACCGATCGCCGCTGGACGTGCGGCCGACCGACATCTCATTCAGCGCCGGGTAGCCTTGTTGCCGCTCGTCGGCGACGCCACCGGGGCCAATCAAGGAGAATGGAAGTGGAAAACTGGCTCAAGAGTGAAGCCGATCGCGCAGAAGTCGGCGCGGCCGACGTAAAAGTCCGGGCCAGCGTCGAGCAGATCCTCGCCGATATTGAGAAGCGCGGCGATGCGGCCGTGCGCGACCTGTCGATCCGGTTCGACGGCTGGGATCGAACGGATTACCGGCTGACCGCGTCGGAAATCAGGGCCTGTGTGGCGGAGCTCGATTCGGGCGACCTCGACGATATTCGCTTCGCGCAGGCGCAGGTCAGGAGGTTTGCCGAACACCAGCGCAGCACGATGACCGACATCGAGGTCGAGACGCTCCCCGGGGTCATCCTCGGCCACAAGAACATCCCCGTCGGCTCGGCCGGCTGCTACGTCCCGGGCGGCAAGTATCCCCTGCTCGCGTCCGCCCACATGTCGGTCATCACGGCGAAGGTTGCCGGTGTGCCGCGCGTGATCACCTGCGCGCCCCCGACCAAGGGGCGTCCTGCCGCAGCCATCGTGGCCGCGCAGCATCTCGCCGGCGCGGATGAAATCTACTGCCTCGGCGGCATCCAGGCAATCGGCGCGATGGCACTCGGCACCGAGACCATCAAGCCGGTTGATATGCTGATCGGACCGGGCAACGCGTTCGTCGCGGAGGCCAAGCGGCAGCTCTTCGGGCGGGTTGGCATCGACCTGTTCGCAGGCCCAACCGAGACCCTCGTGATCGCCGACGACAGCGTCGACGCCGAGCTGTGCGCGACCGATCTTCTGGGCCAGGCTGAGCATGGCCCCGACTCGCCCGCCATCCTGCTCACCACTTCGGAGCGCCTCGCGCGCGACACCATGCGCGAGATCGAGCGGCTGCTGACCGTGCTGCCGACCGCGCCCATCGCGAGCCAGGCGTGGAACAAGCACGGGGCTGTGTGCGTGGTCGACAGCGACGAGGAGATGGTCGCTGTTGCCGACCGGATCGCCTCCGAACACGTCCAGGTCATGACCCGGGATCCCGATTATTTCCTCCAGAGGATGCGCAACTACGGCGCCCTGTTCCTCGGCTCGCGCACCAACGTGGCTTACGGCGACAAGACGATCGGCACGAACCACACCCTGCCGACCCGGCGAGCTGCGCGATACACCGGGGGACTTTGGGTGGGCAAGTTCCTGAAGACCTGCACCTACCAGAAGGTGTTGACCGATCAGGCCTCCGCACTCGTGGGGGAGTATTGTTCCAGGCTGTGCGCGTTGGAGGGTTTCACCGGACACGGCGAGCAGGCCAACATTCGCGTGCGCCGGTTCGGGGGCCGCAACGTCGCCTACGGTGCGCGCGTCGAGCGGTTGAGCGAGCCGGCGACCGCCTGACACGCAACATCGCGGCGAGGAGGAGACTGGCATGGCAGCACCGTCGCCCGTCATCATCACCTGTGCGATTACCGGCGCGATCCACACGCCATCGATGTCGCCGCATCTTCCCGTGACCGCCGACGAGATCGCGCGCTCCGCGCTCGAGGCGGCAGCGGCGGGTGCGGCGATCGTTCATCTCCACGCCCGCGATCCCGTCACCGGCCGCCCTGACCAGAGGCCAGACGCGTTCAGGCCGTTTCTCCGGCGCATTGCGGAAGAAAGCGATGTGGTGCTCAACCTCACGAGTGGCGGCGCGCCCTACATGACCATCGGTGAGCGGATCGGGCCGGCCACGACGTTCATGCCGGAACTCGCGTCGCTGAACATGGGGTCGTTCAACTTCGCATTGTTCCCCATGCTCGGACGCTACAAAGAGTTCGGCCACGAGTGGGAACGCTCCCACCTCGCGGATAGCGACGACCTGATCTTCCGCAACACGTTTCGCGACATCGCCTACGCGCTCGACGCTTGCCGCGACACCGGCACCCGGTTCGAGTTCGAATGCTACGATGTCGGCCATCTCTACAACCTCGCCCATTTTGCCGGCCGCGGCCTGGTTGAGCCTCCCTTCTTCGTCCAAACCGTTTTCGGTTTGCTCGGCGGGATCGGTGCGCACCCCGAGGACGTGATGCACATGAAGAGAACGGCGGACCGGTTGTTCGGCGCCGATTACCGATGGTCGGTGCTCGGCGCCGGCCGCAACCAGATGCCGATCGCCGCCATGGCCGCCGCCGGCGGCGGCAACATCCGGGTCGGGCTTGAGGACAGCCTGTGGGCCGCGCCCGGGCGGCTCGCTGCATCGAACGCCGAGCAGGTCGCGATCGCGAGATCGCTGGTGGAGTCTCTGGGACTGCGCGTCGCCACACCGGACGAAGCGCGCAATCTTCTCAAGCTGAAGGGACGCGCCGCAATCCGGCTCTGACCACGCGCGCGAGGTTGGTCACGCGCCGCCCGTGCGGCGCTCGAAGGAGAAGGGTGGTGGAAAGGCAGGACGTGGTGATCGTGGCCGCTGCACGCACGGCGGTCGGAACGTTCAACGGCCAGTTCGCCGCAACGCCGGCGCATGTTCTGGGAGCTGCGGTGATCGGCGCGGCCCTGGCGCGTTGTGGCGTCGAGCCTGCGTCCGTCGACGAGGTGATCCTCGGCCAGGTCCTGACTGCGGGGCTCGGCCAGAACCCGGCACGGCAGGCGGCGATCGCCGCGGGCCTGCCGCAGGAGACGACGGCCTGGGGCGTCAACCAGCTGTGCGGCTCGGGCCTGCGCGCGGTCGCGCTCGGGATGCAGCAGATCGCGAGCGGCGACGCGCGCGTCGTGGTCGCAGGCGGCCAGGAGAACATGTCGCTCGCGCCCCACGCCGCGCATCTGCGCAGCGGCCGCAAGATGGGCGAGGTGGCGCTGGCCGACACGATGCTCACCGACGGGCTCATCGACGCATTCGAGAATGTCCACATGGGCGTCACCGCGGAAACGATGGCCAGAACCTGGCAGGTCTGCCGAGCCGAGCAGGACGCCTTTGCCCTGCGCTCGCAGCATCGGGCGGAGGCGGCGCAGCGGGCGGCGCGTTTCGCCGGCGAGATCGCACCCGTGCGGATCGCGACCCGCAAGGGCGAGGTGGTCGTCGACACCGACGAGCACCCGCGGCCGGGCACCACCGCCGAGCAGCTCGCCCGCCTTCGACCGGCCTTCGACGCCGGCGGCACCGTCACGGCAGGAAACTCCTCGGGCATCAACGACGGTGCAGCCGCCGTGGTGTTGATGGGAGAAGGAGAAGCCGCCCGGCGCGGCCTGCGCCCGCTCGCCCGCATCGCTTCCTGGGCGACCGCCGGCGTCAATCCCGCCATCATGGGCTCCGGCCCGATCCCCGCCTCGCGCAAGGCACTGGTACGGGCGGGCTGGACGGTGGCCGACCTCGATCTCGTGGAGTGCAACGAGGCCTTTGCCGCGCAGGCCTGCGTGGTGAACCGCGAGATGGGCTGGGACGAGACCATCGTGAACGTCAACGGCGGTGCGATCGCGCTCGGCCACCCGATCGGCGCGTCGGGTGCGCGCGTGCTGGTGTCGCTGCTGCACGAGATGAACCGGCGGGGCGCACGTCGCGGCCTCGCGACGCTGTGCATCGGCGGCGGCATGGGAATCGCGATGACGCTCGAGACGGTGGCATGAACAAGCTCTACCCCACGGCGGATGCGGCCCTCGACGGGGTGCTTCGGGACGGCCTGCTGATCGCAGCGGGCGGCTTCGGCTTGTGCGGCATACCGGAACGATTGATCGACGCGATCGAGCGGGCAGGTTCGCGGCAGCTGACGATCGCGTCCAACAACGCGGGCGTCGACGGCGTGGGCCTGGGCAAGCTGCTTCGCTCACGCCAGGTCGCCAAGATGATCAGTTCCTATGTCGGTGAGAATAAGGAGTTCGAGCGGCAATTCCTGGCGGGCGAGCTTGCCGTCGAGTTCTGCCCGCAGGGAACGCTCGCCGAACGCTTGCGCGCCGGGGGCGCCGGTATCCCGGGGTTCTACACCCCGACGGGTGTCGGAACGCTGGTGGCCGAAGGCAAGGAGCACAAGATGTTCGAGGGCAGGAGCTTCATCCTTGAGCGAGGGATCGTGGCCGACCTCGCCATCGTCAAGGCGTGGAAATCCGACGGGGCGGGCAACCTCGTGTTTCGCAAGACCGCTCGCAACTTCAACGTCCCGGTTGCCATGAGCGGGCGCGTGACCGTGGCCGAGGTGGAAGAGATCGTGCCAACGGGCAGCCTCGATCCCGATCACATCCACGTCCCCGCCGTTTTCGTGCAGCGGATTGTGCTGGGCGCGCCTTACAACAAGAAGATCGAGTTCCGCACGACGCGCGAAGGACTGGCGAACTGATGCCCTGGTCGCGAAACGAGATGGCGCGCCGCGCCGCGCGCGAGCTGCGCGACGGCTTCACGGTCAATCTTGGCATTGGGATCCCGACGTTGGTTGCCAACAACATCCCCGACGGACTGGACGTCACGCTGCACAGCGAAAACGGGATGCTCGGCATTGGACCCTTTCCCGCCGACGACGAGGTGGATGCCGACCTCATCAACGCCGGCAAGCAGACGATTACCGAACTTCCTCGCTCCTCGTATTTCTCGTCCGACACCAGCTTTGCGATGATCCGCGGCGGCCACGTGGATCTTGCGGTTCTCGGCGCGCTTGAAGTGGCCGAGAACGGTGACATCGCCAACTGGATGGTGCCCGGCAAGATGATCAAGGGGATGGGCGGTGCGATGGATCTCGTGGCCGGTGTCCGGCGCGTGATCGTGACGATGGAGCATACCGCCAAGGACGGCACGCCCAAGTTCCAGCAACACTGCACCCTGCCGCTGACCGGCACGGGTGTGGTCGACATGATCGTGTCCGACCTCTGCGTCTTCGTCCGCTACGACCGTGCGGGACTATTCCAGCTCGTGGAGCTGGCGGATGACGTCACCGCGGAGGACGTCAGAGCCAGAACAAGCGCACAGTACGTGGTTTAGATCCGGCGCGGTGGGATCAGTGGGGTGACGCCGCGAAAGGGGCCGCCAGGTGCACCTGCGGCGACTGGCAGGGTAGAAGCAGCGATCTCGGTGTGAGCGAAGCCGAGCGGCCGTGCAGCATGAGCGGCACGCCCAACGGGCGGATGACGGTCTCGGGACGGAAGCCGGTCTTGCGCGCGGTTATCGGATCGAATTGCAGAAGCGCTGCAGCCGATCCATCGCGACCCGAAGCTGGTCGGTGCCGATCGAGTAGGCGAGACGAAAATACGGCGACAGGCCGAATGCGCTTCCGGGTACGAATGCCACCCCGGCGTGTTTGATGCAGCCGAGCACCAAATCCTCGTCGCTGCGGATGACCAGCCCGTCCGGCTGAACGCAGCCGATCAACTCGGAGCAGTCCACAAACAAGTAGAACGCACCCTCTGGCACATGGCAATGCATGCCCGGCGTCCGTCTCAACGCCTCGACGCGATGTCACGACGCTCCTGGAAGATCATCGCGTTCTCCGCCAAGAACTCCTGGGGGCCGCTCACTGCCTCGATGCCGGCCAGCTGGGCGATAGCGGAGGGGGGACCTACCAGCTGGCCGATGATGGACGAGACCGCCTCCATCATGTCCGCCGGGCCGCCGGCGAAGCCGATGCGCCAGCCGGTCATCGCGTAACCTTTCGACAGCCCGTTGCGGTCACCGTTCTGGCAGCGATCTCCTCGTCCAAGGCGGCGATCGACGGCAGCGACCGGCCGTCGAAGCGGATGTGCTCGTAGATCTCGTCGGCTAGGACCCAGATGTCCGGATGGCGCTTCAGGATGGCGATGAGGGCCTCCAGGTCCGCCCGGCCATACGCGGCACCGGTGGGGTTGTTTGGCGAGTTCAGCAGCAGGACACGGGTTCTTGGGGTGATCGCCCGCTCCAGTGCGTCCGGCGTCAGGCGGAAGCCGACCTCAATCGGGCAGGCCACCGGGACCGGAACGCCGCCGGCCATGCGGGCTAGGTCGAGGTGGGGACGGCCAGTAAGGCGCCGGAATGATCACCTCGTCGCCAGGGTCGATCATCGCCATCAGCGCGGCGTGCAGCAGGGGTTTGTTGCCGCTG
>CAXTVZ010000071.1:0-14882 GCA_964247685.1 uncultured Acetobacteraceae bacterium
AGACGACGTTCCAGCGCACGGTAACGGGGATCATGCATCTTGTATCCGGGATCGAGGGGTCCGCCTTCGAGACCGATGTGGTGCATCCACTCCGCCATCTCGTCGCCTCCGCAGTATCGGTTGACACCGGCAGGCGCCATGAACTCGTTGCACCCGTAGAGCAGCTCGAGAAAGATGTGGTGGCGGCCCCTGTGGCAAAGCCATGACGAAACGGAACCGAAGATGGCGGAGTTTTTCCCGTCGCGTTGATTGCGCAGGTCGACGTGGAAGATCGAACCGTTTGCCCGGCGACCCTCAATAGTCTGCGACCTGATGAAGGTCGTGGGATCGTAGATGTTCGTCACCACGAAACGCGTGTTGCCACACATGAGCGAGTGGTGGGACATGTCGGCAGGGGTGAGGCAAGACGGTGCAGTGCCCGTCAGCAGCACCAAGGAAGTGCAGCACAGCAGAGACGCGCGCGCTAAGATGATCGACCGAGATGCACGCGGAGGTGCTCTCCTGCGCACGCCCAACCGGCAATGAAGACCACGCGCTATCAAGCTCTGGATACACTGCCGGACCGCGCCAAGGCCCATACCCCAGGGGATCCAAGGGGCGACTGCCCCTTGGCGGGTCCAGGGCAGAGCCCTGGCCTTCCTCTCAGTCGTCCGATCCGCCCGCCAGCGACGCCGTCTCACGCGACGCCGCCACCGAGCTCGCCGGCGCCACGTCGCGTGTCATCCGGCGCGGGCTGTCGCCGGCATTGCGGAACAGTGCGTCGAGCATGCCGAAGCTGCGCCGCGCGATCTGGGTCCACGACCTGGCCTCGACCCAACTCGCCTGCGCCACCATAAGCCGTTCGCGAAGCCCGGTATCGGCCAGCAGCTCCACGATCGCGTCCCGGATCGCGCTCGCATCCTGGCCGGACGCGATGTGCACGGCGCCTGCCGCCTCGCGAAAGATCTCGATCGGCGTGACCAGCGTGGGACGCCCGCTCGCGAGCACGGTGCGGAGCGCCGCACTCGAGGCCTCGAGCGTGGGCTCGTAGGGAAGGGCCACCACGTCGCAGCCGGCGAGCAGGCGCAGGCTGTCGCGGTGGGGCAGGAACGCGGTGTGCCAGTCGATCGCGTCGGCCACGCCCGCCGCTTCCGCGCGCGCGACCAGGGCGGCGTGCAGCGGGATCGAGCTGTCGTCGTAGAACGCGGTGACCATCCGCAGCCTTGCCTGCGGGTGCTCGGCCAGCAGCAGCCGGAACGCCTCGATCAGCGTCCCGAACCCTTTCGGCGGCAGCAGGAACCCGTAGGCGCCGATCACCGGCCCGGCGCCCGGTGCGCGCCGGGGTGCGGCCGCATCCGCCGGGCGGAGCGCCGGCGCGCCCTGGGGCACGAAGGTGACGTTGGGCAGGTCCTCCGCCCGGAACGCGTCGAGCTCGGCCGGCGTGTGCACGATCACCCGCGTCGCTTCGGCCAGCGCCGACCGGACCCGCAGGCGCGCGGGCGCGTCGAGGGTCGCGAGATGGCGCGTGTTGTGCAGCGTCACGGCGACCACGCGGCCGCGCACCCGCCGGTCGCGCAGGAGTGTCGCCAGCGTGTCCCAGAGCAGCAATCCCGGATGGTGCTCGATCAGCAGGATGTCGGGATCGACCGTGGCGATCGCCTCCGCGATCGTGGCGGCGTTCGCCGGATCGCCCGGGATCCAGCAGGGCACGGTGGTGGGACCGGCCGCGGTGCGCCGGTCGCACAGGATCGTGGTGGTGGCCGCGCTGTCCTCCCGCGCTTCCAGCAGGAAGCGCGTGTATTCGCCGATGCCGCATCGCACGCCCCAGCTGCTCACCACCGCGATCCGTCGCGCGGGCGTGGGCTGTGCTGCGAGCAGCAGGTCGGCCATCGACGCGCGCACGCGTGATGCGAACCGGTCCGGAGCGAGCGCCTGGAGCACGCCCTCGCGCGCGCGCGCCGCACGCGCGGTGGCGGCTGCGCGCGCTCCCGGCAGCGCGCGCATGGCCGCGGCGAGTGCGGCCACGTCCGGCTCGAACCACAGCGATCCCGCCTCGGTCAGATGCGACGCCGCCGGTACGTGGCGCCCCTCGATCAGCACCGCCGTATCGGGGCCGACAAAGTCGAGATGGCCGCCTTCGGCAGAGACGAGCAGGGGCAGCCCCGCCGCCATCGCCTCGGCCGCCGGCACGTTGAACCCTTCGCCGCGCGAGGGCAGCACCATCGCGTCCGCGCCGAGGAACAGCACGCGGAGGTCGTCGCCCTCGAGATCCATGTTGAGATGGACGATCGGTGCCAGCTCGGCATCCTGCGCGCGCAGGGCTGCGATGTCGTCGTGCACGGTGTTGTGCGGGTTGGGGAAGGTCTTGATCACCAGCTTGACCGGATCCTCGGCGCGAAACGCCACTCCCCACGCCGCCAGCAGCACGTCGACGCCCTTGCGCGGAAACGCGGACGAGACGTGAAGGAAGGTGAAGGGCCGCGCATGGCCGCGCTCGGGCCGGGACGCAAGGGCCGCACAGGCCGCGAGCTGCGGCGCAAATCCGACCGTGCGGATCGGCAGGCGCAGTCCCGAATCCATCAGAGCGCGCGCCACGAACCGGCTCGGCGCCAGCACGGCGTCGAACGCCGCCTCCAGCGCGGCCACGGTCGCGGCCGGCACCAGGCTTTCCTCCCAGAAGAAGAAGGCGCAACGCAGATCGGCGTCCTGGCCGAGCTCGGCTTCGCCCGGCGCGCGCACGGGATAATGCTGGCTGACCACTGCATGCGGTGCGGCGCGCACCGGGAGCCGCGTCGCGAGCACGGCGAGTGTGGCGTATTCGTCGTCGTCGATGTCGAGCAGCGGCGCGTCGGCCACGTTCTCCACCGGCAGCAGGCTCGTCCGCCCGGGGGCGGCGTTCTCGTGGGCCAGCGCGAGCGCCCGGTTCACGCCGGCCAGGCTGTACGATCCATTCACATGGCCGGCCACCGTCACGTGCAGCTCGCGCTCGAGGGCCGCGGTGGCGCGGGTGTCGGTCGGCGGCAGCGCACCGGCGATCGCCAGCGCCCGCAGCAGGGTGGGAAGCGGGGCGTCGAGCGACAATTCTTCCAGCCGCTGGTGCCCGCGCTCGCGCATGGCGTCGCGCGTGCGGGCGTCGCCTGCCACCGCCGCCATCGCCTCGCCCATCGCCGCCGGGCTGCCTTCCACGAGCAGGCCGGCATCGCCGAGCGTGAGCGCCACCGCGCCGGCGCGGCGTGCCAGCACCGGCAGCCCGAAGGCCATCGCCTCGATCAGGGGTACGCCGAACCCTTCATGCAGGCTCATCGACACGTAGAGATCGGCGCCCGCGTAGCAGCGGTCGAGCGTCGCCGCATCCACCGCGCCGGTCAGCTCCACCGCGTCCGCGATGCCGAGGCGGTCGGCGGCGGCCAGAATCGAGGCGCGATAGGGATCGTCCGGTCCCATGTCGTGCCCCACCAGCAGGAGCCGCGTCGCCGCGCCCACTGACGCGCGAAACACGCCGAACGCCTCGACGAGGTCGAGCTGCCCCTTGCTCTCGACCATGCGGCCCACGAACAGGACCGTGAACGGCGCGTCGGGCGCGCGTTCGGTGCGGGTGGCGACGCGCGCGCGCAGTGCGTCGATGTCGATGAGCGTGGGGCAGACCGCGACATGCTGGGCGAAGCCGCGGCGGCGGAGCTCCATCGCGTTGATCGCGGACGGTGCCAGCGCCGCCACCGCCCGGTCGCGCCAGAGTGCGAGCTGCTCGCGTCCCTCGCGTGCCAGTGCCGCGAGGCCGGGCGCCAGCAGCGGCGCGGGCGTGATGTTGTGATAGAACAGCACGATCGGTGCCGGCAGCGCGAGCAGGCGCTCGATCTCCGGATCGCCGAGCGAGTGGTGCACGATCAGCACCATGTCGTCGTGGTTCGGCAGCTCCGCGAGCGGCCTGACCTCGTCGCGATGCACCGGATGCGGGTGGCGCGCGAAGATCTCGCTGCGGAAGCCGGCTTGCCTGAGCAGGGCTCGCATCACGAAGAGCGAATTGGAGACCGCGTCGCCGTCGGCGGTGGCGTGATGGTAGAGATGAACGGTCCCGATGGGCCGACGGGCCATGTGTCGCGGGCGGGCGGCGGCTGCCGGCACCGCCGCGACATGGTTTGGAACCGCGACGCCGGCGGCGGGCACGGGCGGGGGTGCCGCCTGCACCACGACGGCTTCGATCTCCGATGGAGCCGCGGTCTCCTGCGGTGCTGCCGCGTCGCGCGCGGAGCCGCGCAGCCGGCGACCGATCGCGGCACCCTGCCACGACAACTGGCGCAGGACGCGCGCCGCGGGCAGCACGGCGCGGAGGGCGCGCGGCGCGTCGTCGAGGCGAAGATCGCTGCGGAACTGCGCGAGCAGGGCGGCTTCCGCCTGCAGGCCCGCGCGCGCCGCACGTTCGAGCTCCAGCAGACGCAGTAACGCCTCGTCCAGGCCCTCGCGCCGGCCCTCGGCGGCGGCGGCGGCATGCACCCGCGCCTCGGTGTCCGCGAGCCGCGCCTGCAGGTTGCGCAGATCATGACGCGCGCGCGTCAATGCCGCCTCGCGCCGATCGAGGCCCGCGCGCGCGTCGCGCGTCGCCGCCTCCGCGATCTCCGCGCGACGCCGCAAGGCCTCGCTCGCCGCTGGCGCCCAGTCGTCATGCGCGTTGGGCGGCCGGTCGAACGCGTGCGCGAGAGCATCGTGGTGCTCGCGCGCGACGTAGAAGCGGTTGACCCCGTCGAACCAGACGAAGCGATAGCCGGCCTCGAGCAGCAGGCTCTCCCAGGCGCCATGCGTGCGGTCCTGGGCGAGCGGGCTGGTCGCCTCGGCCAGCACGATCCAGGGCCGGAAGCGCTGCCAGTCGCCGCCCGCGATCACCTCCGCTTCCGCGCCCTCGACATCGATCTTGAGGAAGTGGATATCGCCCGCGGCATGGCGGCGGCAGATCGCCGCCAGGGTGTCGACCTCGACCTCGATCTCCGCGGTCTCGAAACCGGCCTCGCGATGCCGCGCCGCAACATCGTCGTCGAGACATGACAATCCGGTGTCGCCGATCACGTGGAAGCGGCGACGGCCGGGCAGGGCTGCGAGTGCGACGGCCAGATTGACGTCGCTCGCCCGTGCCGCGGCGAGCCCGGCGAAGAGCATGGGGTTGGGCTCGACATTGATGCCCGACCAGCCGCGATCATGAAAAGCGCGCGTGACGCTCAACGCTTCGGGCTCGGCCGCGCCCACATCGATCCAGAAACCGCGCTCCACGTGGCCGAGCGCACGCCACAGCATCACGTCTTCCGCATTCTGAGCGTAGGAGAGAAAGCTCATCGACGATCGATCTCCGCGGTCAGGCCAGTAGCCGGGGGCACGCGACCGCCGCGCCGGAGACTTGCTCCGTTATCCGCCATCTGAAGAATACGTAAGCAGACATGCACTGGATGACACGCGACCGAAAAATATTTGTGCACGAAATTCGACCTTTGCCTGCCTCGGAATTGCGTTCATCAAAGGAACCGGAGCCCTGCCAAGACGCTCGGGTTAGCACAGGAAGTTGATCATAGTGAGGGTGTGGACCCCGGCCTACCGGGAGTTCACAAACCTCGCTTCGACCTTAATAATACCCGCGGCAAGAATATTGCCCCAGGAGGATCGTACCAGATGGCTGTTTCCGTAAGAGACGAGATCGAGGAAGTGCCGTCGCGTCGCAGCATGCTCGGCATCGGGCGCTTCGCCGCGGCCGCCGGTCTTTCGGCCGCCGCGATCGTCGCAGCACGGTCGGCGAAAGCCGCCCCCGGGTTCACCGACGCCGACATCTTCAACTTCGCGCTGAACTTCGAGTATCTCGGCGCTGAGTATTATCTGCACGCGGTGCTCGGCTACGGCCTGGCGCAATATAACGCGTCGCTGACCACCGGCAGCGTCGGTAATCTGGGCACCGTCACCACGGGGCAGAGCTCCACGCTGGTACCGTTCACCGACGAGGCGAACGCGTATTTTGCGATTCAGCTCGCCAACGACGAACTCGCCCATGTCGAGTTCATCCGCGACGCGCTGGGCTCAGCGGCGATCGCCGAGCCGGCCATCAACTTCGGCGCCTTCACGACGGCCGCACAGGCCGCCGGTCTGATCGGGCCGGGCGAGACTTTCGACCCCTTCGCGAGCGAGATCAACTTCCTGCTCGGCGCCTACCTTCTCGAGGACACCTGCGTCACCGCGCTCACGGGTGCCGCCAACCTGCTCACCATGCCGGCCAACTTGGCGTATGCGGCGGGCCTTCTCGGCGTTGAATCACAACAGGCCGGTGCCATCCGCGGCTTCCTCGCGCAATTCGGACAGGACACCGCGACCGACGCGATCTCGGCCGTGCGCGCCAAGCTGTCGGGCGTGGGCGACGAAGGCACGGGCGACGAGAGCAACCCGTTCAACATCAGCAACGGCGACAGCCTGGCACAGGCCTATCGACGCACGCCGGCGCAGATCCTGGCGATCGCCTACGGGGCGACCGGTGTCACGGCGGGCGGGTTCTTCCCGAACGGCGTGAACTCCTCGAACTCGGCATTCGTGTCGTCCTGAGCCGGGCCCTCTTGCGCCGCAAGCTGCACACGGCCTCGTGCCGAACCGAAGGTTGTTTCCTATGATTGCAACAGAGAACGAGAACCGGCCGCTGATCGATCGCATCCGGTCAGGCGAAATGCGCTTTCCCCGCCGCAGCATGATGAAGACGGGTGCGCTCGCCGCCGCCGGTGCCACCGCGGGCCTGGTGCCCGGAATGCGCAGCGCGCGTGCCGCGACCTACCAGCTCGCCGATGCGGACGTGCTGAACTTCGCGCTCAACCTCGAGTATCTCGAGGCGAACTACTACCTGCTCGGCGTGACGGGCGCGCCGCTGCCCGCGACGCTCACCGGTGGTGGGCCGACGGCGACCTACCCGACCACCACGCTGGTCCCGTTCCAGACGCCGCAGCTGGCCTACTACTTCCAGCGCATCGCGGCCGACGAGCAGGCGCACGTGACGTTCCTGCGCGACGCCCTCGGAACCAGTGCGGTCGCGCAGCCGCAGATCGACCTCGGCGCGGCGTTCACCACGCTGGCGCAGGCGGCCGGCCTCATCACGGCGGGGCAGACCTTCAACCCGTTCGCGAGCGAGATCGACTTCCTCATCGGCGCCTACATCTTCGAGGACGTTGGTGTTACTGCCTACGGTGGTGGTGCGAACTACCTGGCGCTCGGTGGCCCCAACATCGCCTACGCGGCCAGCGTCCTGGCGATCGAGGGCTATCACGCAGGCGCGATCCGCGGCTATCTCGCGTCGCAGGGCGGCGGTGTCGTCACCAACGCGATCTCCGCACTGCGTGCCAAGCTTTCGGGCGCGATGGACGATAATGGAACGGATCTTTCGTCGAGCGGCGGAAATCCGTTCAACATCGTCAATGGCGACAGCAACGCGCAGAGCTATCGCCGCACGTTCAATCAGGTGCTGAACATCGTCTACGCAGGCAGCGAAAATGGCGGCTTGTTCTTCCCCAACGGTGTGAACGGGACCGTGAAGAGCACGGGCGATACGTTCGTCAGCCAGAACGGCTGACCCATCCACGAAAGCGGGGAAGGCGACGAGCCTTCCCCGCTTTCACACCGGATCGCAGACAAGGTCGATGTGATCGACACCTGCGTCCGAGTAAGCGGTCATCACCGCGTCCACACCATCGCAGGCGAGCTCCGCGCCATCCGCCGCGATCACCGCGACCCGGTAGCCCAGCGCTATCAGCCAGCCGACATAGAAGCGACCGTCCACGCCGGACACGCCCGGCATCATCCCGGGCGCGAACTCGCAGATCACCACCGGACGATCACGACGGAGCGTGCGCTCGAGACCGCCAAGGGCGAGCGGCTCGGCACCTTCCACATCCGCCTTCACCAGACCGATTGGTCCCCGCGTCTCGTCGATGACGTCGTCGAGGCGGATGGCGGGCACGAGATCGGCTGCGAGCGGGTCGATCGTGTCGAGCGGTGCGGTCGCCGCATTCGAATATGCCTTGTAGATCGCGACGGCGCCCGACACGCGGCCGGCGGCGACCGGCAGCAGCAGCACGTTGTCGAACCCGTTCGCCCGCCGGCTCGCTTCCAGCAGGCCCGCATTGTCGCGATCGGGCTCGACCGCGAGCACGTGGCCGGCCGTCCCCACGCGCGCAGCGGCGAGCATGGTGAACCAGCCGATATTCGCACCGATATCGATCACCCGCATGCCGGGGCGCAGACGGCGCTCGAACACCGCGGTCACGTTGGGTTCGTGCAGGCCACCGTTGGCGATGCCGGCGCCGACCGCGATGTCGGTCGGACGGACATGGATCGAGAAGCCGGCAGGACTTTCGACGCGGACGATCTCGCCGTCATCCGCCTGCATCAGCCCGCGCGCCGCGAACTCCCGGCTGCCGAGATAGACGCGTGCCACATCGCCGAGCGGTCGGCCCGCCTGCAGCATGTGGCCCGTGATCTCGTCCGGGTTCGGGTGGCGGCCCAGCAGGAGGCGGAACGCGTGGAAGATGTCGTCCTCGGTGGCGCGGTCCTCGAACGCCGCGCGGAACCGCGCGCGAGGGTCGGCGCGGCCGCTGAGCACGCGTCGCAGGCGTTCGGCATGCCGCCGCAGATGAGGTCGCTTCATGCCAGGCGAAACTCCGTCGGAACGAAGACCCTTGTGCGCGACCGCCGGATTTTGCGAAAGAGCGGCGTCCGGCTTGGCGCGATCAGAAGCCGATCGCCATCCAGTTGAAGCCGGCGGACTTGTCGTAGATCGCGCCCGAGCCGGTGATCTCGACGCAACTCGCCTGGAAACCGCTCGCCGAGATGTTGGCAACTCCATAGACGGTGGGCACCGGACTGGGACCCCATCCGCCGACCGAGCCCTCGCAGGCCACCACCATCAGCCCGGTGTTGGGGAAGGTGAGCGGGAAGGTGAAGCTGTCGAGATATCCGGTGGTCATGAGGTTCGTGCCCCATTGCAGGATCACGCCGCTCGGCAGGCGCTGCCAGCCGCTGCGCGCCGCGGACGACCGGAAATCCAGCTGCGGCAATTTCCAGGGGATGCTGGCCGGGCTTGCGGGCGATGCGATGTTGCTCGTGGTGACCGTGCCCTGACCGTAGGCCACGGTGATCACGGCCACCGGCACGGCGCCGGGGCTGACCTGCGGCGTCACCTGCGTTCCGGTGGCCGCGGGCGTGCCCTGGACCAGGCTCAGCACCGCTTGCTGGAGACGCTGGGTGTTCTGCGCGCTGCCGCTGTTGCCGACCCCGGCGAAGGCCTGGCCGGGGTTCGCGGCGTTGTAGTAGGGCAGCACGACGGGCGTGCCGTCGGTTTCGGAAAAGCTCGCCTCGAGCAGGAAGTTCACCGACTGCCCCGACACGCTCGGGGGCGCGACCGTGAAGGACGAGTAGCTCTCGATGCTCCCCATCTTCACGAGCGGGTTGTTGTCGTAGGACAGCGAGCCGAAGGCGGTGGCATCGATCGTCGAGGTGGTCGAGATGCTGCCCGGCCCCACGGTGAAGGTGAGCGACGCGGGAACCGTGGGGATCACGACGAAGCCGTCGACCACGGTGTTCGTGCCGAGTGTCGCCTCGGCGAGATAGCCGATCGCCTTCATGGTGGCGCGCTGGATATTGAGCAGGTCGGTGTCCAGCGGGATCGCGCCGGGATAGACGATCTGACGATCCATGTCGGTCTGCACCATCATTGCGTGATGCAGATCGTTTTGAGGGTGGTTGCAGCCCCGGTCAAAGACGATTGCGGAGAGCGCGGTGGCGCTCTCCGCAATCCGTCGTCAGAGCATGTCGCGCTGACGACCGCCGATGCTGGCGGCGACGCAGGCGATGAAGGCGCCCACCAGCATCGAGAAGAAGCTGTAGAGCGAGAGGCCGGAGGCCGCGCGGCGCGCGACGTTGGCGGCGTTGCGTTCCTGCGTTACCACGTTGTCCACGCGCTGGGTCGCTTCGTCTGCTGAAATCCCGGTGCGGGCGGCCACGAGTTGTGCGAGGTAGTCGTGGTCGGCGGGTGCGAGCTTCACTTCGGGACCGGCGTTCGCCAGAACCTGACTCGCTTCCTGTCGTGCCAGGTACTGATTGGCGAGCAGACGCGGGTCGCCGGCCGCCGTCGCCGGGCTCGTCGGGCGGAACAGCGTCGACAGCAGGTAGTCGCTCGGCGCGGAGCCGGTGCCCGAGCCGGTCACGGCATGCGCGATCCCGCCCACGCCCGAGGTGAGCACGGCGGCCGCCAGGATCGTCGCGACCGACCACGCGACGAGGCCGGTGGCCGTGTCGCGGAAGGTCGTCTCGTCGGTGTGCAGGCCCGACCAGCGCGGACGCAGCCGTCCCGCAACGTATCCGCCGAGACCGGACGAGATCCACTGGACGACGATCAGCCAGACCGCCGCCAGCACGGTGAAGGTGGTTGCGGACGGATTACTGCCGGGCGTCTTGGGCGAGATCGCGCTGAGGCCGATGCCGGCGCCGAGCGCCAGTAGCATGATCGCGACCGCGCTCGCCACGGCCGCGCCGCCGAAGGCGGCCGACCAGGACAAGCCCGGTTGCGGAGCCGCCACGTCGGCCGGGCGCTCCAATGCGATGCTCATGGCGTCAGTGCCAGAACAGGAGAAGCAGGATGATGATGGGGATGGGGATGCCCAGGAGCCAGAGCAGGATCGGCATGATCGTTTCCTTGGTTGATGGCCGCGAAACGTCAAGGGCGGGTTCAAAGTTCAACTGAAGGTTGGGGCTCTGCCCCAAACCCCGCCAGGATCGAGCCGATCCTGGACCTGCCACATGTAAAGGGGTCTGGGGCCAAGGCCCCAGCGGGGTCCAGGGGCGTCACGCCGGAGCGTGCTGCGCACGACGCCCCTGGCCTTCTTCAACCCTCCGAAGGCGCCGCCGCCGGCTCGGGAAGGCTCGCCCGCAGCCTCCGGATCTGCCGCGCATCCGCATCCGTCACCCGGAACGCGATCCCCGACGGATGCGTGATCACCTCGCCCCGGATCGGCACGCGTCCCGCCAGATTGAACACCAGCCCCCCCACCGTATCGATCTCGGCCAGACGCTCGTCCTGTCGCAACGGGATCGCCAGCGCCAACTCGAAATCCTCGATCGGCATGCGCGCGTCGACGTCCACCGTGCCGTCCGCGCGCCGGGTCATGAGGTCGCCCGCGGGCTCGTCATGCTCGTCGGCGATGTCGCCCACGATCGTCTCCACCAGGTCCTCGAACGAGACCAGCCCGTCGATGCCGCCATATTCGTCGACCACCAGAGCGAGATGCGTGCGCAGATTGCGCATCTGTAGCAGCAGGTCGAGCACCGGCACCTGGGGGGCGACCAGCAGCGGCTCGCGCAGGATCTCGCGCAGCGTGAACGAGGCGGGCCGGTCCACGAAGGCGAACAGGTCCTTCACGTGGATCGTGCCGACGACGTTGTCGAGCTGGTCGTGGAACACCGGAAATCGCGAATGCCCCTCGCGCTTGACCAGGTCGAGCGCCGCATCGAGCGTCACGTCGTCCGGCATGGCGACGATGTCGGCGCGCGGTACCATCACGTCGTCCACGGTCTTGCCGCGCAGATGCAGCACGTTCTCGATCAGCGCGCGCTCCTGCCGGTCGAGCTCGGGGAGCTCGTCGGTGCCGGTCGCGGTCGGTTCCGTGCCCTCGCCGATCAGCTCCTCGATCGAGCGCCGGAGCGATCCGTCGGCGGTCCGCCGGCGCCCGCGGAAGCGTGCGCCGAAGCGGGTGAAAATGTTGCCGCCGGTGCGTGAAGCGGCGTCGTCGTTGTCGCTCATCGTGCGCGCGTCGCCGCGGGCGCGACCGCGCGGGGCTTCCAGGGGTTCGGCACGCCGATGCGCGACAGCAGCCGTGCCTCCTCGCGTTCCATGCGGCGCGCCTCGCCAGCGCCGTGATGGTCATGGCCGCGAAGGTGCAGGGCGCCGTGCACGACGAGATGGGCCAGGTGGTGTGCGACCGTGCGCCCGCTCGCCGCCGCCTCGCGCCCGACCACGCCCAGGGCGAGCACGATCTCGCCGGTTCCTGCCCCGGTCTCGAAGGTGAGCACGTTGGTGGGCTTGTTTCGTCCGCGATGACGCGCGTTCAGCGCGCGCACGGTGCGGTCGTCGGCGAGCACCACGGTTTCCACGCCGCCCGCCAGCCCCGCTGCGCGCCGCACCAGGCGCTCGAGATTGCAGCGGGCAACCCGCCGCCAGCGCGGCTCGGGCAACAGGATCGAGAGCGGCACGCCCCCCGTAAAGCGGTGGGCGGCCGCGAAACTACTTGGAGGTTCCATGCCTCTCCCGCAACGCGGCGTCGCGTTGCTCATAGGCGCCGACGATACGCCCGACCAGCGGATGGCGCACCACGTCGCCGCGGTCAAACCGGGCGACACCGATCCCCTGCACGCCTTCGAGCGTGTCGATGGCCTCCGCCAGGCCCGACCGGGCGCCGGCAGGAAGGTCGATCTGGGTGAGGTCGCCGTTGATCACCATCCGCGTGCCCTCGCCCATTCGGGTGAGGAACATCTTCATTTGGGCCGGCGTGGTGTTCTGCGCCTCGTCGAGGATGACGAAGGCGTGGGCCAGCGTGCGGCCGCGCATGAAGGCGAGCGGGGCCACCTCGATCTCGCCCGAGCCCATCCGGCGCAGCATCTGGTCGCCGGGCATCATGTCGCCGAGCGCGTCGTAGAGCGGGCGGAGGTAGGGATCGACCTTCTCCTTCATGTCGCCGGGAAGAAATCCCAACCGCTCGCCCGCCTCGACCGCCGGCCGCGACAGCACGATCCGCTCGACGCGACCCGCTGAGAGCATGGCCACGGCCTGCGCCACCGCGAGATAGGTCTTGCCGGTGCCCGCAGGCCCGAGCGCGAACACCATCTCGTGGCTCGCGAGCATGTCGATATAGGCGGCCTGGCCCGGCGAGCGCGGCCCGACCGCGCCGCGCCGCGTGCGGATCGCGGGCAGGTCCGAGAGCGGCAGGCGCGGGTCCTCGCGGTGGCTTGCGGGTACGGTGAGCCGGATCGTCGCCTCGACCTCGGCCATGTCGACGCCGCGTCCCCCCTGCAGCCGCTTGTAGAGCTCCTGAAGAGCGGATTGCGCCTGCTCCACCGCGTGGCGTTCGCCCGTGATTGCAACCCGATTGCCGCGACAGGCGAGCCGCACGCCGAAGCCCTGCTCCAGTCGCGCCAGGTGGCGGTCGTGCTCGCCGAGCAGCAGCGACAGCAGCGTGTTGTCGTCGAACTGGAGGGTGACGGAGCAGCGTCCTTCGCCGGCGGGAGTGAGATCGGGCATCGCGCTACCGGATGTCCGCAAGGGCGCCGTGCTGGCGGATATTTGCGAGGGCGCCGCACTGGCGGCGACGGCAGCGCGAGAGGGCGCGTACGACGCGCGCCGGGGCGTGAGGTGTGTCAAGCGCGGGCTGTCTCCCTGATCAACTGGCCTGTGATGGAGTTGGTGGCGGCATCGACGATGCGCACCGGGACGATCTGCCCCGCAAGCTCCGCCGGACCCTCGACATGCACCGCCTGTCCGTAAGGCGAGCGGCCGCCGATCTGTCCGGGATGCCGCCCGGGCCCGGTGAAGAGAACGGGCAGCCGGCGCCCGACCGTGTCGGCGTTGAAGGCGCGCTGCCCTTCGCGGAGCAGCGCCTGCAGGGCCTGTAGCCGCTCGTCCTTGACCGCCTCGGATACCTGGGAAGCCGACAACGCGGCGGGCGTGCCGGGCCGGGGCGAGTATTTGAACGAGAAGGATTGTGCGAACCCGACCTCGCGGATGAGCGACATCGTGGCCTCGAAATCGGCATCGGTCTCGCCAGGGAAGCCCACGATGAAGTCGGTGGACAGCGCGATGTCGGGCCGCGCGTCGCGCAGGCGGCCGACCAGCTCGCGGTAGTGCACGCGGTCGTGCTTGCGGTTCATGGCCGCGAGGATCCGGTCCGATCCGGACTGCACGGGCAGGTGCAGGAACGGCATCAGCGCAGGGATGTCGCGATGCGCGGCGATCAGGTCGTCGCCCGTGTCGCACGGGTGCGAGGTGGTGTAACGGATCCGCGCGAGGCCAGGGATCGCCGCGAGCGCCTCGACCAGGACTGCCAGCGACCGCGGTCGTCCGTCCGCATCCTCGCCGTGATAGGCGTTCACGTTCTGCCCGAGCAGCGTGATCTCGGCCGCCCCGCGGGCCACCAGCAGCCGCGCTTCCGCCAGCACGTCGGCAACCGGGCGGCTCCATTCCGCGCCGCGGGTGTAGGGCACGACGCAGAAGGCGCAGAACTTGTCGCAGCCTTCCTGCACCGGGAGGAACGCGGTCAGGCTGCCGGGGCGCGCGCGCGCCTCGGGCAGGAAGTCGAACTTCGGCTCGGCTGGAAACTCGGTGTCGATCACCGCGCCCGCGGCCCGGCTGGCGCGCGCCACCATCTCCGGCAGCCGGTGATAGGTCTGCGGCCCGAGCACGATGTCGACGAACGGTGCGCGCGCCAGGATCTGCGCGCCCTCGGCCTGGGCCACGCAGCCGGCCACCGCGATGATGGTCCGCTCGCCCCGGAGCGCACGCTCTTCCTTGGCCACCCGCAGCCGGCCGAGCTCGGAGAACACCTTTTCCGCCGCGCGGTCGCGGATGTGGCAGGTGTTGAGGATGACCATGTCGGCGGCCAGCGGATCGTCGGTGGCGCCGTAGCCGAGCGGGGCCAGCACATCCTCCATGCGGCCGCTGTCGTACACGTTCATCTGGCAGCCCCAGGTGATGACGTGCAGGCGCTTGGCGGGAATGGACGAACTCACGAGCGGGCTCCCATCGGATGGCGGCATGCCATTCCAACGGAACGCGAGGGCGTCAAGCGGGAAACGGTCCGCGCGCACGCGGCGGGCGTGCAGGGGAGGGAGACGGGTCGCCGTGGCGAGGA
>CAXTVZ010000072.1:0-14751 GCA_964247685.1 uncultured Acetobacteraceae bacterium
TCATCAGGAGCGTCTCCGGTGGCTTACGTTTAGTGACGATCGTGGCGAGGCCTGCGTCGTGCTGTTTGCGTCGACCGTTCGCGCGCAAGTCCTGCCGCTGCGCGGTCGGAGAGGTGATGTGTCACGACTCGGCACGCATCACCTGCGTCATGTGCAAACCTCGTGCTGAGAGGCAGTTGCGCAGCGGTGCCGGCCATCGGCGTCGCTCCCCGAGGGTCCGCCTGCCAGGTGGCGTGATGGCCGCCGACCGGGATTTCAGACGCAACTCTCACCATGGCGTCGAGACGGCTTCTCCATGGAAAAGTCTGCAGTCACTCACCGCCGTTGCGACATCGTCGTGCCCGATCTCAACCAGCAACGCTGTCTGCTGACACGACAGCCTTGTCGCCCAAAGCGACCATGATCCGAGGGAGCGGCATCGGCTTCGGTAACGCTGCTTCTGTTGCCAAGGTCCGAGCTCGTCTCCGGCATTTCACCCGCACCAGGCTACGCCAGAGAAGTGACAGGAACGTTTCAAAGTAAAAACTGCTTGACCGGCCAATGAACAGGCACTTCGAAGAGCGCGCGCCGAGCAGAGTGGCAGGACATTACGAAAAAAAGGCTTGCTTCGCGGGGGGTTGTCTAAGTAGTTAGCCTTGCCCCAGGATGATGGTAAACCATGGATTGGATTGGCGAGGAGAAGGTCGACCTCGATCCGCTGGCCACCGAGAGCATGATCGCGCCCGGTCCCGACCGCTACGAGGTCGACTGGTCCGTGCAGCCGGTGACCGATCAGGAGCTCGAGGATTTCGGCATCATCCGTGCCTCCGGCCTGTTCGATTCCGAATTCTACTACAACATGTATCCCGACGTCGCGACCTACAGGCGCAACGCGCTGCAGCACTACGTCCAGTGCGGCGCGATCGAGGGCCGTGACCCGAACCCGCGCTTCAACACGCTGCGCTATGTCCGGCTGTTCGGGATGCGCCTGCCGGCGGGCAAGAACCCGTTCGCGGACTTCATCCAGAACGGTTCCGACGACGACATCTTCGAGCAGGGACTGCTCAAGGCGTTCTCGGCCGGCTCGCTGCGCCTCGGCATCGAGCGGCTCAAGCAGTTCCCGATGTTCTGCGAGCAGAACTACCTCGAACTGAACCGCGACGTCGCCGGCGCCCTGCTCTCGCCCGTGCACCACGCGATGGTCTACGGCTTCGCCGAGGGGCGGAGCATCCTGAACAAGCGCAAGGTCTCGCTCGAGCTCGGGTTGGTGTCGGCGGAAATTCCGGCGGTGTCGCGCAAGCCGGTGGCGCTGCAGGCGCCGCCATCGCGGATCGGGGTGTTCTACAATTCCGGCGGCAACGGGTTCATCCGCGAGATCGCCGACGACCTGGTGTCGTGGTTGCACTCCGCGGGCCTGCCGGGCGAGTTGCTGGACGAGACCAGCAGCGTCGAGGGGCGGCCGCCCTGCTGCATCTTCGTGGCACCTCACGAGTTCTTCCATCTCGGCGCGGGCCGCGACTGGATCCTCGACGAGGTGATCTCGCGGTCGTTCATGCTCAACACCGAACAGCCGCAGACGCTGTGGTTCGACCGCGGCATGCCGTTCATCCTGATGAGCCGCGGCGTGATCGACATCTGCGTGCAGAACGGCGTGCTGTTCGCAGGCTGCGGCGTGCCGGCGCTGCACATGAACAGCGAGATCGCGCCGCCGACGACGCATCTGCTGGCCGAGGACGCGTCGCACCCGCTGGTGCGCGTCCTGTCGCCCCGGTTGCGGGAGGCGCCGAACGCCGACATGGCGTTCTCCGACCGGCCGCTCGACATCTCCTTCTTCGGCGGCAGCTCCGGCAAGCGCGACGCGTTCTTCACCCGCAACGCGGCGTTCCTGTCGGACTACGAGTGCTACCTGTACTACCGGCGCTTCGAGGGGCCGCACACCAACTCGAAGCGCGACGGCGTGCTTGGCCGGCTCGCCAGCCACGTGACCGGGCACTCCAAAATCTCGCTCAACATCCATCGCGACGAGTACGGGTTCTTCGAGTGGCACCGGATCGTCAAGATCGCCATGGCCGGGGGCAGCGTCGTGGTGTCCGAGCCGTGCCTGCCGCATCCGGTGTTCAAGCCGGGCGAGCATTTCTTCGAGGAGGCGGGCCGCCACATGCCCGACCTGATCGAGTGGCTGATCCACTCGCCCGACGGCCGCGCCAAGGCGGAGCAGGTGCGGCGTGCCGCGCGCGATCGGATCTATGACGAGGCGCTGCGCGGGACGCACCGGATGCAGCTGCAGCGGTTCGTCCTGACGAACTGGGCCGACACGCCATGAGCATCCACAAGGCCTGGCCGCCCCGGACCGACACCGTGCGGTCCTGGCAGGCCGACGAGCCCCGGCCGGACGACCTGGTGTCGATCTGCCTGACCAACTTCAACTATGCGCGGTTCCTGCCGGACTGCCTGAACTCGCTGGCGGCGCAGACCCATCGCAGCCTCGACCTGGTGATCATCGACGACCGCTCGACACAGGACCAGTCGATCGCGGTGGCCGAGGCGTGGCTGGCCGAGAACGAGCAGCGGTTCCACCGCGCCGTGTTGCTGCGCCACCAGCGTAATCAGGGACCGTCCGGCGCGCGCAACACCGCGTTCCGCCACGCGCTCGGGCGCTCGGTGTTCGTGATCGATGCGGACAACGAGGTCTATCCGCGCGCGATCGCCCGGCTGCACGCGGCGCTCTGGGACGGCGAGTTCGATGCGGTCTACTCACAACTGGAAATCTTCGGCGATCGCCGCGCGGTCGGCCGCGGCGACATCTGGGACCCGATCGAGCTCGCCCGCGACAACTATGTCGACGTGATGGCGCTGATCCGTCGCGACGCGTGGGAGCGCGTCGACGGCTACACCCATATCGAAGAGGGCTGGGAAGACTACGATTTCTGGCTGAAATTCGCCGACGCGAAGATGGAGGTCGGCTACGTGCCCGAGATCCTCTGCCGCTACCGGGTGCACGGAAAATCGCGCACCGCAATCGAGGCGCATGCCGCGCACGAGCAGCTGAAGCTGATCATGGCGTTCCGGCACCCGCTGCTGCAGCTCGGCCTGGAAGAGGCCGACGCCCTTGCGGCGCGCCCGCACCGCTAGCACCCTCGGGTTCGAGCGCTTTCATAGCCCCGCCACCGAAGCTTGCGAGGCGCTGCGCCAACGCAAAAGGAGATCATGATGTCCGGGTCAACGCTGTCCCCCGAACGTGTCAACAAGCGGCTGAGCCGGATCTTCGTGCAGACCTTCCCGGCGATCGACCCGGCCAAGGTCACGGAAGCGACGCAGGAGACCGTGGAAGGCTGGGATTCGATCGCCACGCTGGCGCTGATCAGCAGCATCGAGGAGGATTTCGGGGTCAAGATCGGCTATGACCGGGTGGCCTCGCTGCACAGCTATGACGACGTCTACCAGCTCCTGAAGGAGAAGCTTGGATGAGTCCCGAAGGCATCGCCGAAGCCCCGCGCCCGAGCGTGGACCCTGTCGCCGCCACCAAGCTGAGCGACATCTTCGTCCAAGGCACCCGCCTGCTCGCCCGCAAGGACGGCTCGCTGCGGATCGCGGTGATCGGCAGCGTGACCACCGACATGCTCGCGCGCGCGATCGCACTCGGCGCGTCGCAGGAAGGGGCCGAGGCGGTGATCCACCAGGCGAATTTCGGCACCTGGCGGCAGGAGGCGCTCGATCCGGGCTCCGCGCTGCACCGGTTCCGCGCCGATATCGTGGTGGTCGCCACCGACTGGCGCGACCTGGTGACGGAGCTGCCGCTGGGTGCCGCCGCGGACGAGGTGGCGGCCGCGGTGGCGCGCAAGGTGCAGGGCCTGCGCCAGGTGTGGGACGCGATCCTGCGCGGCGCGCCGGCCTGCCGGATCGTGCAGCATCTGCCGGCCGTCGCCATCGAGGCGCCGGGCGGGATCGCCGAGGAGCGGATCGCGGCGAGCTCGCGCCGCCAGCTGATGCTCGCGCGCGCGACGCTGCTGGAGCAGGGGCCCGACGTGCTGTTCCTGGATCTGGATGGGCTGGCCGCCGACCCGGCGGCCTATTACGGCGCCAAGCTGCCCTTCGCGCAGGACGGGTTGGTGGACTACCTGTTCCGCTTCCGCTCGGCGATGCGCCAGGCGACCAGCCGGGTGAAGAAGGTGCTGGCGCTG
The DNA here is from genome assembly GCA_964247685.1 of uncultured Acetobacteraceae bacterium. GTDB lineage: Bacteria > Pseudomonadota > Alphaproteobacteria > Acetobacterales > Acetobacteraceae > CAXTPV01. The sequence goes on from CAXTVZ010000072.1 coordinate 4,161, forward strand.
GACCTCGACAACACGCTGTGGGGCGGGGTGATCGGCGATGACGGCGTGGACGGGCTGGTGCTCGGCGCCGAGACGCCGCGGGGCGAGGCGTTCGCGGCATTCCAGACCTATGCCAAGGATTTGAACGCGCGCGGCATCGTGCTGGCGGTGTGCAGCAAGAACGACCCCGAGATCGCGCTGACCGGCTTCGCCCATGCGGGCTCGGTGCTCAAGCGCGACGACTTCGCGGCCTTCGAGTGCAACTGGACCGACAAGGCCTCGGCGCTGCGGCGGATCGCGCGGACGCTGAACCTGGGCACGGACTCGATCGTGTTCTGCGACGACAACCCGGTGGAGTGCGCGCTGGTGCGCGAGGCGCTGCCGGAGGCTACCGTGGTGGAGCTCGGCGAGGACCCGGCGCAGTTCATCGCCCGCGTCGCCCGTGGCCGCTGGTTCGAGATGCAGCATGTGAGCGGCGAGGATCTGGCGCGCCGCGAGGCCTATGCGGCGCGCGAGCAGGCGGCGGCAGCGCTCGAGGACGCGCCCGATCTCGACAGCTTCCTGGCCGGGCTCGCGATGCGCGGCCGCGTGTTCGTGGCCGAGGGCAAGGAAATCGCCCGGATCGCGCAACTCGAGGGCAAGACCAACCAGTTCAATCTGACGCTGCGCCGCCATCCGCTCGCGATGGTCGAGGGCTTTGCCGCGTCCGACGAGGCGATCGTGCTGGGCGCGACGCTGGCCGACAAGTTCGGCGACCACGGTCTGGTCTCCAGCATGATCGCGCTGGTCGAGGGCGATACGCTGGTGATCGACAGCTGGCTGATGAGCTGCCGGGTGTTCTCGCGCTCGCTCGAGCAGTTCGTGATGCGCCACCTGATCGAGATGGCGGCCGCGCGCGGGCTCACGCGGATCGTCGGCCTGTTCGTCGCCGGGCCGAAGAACGACGTGGTGGCCGATCTCTACCCGCGGCTCGGCTTCACCGCCGATGGCGAGGATCGCTGGGTGCGTGAGGTGGGGGCATCCGTCAACGGGCTCCCGACCTTCATCGCAGCCTCGGAATGATGCAAATGGACAGCGAAAAGCTGCGCTCCGCGATCGAAGCCGCCATCGAGGCGCGCGAGGACGGCGACTACGAGGAGAGCGCCGAGCAACTCGCCGCCCTGCACGCGGAGCATCCCGACAGCGCCGAGGTCGCGATCGAGTATTCGCGCAGCCTCGCACGCGTGCGCCGCCATGCCGAGGGCGACGCGGTGCTGACCGAGGCGGTGCGCCGCCACCCGGACGATGCGGGTCTGTGCCGGATCTGGTCGTACGCGCCGACCCAGGTGAACGATTTCGGCGAGGTGATCCGGCGCGCCGAGATCCTGCGCGCCCGCTTCGCGTCCGCCGCCGACGCGAACGAGTGGACCAGCCTGTGCGTCGAGTTCGACGCGCTCTACGAGTCTGCGCAGTGGTCGCGCCTGTCCGAACGGCTCGATGCGCATTGGGACACGGTGCGGCGCCATCCGGTGGTGCTGCCGGCGGCCCTGGTCGCGACCGGCAAGCTGTTCCAGCCGATGCGCACGCGCCTGATGATGCAGTCGACCGAGAAGCAGGCCTGGAACAACCTCGCACCCGACGCGCGCGAGAACCTCGAGCTGCAGACCGCGATCGCGGTGGAGAACCAGAAGCTCGCCCATCGCGCCGGCTACCGGGTGGTCTCGCTCGGCCAGAACTGCCTGCCGTACCAGCTGCTGGGGCGCTGGGGGCTGGTGACGGTGCCGGGCACGCTGGGCGCCACGCCCGCGAAGCTGACCCCGTTCGATCTCGGCGGGTTCACCGCCGACCATGCGGCCAACTCGATCGCCACCGGTTTCCGCTTCCTCGAAGAGCGCGGGGATTACAGCGTGGTCGCGGCCTGGGGCGGCGGCGAGATGCTGAGCCATCGCCCCACGGGCATCGGCTTCTTCCACGAGCGCGGGCCCTGGTGGATCGGCGAGCGCGAGCGCTTCTTCGGTCGCATCCGCGGCCTGGTGGCCGGCTGGGACGACGTGCTGGCGACCGAGCGGCGGATCTTCGTGTTCTGCCTGTGCGGCGCCGGCGATCCGGCCAAGCTGGTGCACGCGGTGATCGAGTATCTGCTGGGCCCGGACGATTTCCTGGTCGTGCTCGACGTGCTGGGCGAGCCGCACGCGGTGCCCTCGCACGAGCGCGTGCTGTATCGCCACTGTCCCTACCCGCGCGACTATGACTGGACCGATTTCGGCCAGCAGCTCTCGAGCCGCGGCCTGCGCTTCGAGCTCGCGGCAATCGAGCCGGTCACCGCCCTGATGAAGCAGCTCTCGCCCCGCAGCGAGGTCGAAGCGGGCGAGGCGGCCGGGCGGCTGGCACTGCTGCAGGATCTGCGCGAGCAGGCGCAGTCGCGCGGCCTGGGCGAGGTGGCGGACGCGCTGCGCCTGCTCGCCCGCGTCACGCCGGCGATCGAGGATGCCGACGCCCAGCTGGAAGAGGCCGAGATGATGCGCCTCGCCGGGCTGCCGGACGAGGCCGAGACGATCCTGTCGCGCGCGCTCGCGGTGCAGCCCCACCATGCGGGTTTGCGCCGCGCCTGGGCGACCGCGCCCGGACGGGCGGGGGACTGGGTGGAGAGCCTGTTGCGCGCGCGCCTGCTGCGCCAGGACCCCGAGCTCGCATCGGACGACATGAGCCGGATCGCCGTCGCAATCGAGCTCAAGGCGCTGCAGGAGCTCGGCAACTGGCACGAGATCCCGCCGCTGGTTGACAGCAACCGCGACGTCATCCTCCGCGATCGCGAGCTGTTCGGAGCGGCCGCCGAAGCGCTCTACGCCGCCTTCGCCCGACCGGCGCTGCGTTCGCTGGTCGCCGCGGCCGCGGGCACCATCGGACCGGCCGACGAGATCCGCGCCGGGATCCTGGACGATCTTGCGGATGCGGATCGAAACGCCTGGCGGCTGCGGGACGCGGACACGCGCCTCCTCTGCATCGGCCAGGATGCGACGGGCTTCCTGCTGACGGGCCGCTGGGGCCTGCAGCCGGCCCGCACCGACCATCGCGGGCTGAGCTTCTTCGAGCTCGGCGGCTTCGACGGCAATGCCACCGCCGTGGCGCTCGAAGGGGGAGTGGCGCAGTTCCTGAACCCCGAGAACTACGCGATCGTGCCGGCCTGGTTCGGCGGCATGATGCCGGTGCATCGGGCCACCGGCGCTAATTTCTACCTCTATCGCCGGCAGCGCTGGGAGGATGGCGATCTTGGCGCCTTCATCTCCGGCCTGTTCGAGAATGTCGAACGGTGGCGCCAGGTGCGGACCGGTGGCCGGCGTGTCTACCTGTTCGTCGCCACGCAGGGCTGCGACCTGGAGCGGCTGGCCGACGCGTTCCGCCAGCAGCTTGCCGGGAACGGTGCCAGGCTGGTGGTGCTGGATCTCCGCCCCGGCACGCGGACCTTTGCCGACGCGCCAGGCGTGACCTACCTGCAGCGGACGCCGCCCGAAGGCTGGGAGGTGAACCTGTCGCTCTTGTCGCCGAACCCGGCGGCGCTGGAGTTCGAGCGTGCGCTGGTGGACGAGATCCTGGAGCTCGCGACGGAAGCGACGTTGGTCGCGGCGGAGTAGGAAGGCCAGGGGCTCTGCCCCTGGACCCCGCTGGGGGCAGGCGCCCCCAGACCCGCATCAAATAACAGGGTTTCAAGGGCCAGCCCTTGATGGGGTCCAGGGGCAACGCCCCTGGCCTTCTTCTAGCGATACCACTGCGTGGCGGTGAAGGCCTCGAACGTGGCGTCCCCGCCCGCCGCCAGCGTCACCGCCGCATTCGTGCCGCTCGCCTCGATCTGGCCGCCGCTCGGCGGGTAGACCAGGCAGGCGGCAGCGCCACGATTGAGCACGAGAACATGCTCGCCGATCGCGGCCGCCGGGAGCTCGACACCGGCGCCCGAATTGCAGGTGGTGATCGCGTTGTCCTGCGCGCGGAGCACGGTGGCGTTGGACTGGCTGTTGCCCGCGGCCGAGATCCCGGCGGCGACGCTGCCGATGAGCGCCGTGCCGGTGATGGCGCCGGCGGACGTCACGGTACCGCTGAAGCTGGCGGCCTGGTTGCTGTCGGCAATCGCGAAGGCAGTGCCGTTCGGCGTCTGGTAGACCAGCGCGCTGTTGGCGGTCGCGTATTGCAGCGTGTGCTGATTCTGGCCCCCCATCAGCGCGTTGCCCGAGAAGTCGATCGGCTCGTTGGCGGCGACGCGGATCGCGGCGCCGTGGCCGGGGCCGGTCGCCTCGGTCAGCACCGCGTGGCTGAGGTCGATCACCGCGTCGTCGTAGCGGCCGTTGGTGGCGATGCCGGCCGAATAGCTGGTGGTCGCGGACTCGCCGTTGTCGAGCCAGATGCCGGTGCCGACGCTGACCGCATAGGGCTCGCCATAGGTCCAGGTGACGCTGCCGTCGGTGATGGTGCCGCTGTTGGGCCAGCCTGGTGCCGTGCCTCCGGAGGTGCCGCCGGTCGTGGCCACGTAGACGGTGCTGACGCCCGCGGCGTCCGTCGCGGTGACCAGCGTGCCGGTGCCGTAGGCGGTGCCCCTGGCCCAGGTCGCGGTCGGGTTCTCCTTGGGGGCCAGATAGATGAAGAAGCGGTTCGACCAGCCGGGGTCGTACATCGACTCCGCCGCATCCGGACCGTTGGCGAGGATGTCGAGCTCGGCCGCGACGGAGGCGAACTGGCTGGGGGGCAAACCGCTGTTGTCCTGGGTCTGGCCGGAGAACTGCCAGGTCGAGCCCTGCCCCGCCTTGTACACGTTCACGCTGGCGCCGACATTGGAGTCGGCGAGCGGGTTCGCGTCGTAGCTGTTGAGGTTGATCTGCTCGCCCACGACCGAGCCGGTGGCGCCCGCGTCGTTCTGCGCGTTGATCTCCAGCGCGTGGGTGCCCTGATACCAGGGATAGCCGTTCTTCACGAAACCCGACGAGCTGTTCTCGTAGGCGATCTTCAGTTCGGGCGCGGTCGGATTGCCGGTGCGCGTGTGGCGCAGGAGGTTGAGCGCGCCGGCGTTCCAGCATTCGGTCAGGTCGCCGTCGCCGATCGCCGTGCAGGCGTTGTAGCCGTTGCCGCCGCCGATATAGGCCGCGCCATCCTCGCGGTAGAAATACTGCGAGCCCGACGGTTTGGTCGGCGAGTACACGTTCGCACCGGTCGTGTCGGCGGGCCAATGATAGGCGTTCGGCACCTCGATCTCGGCGTTGGGGTTGGCGGCGAGAATGTTGTTGATCGTGGTCTGGTCCGCGGTCCAGCCGTTGCCGGCCGAGCCGAGCTGCTCGAGGTTCAGCACGTTCGTGGGCAGGCTGACGCGCGGCACGAGCGCGTTGCCGTCGAGCGCGGCCACGCCCGACGCGGCGCCGACCATCGTGGTGGTGACATAGGTGGTGGTGCTCGGCGCGGCGCCGGAGGCGGGTCCGCGTGCGGGGTGTCGGGCCGGCGCGTCCGCACTGCGCGGCCCGGCTGCGAGTGCCGCCGTCGGAAGGATCATTACGGTGGACAACAGGCAAAGCAGCCGATGCATGAGCATGTTCCCGATGACGTGGTCGACGATCGGGACGTTTTGGAACTGTCTTTACCTGGTCGTGAGCAATGGATGAGGGTCAACGCCCCGGGCCCTGCTCTGGCCCGCCGGCGCGTCGGCTCCGGACCCCTCGACTCAGCGATACCACTGGGTGGGAGTGAAGGCTTCGAAGATGGCGTCCGTGCCGGCGGCGAGGGTTGCGGGGGCGTCGGGGGTGCTGTCTTCGATCCGGGCGCCGCGCGGCGGATAGATGCGGCACGTCGCGGCGCCACGATTGAGCACGCGGACCTGCTCGCCGATCACGGCCGACGGCAGCACGACGCCGGCGCCCGCTGCACAGGTGGTGATCGCGTTGTCCTGCGCGGTCAGCACGGTCGCGGTGGCCTGGCTGGTGCCCTCGGCCCGGATGCCGGCACCGACGCTGCCGGCCAGCGCCCGGCCGGATACGGTGCCCGCCGCCGTGACGCCGCCGCTGAACCTCGCCGCCTGGCTGCCATCGGCGACCGAGAAGGCGACGCCCGACGGGGTCTGGTAGACCAGCGCGCCCGCCTTGCCCGCACTCGCGTAGCGCAGCGTGTGCCGGTTCTGGCCCGCCTGCGTGGCATCGCCCGAGAAATCGATCGGCGCGTTGGCGGCGATCCGGATCGCGGCACCGCGGCCGGCGCCGTCGGCCTCGGTCAGCACCGCGCGGGAGAGGTCGATCACGGCGTCGTCGAACCGGCCGTTGGTGGCGAGGCCGGCCGCGTAGCTCGTGGTGGCGGACTCGCCGTTGTCGAGCCAGATGCCGGCGCCGACGCTAACCGCGTAGGGCTCGCCGTAGGTCCACCTGACGCTACCGTCGGCGACCGTGCCGTGGTCGGGCCAGCGAGGCGCGGCGCCGCCCGAGGTGCCGCCCGCCGTCGCGACATAGACGCTGCTGATCCCCGCTTGATCCGTCGCGGTGACCAGCGTGCCGGCGGCGTAGGCGGTGCGGGTCTTCCAGCGTCCGGTCGGGTTCTCCTTGGGGGCCAGGTAGATGAACCAGCGGTTCGACCGGCCCGGATCGTAGAGCGACGCGGGCGCGTCCGGGCCGTTGGCCAGGATGTCGAGCTCGGCTGCGACCGAGGCGAAGCTCGCGGGCGGCAGGCCCGTGTTGTCCTGCGTCTGGCCCGAGAACTGCCAGGTCGAGCCCTGCCCCGCCTTGTACACGTTGACGCTGGTGCCGACGTTCTCGTCGGTGAACGCGTTGTCGTCATACGTGTTGAGCTGGATCTCCTGGCCCATGATCGAGCCGTTGGCGCCCTTGTCGTTCTGCGCGTTGATCTGCAGCGCCGAGGTGGGCTGGAAGTACGGGTAGCCATATTTCTGGAAGCCGGACGAGCTGTTCTCGTAGGCGATCTTCAGTTCCGGCGCGCCCGGATTGCCCGTGCGCGTGTGGCGCAGCAGGTTGAGCGTGCCGGCGTTCCAGCATTCGGTGAGATCGCCGTCGCCGATCGCGGTGCAGGCGTTGTAGCCGGTGCCACCCCCGGTGTAGGCGGCGCCGTCGTCGCGGAAGAAATCCTGCACGCCCGACGACCTGGTCGGCAGATAGGGGTTCGCCCCGGTCGCGTCCGCAGGCCAGTGGTAGCCGTTCGGGATCTCGAGCTCGGCACCCGGGTGAGCGGCGAGGATCTTGTTGATCATGGTCTGATCCGCGGTCCAGCCGTTGCCGGCCGAGCCGAGCTGGACGAGGTTCAGCATGTCGGTCGGAAGGTTGACGCGCGGCACGAGCCCGTTGGTGTCGAGCGGGGCCACGCCCGTCGCCGCACCGATCATGCCGGCGCCGACCGAGGTGGCGGCGTGCGGGCCGGCCGCCAGTGCCGTCGCGGGCCAGACCGATGCGGTGCACAACAGGCAAAGCAGCCGATGCATGAGCAACTCCATGATGTGACCTGCCACGCGCGACTTTGGCGCTTTCCGCAGATCGCCGTGAGCGTTTGATGGCATCGACGCCCTCCGCGCGAGCGGGCAGATTGGAGGCGATTGTTCGAGCACGAAAGCCGCGCGCGCGCTGGGGGATCGGGAGACTAGCTGGCCCTTTGCGCCGCGTGCTAAACGGCTTGCTCTCGTGACGGATGACGTGATTGGCCGACAGTCGGACTGCGATCGTGTTGCGCACGCACTACGTCGACGAGAGGCTTCTGCGGATGGCGGAAGCCTACGCCGAGCGCGGTGTCTACCAGGTCGTGTTCGCCGTCGATGAACGGTCGAAAACCTGGGACACCGGTCGGTTCCCCAAGGTCTCCATCACGCATGAGTCGGTGACCGCACTGGGTTTGTATGTAGAGAACGAAACCTTCGCCTGGAAATGCGGCGATTATCTTCTCTATCTGGTGGCCGAACGGCTTGCCGATGTCGACTTCGTCTGGGTGGTTGAGGACGACGTCTTCATCGCGGCCGCGGACAAGGTCGCCTTTTTCCGGGAGCTTGACGCGCTCGACCGGAGCGACCTGCTCGGCACGTATGTGGAGGCCGCACCCGACGGGTGGTTCTGGATACCGATGGTCGCCGCGCTGTACAAGGACATCCGGCGCTGCTTCTTTCCGCTCGTTCGCGTCTCGCGACCGGCAATCGCGTTCCTGCTCGCCGAGCGCCGACGGATCGGCGGCCTCTGGCGCGACCGCGACGAGGTGGCCGCAGGCGAGTTCCCGAACGACGAGGTGTTCGTCGCGTCGGCGCTCGCGACCGGAACGTTCACGCTTCGGGACATCAACGAGCTCGGACCCTATTATCGGCGAGACTGCTTCGCGTATCAGTCTCTTTTCAATCTGCACAGCGCGCGCGGGGGATCGACGATCTACCACTCGGCGACCGAAGGTGCGGCCTATGCCCGCAAACTCCACCGGACCACGACCGTCGGCTGTGACGACATGCTGCGGGCCGTGGCCAGCGATCCCCATCTCTCCTTCGCGGATCTGCGAGCGGCCTTTCTCCGGCGACTGATCTTCGACCTGGCGTTCGTCGATGACGCGCCGGCGGAGCTGTTGCGTTCGCTGCCGCACCATTCCGACCTGGATCAGGGTGATGCCGACGAGCTGGCCCGAGCGATCGCGGCCGGACTTGCGCTGACCGGAAAAGAGATGTCGCTCGCGCGCTTTGTGGAAACGCGTCCGGACTTGTTCGTCGGATCCTCTCGCCCGCGAGCGAACCTCGCTTTCCGCAAGCCGGCGGACCAGAGTTCGACCTGTGTCTGGTCGCGCGAGACCGATCGGGCGCGCGACGCGGCACTCAGCAATGATGGTGACATGTTCTCGCCCTTTGGCGGCCACACCGACCAGGAGGATCATCCCTGGTGGCGCGTGGATCTCGGCGATCTGTGTGAGGTGACGGGCTTTCGCATCCACAACCGACCCGGACATGAAGAGCGTTTCCGGGGATTTCAGATCCTCGTCTCCGCGGACGACCTGCAATGGGAGATGGTCCATGCGGACGCCGGCCCGGGCGACCCGCCGGTGGTGATCAGCATCGACCTGGCGGAGAGCATCAGCGCGCGCTTTGTGAAAGTGCTGATCCCCCGGGTGACCATGCTCCACATGCGGGAGTTGGAGGTTCTCGGCCGCAGCCCTGACCGATCGGTTTGAAGGCCAGGGGCGCTGCCCGTGGAACGCCACATTTGGGCCTACGCCTCGCCGTCGATCGGGCAACTCAACAATCAGGGTTCCAAGGGACGACCGTCCCTTGGCGGGTCCAGGGCAGAGCCCTGGCCTTTCCTCTGAGCACCCGCGTCACGGCTCCTGAGCCGCGTCCGTCGGCCTGCTGAGCCAGGTCTCGATCTCGTCGACGACATTCAGGCTGTCCGGCCGCACCTTGCGCAGGAACAGATGCCCGGGTTGCAGCCGGACATTCTCGAGCTCCCACGGACCGCCATAGTTCCAGGGCACAGGGAAGCCGCTGTAGTCGGCGAACATCGGCACGTCGGGGATCACGGTGTCGGGAAAGCAGAGGCGGTAGATCGTCGGGAAGAAGGTCTCGTCCGAGAACAGGCTGTAGCGAAAGCTCTCGCGGAGATGGTCGTCCTCGTCGATCCGACGCAGCAGCGTCTCGGCGGTGTCGCGGCCCATGCTCCACCACTGGCGGCCGAAATGCACCGCCAGCTTCTGCTTGCCGCGCTGGCGGAATTCCTCAAGTGCGCGGATGTTCTCCCAGTCCGCATCAGTGAAATAGCGCAGGTTGACGTCCATCTGGCGCAGCGCGGTGAAGCGGGTGTCGGGCAGGAAGAACCCGTCATACCAGCCCTGCGCCTGCTCCGAGATCTCGAGGCCCAGCCGGTCCGGCGTCTCCACCAGCGACTGGTGGATCGCGTCGGCGCGACGCACCGGCACGGCATCGTCGGAGACCAGCACCACGCGGCCGATCGCGGGGTCGGCCAGCGCGCGGCGGAGCAGGATCAGCTCCGCCTCGATCATGGTGAAGCCGCCCCAGAACACGTCGATGCGCGGCTCGACCACGGTGACGCGCTCGAGCGCCGGGCAGCGGTCACGATACCAGCCCCAGTCGGTCTTGGCGTCGAGATGAAAGAAGATGTCGATGCGGGGATCGTCGAGCATGCCGACCGCCCGGTCGAGGATCCGGGGAGCGTGCGCGCCCAGAACGAGGATGGCCGTCTTTTCCATGAGAACCTTTCCTCGATGAAGCGCGGCCGCGGTCATAGCGAGTCGATCGTTCGGCGACCAGGGAGAAGGCCTGGGGGCGTCGTGCGCAGCACGCATGGAACCGCGGCGGGGCCCAAGGCGCCCCAGGCGTCGCCTCGCCCTGACAATGAGGGTTCCAAGGGACGGCTGTCCCTTGGCGGGTCCAGGGCAGCGCCCTGGCGCTGGAGACGAAGCAGTCCGCCGCCATCGTTGTCGCCACGGGCAGAGATACTTCGCCGATGGCGGTGGTGGCCGCGGTATCAGGTCGCGACGGCGTCGAGCTGCAGCGTGTCGAGCGTGAAGCATCCGTCGATCGCGATATCGAAATGGGCGATCGTTTCGACGGCAGAGCATTGTTGAAGCGACCGGATCGCCGCCTCGTGCACAGGCGGGGTCTGCATGCGGCGGATCCAGCCGGCGA
>CAXTVZ010000073.1:0-14442 GCA_964247685.1 uncultured Acetobacteraceae bacterium
GGGCTGACGGGGACGTTCTGAAGGCCAGGGGCTCTGCCCCTGGACCCCGCTGGGGTCTTGACCCCAGACCCCTTTCGATACGGAGGTTTCTCGGCCTTCCGTCCTGGCGGAGCCGAGGGCACAGCTCCTGGTCTCAGCTCACGGTGATGAGCAATCCCCGTGTGATCCGCAGCCGCTGGCGTCACGTTCGAAAAGCGCAGCGGCGCCAGGTCTGACGCACCGTGCATGACCTGCAGCAGACCGCTGGACGCCGTGTCGTTCAAGGTGGGTCCGGACGGGGACACGTTCCTGAAATCCATCTCGTCGCCCGCGCCGAAGGCGGGGAGCACCGGACCCGCGTCGAAGGATGTGCCGCTCTGCCGGACGGGTGCCGGCTCGCGATCGCCCCGAGCGAGGACAGGAAGTAGCAGTTGCCGAGAATTTCTAAAGCAGGGCCTGACGGCAGCGCGTGGCGGCCCGGGTCAGCGCAGGGTGAGGCCACCGTCCACGGTCATGATCTCGCCGGTGGTGAAGCTCGACGCGTCGGAGGCAAGGTAGACAACAGCGCCGACCAGCTCGTCGGGCTCGCCGATGCGGTTCTGCACGGCGCCCCTCGCCCAATGTTCGCGGACGACGTCGGGCTTCTCGCGGAGCACCTCTTCGGTGAGCTCGGTGCGGATATAGCCCGGTGCGACTGCATTGACACGAATGTTGTGCTCGGCCCATTCGGTGGCCAGGCCCTTGGTCAGCATGTGCACACCCGCTTTTGACACGTTGTAGGCGGTGTGGCGGAACGGCCAGTTGACGATCAGGCCGGACATCGAGCCGATCGTGACGATGCTGCCGCGCTTCTGCCGGATCATCTGCGCGCCCGCTTCACGGCACATGAGGAAGACGCCCTCCAGGTTCACGGCCATCGTCGCGCGCCAGTCGGCGAGGGTGAAACTGTCGATCGGGCCGGGACGGATGATGCCGGCATTGTTGACGAGGATGTCGATCGCGCCGAACGCGGCGACTGTTTCGTCGACCAGGCGTCGCGCCGCGTCCTCGTTCGAGACATCGGCCTGTATGGCAGTCGCCCGACCGCCCATCGCCTCGATCTCGCCCACCACGTCGTGCGCGCGCGATGCGGTGACCTGGTAGTTGACCACGACCGCCGCGCCATGTTCCGCAAGACCAAGTGCCAGTGCACGTCCGATCCCGCGCGATCCACCCGTGACGATCGCCACACGGCCGGAGAGATCGAAGCGACTTGCGGTCCGCCGGGTCATGCGGGCTTCTCCGTCAGGCCACCACCGCTTCGGACATCAGCACCTTGTCGGCGATGTGCTCGGTGACGCGGATCGCCTGCGCCACGATGGTGAGCGAGGGGTTGAAGCCTGCCGAGCTCGGCAGGAAGGACGCATCGACGACGTAGAGGTTGTCGAGGTCCCAGGCCTTCGAGTTCGTGTCGAGCACGGAGGTCGCGGGATCCGTGCCGAAACGTGCCGTGCCGCACTGATGCATCGACACGGTGATGTCCATCTTCTGCGTCAGCACGATGGGGAAACCGATCGAGCGCATGATCCTGGTCCAGTGCGCGACGAGCTCGTTGTGCGACTTCAGATTGTTCGGCGTGTAGCTCAGGCGGATCTTGCCGTCGGCTTCCACGCTCACGCGATTGTCCGGATCGGGCAGATCCTCCGACATCAGCCACCAGTCGACCGAGCGTTCGGCGAAGCGGGTCATCACCCATTCGGGAATCCATCGCATGTTGGCGGTCAGCATGCCGCCCTGCAGCTTGCCGAGCCCCTGGATATTGCCCATCGGATAAGGGCGCACCGAGTTGGCCAGATAGAAATCGTTGATGCAGAGCGACTTCTGGAACTTGACCCGGTTCTTGCGCAACGGATGGACGGCCATCATGGCGGTGTTGTTGTGCGCCATGTAGTTGCGGCCGAGCTGATCGGAACTGTTGTTGCCGAGCCCGTTCGGATGCCTGTCGTTGGCCGAGCGCAGCAGGAGTGCGGCCGAGTTGATCGCACCTGCAGCCGAGATGAACAACTCGCCGCGGATGGTACGCCGCTGCCCATCCTGCTCGACCTCGATGCCGATGACACGCTTTCCGGTGTTGTCGGTCAGCAGCCGAATGGCCTTGGTGTCGAGCACGAGATCGACCAGGCCGGTCGCCAGTGCGGGGCCGACCAGGCGAACCTCTCCGTCGTTTTTCGCGCCGAGCTTGCAGGCGAAGCCGTCGCAGGTGGCGCAGCGGATGCAGGCGCCCCCCTCGTGGCGGTCGATCGCGAGCGGCAGCGGGAAGGGTCGCAAGCCGAGGCGACGCAGCTTGTCGGCGACCGCCGCGATCTCGGGCTCATGGCCGATCGCGGGATAGGGCATCGGTCCGGAGCGTGGCGGCTCGATCGGGTCGGCGCCGGCCGTGCCATGCGTGCCCATCATGCGCTCCGCCTCGGCGTAGTAGGGCTCGAATTCCTCGTAAGCGACCGGCCAGGCAGGCGCGACGCCGCCCTCGTGCTGCAGCTCGGCGAAATCCTCGCGTCGGAACCGCACGGTCGCCGCTCCGAAAAACTTCGAGTTTCCGCCGACATAGTAGAAGGTCGACGGGTTGAACTCGCGACCGTCGCGACCGAGCCAGGTTTCCTTGGTCGTGTATTTCCGATCGCGGAACACGGCCTTGACCGACCAGTTGTCGGCCTCGCGCGGCAGGTAGTTGCCGCGCTCGATCATCAGCACGCGCGCGCCACTGCGGGCGAGGCGGTTCGCCATGGCGCCACCGCCAACGCCGGCGCCGATGATGACGATGTCGTATCTGTCGCTGATTGTTGTCATGCGCTTCCCTCCCTCGGGAATGTCGGTCTCGGGCCGGCGACGTTCACATCACGGCGCCCACCTGCCAGGGCACGAATTCGTTGTCGCCGTAGCCGAGCTGCTCGCTCAGCGTGGCGCGACCCGAGGCGGTCTCGAGCAGGTGGCGGAAGATGCGCTCGCCGAGCTGCTCCATGGTCTCGGCACCCGTGATCACCGTGCCGCAATCGATATCCATGTCCTCGGACATGTGACGGAAGAGATCGGAGTTCGTTGCGAGTTTCAGGGAGGGCGCAGGCTTGAAGCCGGAGACCGAGCCGCGACCGGTGGTGAAGCAGATGAGGTTGCACCCTCCCGCCACCTGTCCCGTCACGGCCACCGGATCGTAGCCCGGCGTGTCCATGAAGACGAGGCCGCGCGTGGTGACGCGCTCGGCGTATTCGACCACCGCCTCGAGCGCCGAGCTGCCGCCCTTGGCGACCGCGCCGAGTGATTTCTCGAGGATCGTGGTGAGGCCGCCAGCCTTGTTGCCGTGCGACGGGTTGTTGTCCATCTCGGCATTGTTGCGCGCGGTGTAGTCGCGCCACCAGGCGATGCGCTCGAGCAGTTTCGCAGCCACCGCCGGCGACGTCGCGCGGCGCGTGAGCAGATGCTCTGCGCCGTAGATCTCCGGGGTTTCAGCGAGCACCACCGTGCCGCCATGACGCACCAGGAGGTCGGCGGCATGGCCCAGACCGGGGTTTGCGGAGATGCCGGAATAGCCGTCCGACCCGCCGCATTCGAGCGCCAGCACGAGGCCCGACGCTGGCACGGGCTCGCGCCGTGCGGCGCCCACGATCGGCATCATCTCGACGACCGCGGCGATGCTCGCCTCGATGGTTCGGCGCGTGCCGCCGACGGCTTGGATGGTGAGCGTGCGAAGCCGATCCGACTCTGCCAGGCCTTCGCGCTGAAGCAGCGTCGGAATGTGGTTGGTCTCGCAGCCGAGGCCGATCATCAGCACGCCGCCGACATTCGGATGCGTGGCGTAGCCCGCGATCGTGCGGGTGAGATATTGGTAGCCCTCGGTGTTCGTGTTGATCGCACACCCGCCGCCATGGGTCAGCGCGATCACACCGTCCACGCCGGGATAGCGGGCCATGACCTCCGGTGAGGCGAAATGGGCGGCCACCGCCCGGCAGACGGTCGCTGAGCAGTTCACCGACGCGACCACCGCGATGTAGTTGCGCGTGCCCACGCGACCGTCCGGTCGCCTATAGCCTTCAAACTGCGCCTGCTGGGACAAGTCGACGTAATCGGTCGGATGCGCATCGACGCAGAACGCGTGTTCGCGCGTGAACTCGCCCACCGCCAGGTTCTGCAGATGCACGTGGTCGCCAGCGCGGATGTCCTCAGTCGCGAAGCCGATGATCTGCCCGTATTTGCGGACCGGATCCCCGGCACTGATGTCGGCGATCGACATCTTGTGGCCGCGCGGAATCGCCTGGAGCGGCCGGACGCCCGCAACGTCGACAGCCGCCTCCGGTTCGATCCGCACGCGGGCGACGACGACATTGTCGGTCGGATGCAGACTGATCCAGGAGGAAACGGCTTGCAGCGTGCCGTCCATCACTTTTCTCCTTCCACGAAGATGTCTTCGCTCGCCCGCAGCAGCCCGGACATGACCTCGAACGAGGATTCCAGGTGGATGCGCATGGCGAGCTCAGCCTGGTCGGCCTTGCCGCGCTTGACTGCGTCGACGATGGCGGCGTGCTGGTTAGTGACGCGGTCGAGATGGCCCGGCACGGTGGCCGAGAGCTGACGCATGCGGTCGAGATCGACCTTGGCAATGGTGATGAACTTCCACAGCCGTGTCATGCCGCTCAGGCGCGCGAGCGAGAAATGCAGCGCGTCGTCCTCGTCAAGATAGCGGAGCAGTTGGTGGCTGGCGATGATCTCGCGCATGCGTGCGATGATGACGTCGAGCCCGGCGCCGTCGCTCTCCGTCGCCAGCGATGCGGCGCGGCGCACACCCTCCACTTCGAGCGCGCGGCGAATCACGAAACCTTCCTCGGCCGTGCGGTAGGAGATACGGCTGACATAGGTGCCGGAATGCGGCACGACCACCACGAGCCCCTCCTCTGCCAGTCGCTGGATGGCCTCGCGCACGGGCGTGCGCGAGACGTCCCAGGTGGCGCAGAGCTCGCGCTCGATGATCGGCGCACCCGGTGCCATCTCGAGCATGACGATAGAGTGGCGAAGCAGCTCATATATCTGATCGGCTTTCTGAACCGGCCGGCTTTGCATCAACGGTTTCTCTCCGCCATGAGCAGATACCTTCTCTTGTGATGGCCTGGCAAATGCTTTCTCGGCGCGCTTGACAGCCTTCTCCGGAGAGATCACCGTCACCGATATATGAGAGGCCACGGAGATGGCCAGGCAGCCGCGGCGGAGGGACAGGGCGTGAGCTCGATCAGCTATTTGACCCGCATCGAGTTCGGAGAGGGCGAGGCGCGCCGTCTGCCGGAACTGCTCGCCGAGATCGGCGTGCGCCGGCCGCTGATCGCAACCGATCGCGGTCTCGTCGCGACCGGCCTCGTCTCGCAACTTCTGGCAAGGGTGCCAGCGGCCGTCGTCTTCGACGGCACGCCACCGAACCCGACGGAAGCGGCCGTCATGGCCGCGCATGCGCTCTACGTCGCCGAGGAATGCGACGGCATTGTGGGGCTCGGCGGCGGCTCGTCGCTCGATCTCGCGAAGGCAGTGCGTCTGCTGACCGGGCACCCCGCGCCGCTCGATCAGTACGCCGCCGTCAACGGGGGCGTTGCGCGTATCCATGCGCGGATCTGCCCGATGATCGCGGTGCCGACCACATCCGGCACGGGGTCAGAGGTGGGTCGCGCCGCCGTCATCATCACGGCGGAAGGCCGCAAGCTCGGCATCATCTCGCCGCACAACCTGCCGACGATCGCGCTCTGCGATCCGGAGCTCACCTACGGACTGCCGCCGGGCCTGACCGCGGCCACGGGCATGGACGCGCTCTCGCATTGTCTCGAGACCTACATGGCGCCGGCCTTTAATCCGCCGGCCGAGGCGATCGCGCTGCACGGTCTCGAATGCGGGTTGCGCTCGATCGAACGGGCGACGGGCGACGGTGGTGACCACGCGGCGCGGCGCGACATGATGGTCTGCGCGCTCGAAGGTGCGATGGCCTTTCAGAAGGGGCTCGGCGCGGTACACGCGCTCACCCATCCGCTGGGCGCGATCCGCAGCCTCAATCTTCACCACGGCACGCTGAACGCGGTGCTCATGCCCGCCGTGCTGCGCTTCAACCGTGACGCGATCGGCGGGAAATGGGGCGTGCTCGAGCGCCTGATGGGCGGAGATCCGGCCGAGATCGTGGTCGCCCTGAACGCAAGACTGGGCCTTCCGTCGGGGCTCGTCGCGATGGGCGTGACAGAGGCCATGATGGAGGAGGTGTCGCACGCGGCGCTGAGGGATCATTGCCACGCGACGAACCCGCGGACACCGAGCCAGGGCGACTACCTTGAGATGCTGCACCAGGCACGCTGATGCAGCCGTCCGCGGCGCGCAACGACAAGATCAAGAAGGAGGGAAGCCACAATGAACGACGAGAATGATGCCGGGCAGGTGACGCATGCCGGCGGCCTGCAACTGACCCGACGAGGCGCGCTGTCGGCCGGCGCTGCGGCGGCGGTCGCGGCGACGGTCCTGCGGCCCGGATTCTCCCGCGCGCAGAACAAGGACCTGAAGTTCTGCGCCTCGCTTGGCTGGACGGTCTGGGAGTCGGGCCGCCACATCTCGAACGGCTACAAGGACGCGGTCAAACTGCTGGGCGGCCAGTTGACCATGACGGACGCCAATTACGACGTGAAGAAGCAGGCCGACCAGATCCTGGCCTTTGTCGACTCCAAGCCGGATGCGATCTTCATCGTGCCTGCGGATTCGTCGGCGATCTCGTCGGCGGTCGACCAGGCGGTGAAGTCGGGCATCCCGATCTTCGTGGGCGACAGCTACGTGCCGCACACAACGGTCACGACGACGGCGATGTCGAACAATTTTGGGCTCGGTTCGTACTCCGCCCAGTACATCGCTGACACGCTCGGCGGCAAAGGCAGTGTCGCGCTCGTGTCGCTGCCGTCCAACGAGAGCTGGGATCAGCGCACGCTCGGCGCCAAGGCGGTATTCGGTCGCTACCCGAACATCAAGATCGTCTCGGACATCGCCTTCGCACTGGGCGGCTCGACGACGCCGCGCCAGGTGGTCGACCAGATCCTCACCGCCAACCAGCAGCTCGATGCGGTCTGGTGCGCCTGGGATGGTGCGGCGACGCAGGGCGCGCTCGCGATCCGTGCCACGGGGCGCAAGGTGATCATCACCGGCATCGATGGCGGCCAGCAATCCTTCGAATACATCAAGTCAGGCTCGCCGATGAAGCTCAGCATGGCGCAGAGTTTCTACGAAATGACCTACATGAACGCGTTCTACGCGCACGAGCATCTCGCCGGTCGCAAGGCGCCTCGCTTCATCATAACGCCGGTCTATGCCGTGACGCAGGCAAGCCTGATCAAACTCAAGACGCTTCCCGACAATTACGACCAGCCCGGCGAAGCGGCCAAGCTCGGCTGGAACCGCGTGCTTTGACGGCCACGCGGCAAGGAGGGAATCTCTAGTCTTCCCTTGCCGCCAGGCAGCCAGGAGAACCGACGATGGATGGCGCACGGGAGAGCGTTCTCACGGCCGCGGGCATCGACAAGCGTTTCGGTGATGTTGTCGCGCTCGACCGCGTCGACTTCGATCTGCGTGCCGGCGAGATCCACGCGCTCCTCGGCGTGAACGGCGCGGGCAAATCCACGCTGATCAAGATCCTTTCGGGCGTGTATGCAAAGGAGGGCGGCACGATTGCCATCGACGGCCTGGCCGTCGAGCTCGGAACGCCCCGCGCCGCGATCGAGGCCGGTGTCGCAGTGGTGCAGCAGCATCCGGAGCTCGTGCCCGACCTCTCGGGTGCGGAGAACATCTTCCTGGGGCAGGAGTCGCGGCGTCCCGGACTGTTCCGGCGGGTCGACAGCGGCAATATCGCGGCACGTGCGGCGCGCCTGCTCCAGCGCTTCCCGATCCGTATCGATCTCGGCCAGCGTCTCGGCGACATGCCTCCCGTGGAGCGGGAGATCGTCGCCATCCTGCACGCGCTGCGCCTGGAGGATGCGCGCATCCTCATCCTCGATGAGCCGACATCGACGCTGACCGAGCGGGAGAAGTCCTCCCTCTTTGCCATGATGCGCACGCTGCAGGCATCGGGCATCGCGATCATCTACATCACGCATCGGTTGGAAGAGGTATTCGAGATCGCCGACCGGTTCACGGTGTTTCGCGGTGGCCGCAACGTGGCCACCATGAGTGTCGCCGAGGCGCGCACAGCCCGCGTCTCGATCCCGAACCTCATGCTGAACGAGACCGCGGGTGAGACCTACCCGCCGCATGGTGAGAAAGCCGATGGTGATGTCCTCCTGGAAGCGAGAGATCTCGGCTGCGACGGGATGTTCGCGAACATCTCGTTCAAGGCGCGACGCGGCGAGATCCTCGGAATCTTCGGCCTGGTCGGTTCCGGGGTCGACGAACTCTCGAAAGTTCTGTTCGGTGCGACCGCCGCTGACGAGGGCGACATCCTGCTGCACGGATGCCGGCTGCGGTTGCGGTCTCCCGCGGATGCGCTTGCACACGGCATCTTTCTCGTCCCTGGGGACCGGCGCCACGAAGGTCTGACGATGGAGGAGGACGTCGTGTTCAACATGACGCTCTCCAATCTCGGACGCGCCTCACGGGCGGGATTCATGCGCGCCGGCACGAACCGGCAGATGGCTCGCAGCCTGATGGAAAAGGTCGACCTGCAGCCGATGAGGCTGGGGCGCGCGCTCAGGGGGTTCTCCGGCGGCAACCAGCAGAAGGTGGTGATTGCGAAAGGTCTCTACCGACGCGCCGACGTCTACATCTTCGTCGAGCCCACGATCGGCGTGGACATCGGCGCTCGCGCCAAGATCTACGGACTGATGCGCGAGCTCGCAGGCAACGCGGCAGTGATCGTCATGTCGTCCGACTGCGATGAGGTCTACGGCGTCGCCGATCGCACCATCGCGCTCTACAAGGGAAGTCCGATCGGCCAGCCGGCCCGCGACGTTCCGCGCGACCAGCTGCTGCATGCCGGCATCATGGGAAGAGCGGAACAGTGAGGCGCCACCCCATGCTGCTGCGCCTGCTGGCCTTCGCCGGCATCGTCGTCCTGATCGCCTGCGTCTTCGAGTTACTGACGCCCACCTTCCTGACGCTCGGCAATTTCCGCGGTCTGCTCCGTCACATGGCCATCAACGGGCTTGCGGCGCTCGGCCTGACCTTCGTGATCATCGTGCGCCATTTCGACCTTTCCTTCCCGGGAGTGGCGTCGCTGGGCGCCATGACGCTCGGCTGGCTGATCGCGGCCAACGTCCCGCTGCTTTCGGCGGTGGGTGGCGCGATGGCGGTCGGTGCGGTGTTCGGTCTCGTCAACGGTGTCGCCGTCGCGCGCTTCAAGCTGCCTGACATCGTCACCACGATCGCGACGGGCGGCCTCGCGATCGGGTTCTCCTATTTCTACTCGGACGGAACCACGATCTCCGACGGCTTCATGATGTCGGGCATTCTCGATCTGAACGATAGCCGCGTTCTTGGCCTCGACGAGCCCTTCGCGATCCTTCTCGGCGTGGCTGTCATCGCCTACCTCATTCTGCACACCTCGCGCGCCGGTCACGCCTTCTATGCGACGGGCGAAAATCCAGTTTCGGCACGTTTCTCGGGCATCGGCGTGCGTCGGACGGTGGTGCTGGCCTTCGTCATCTGCGGCATCACGTCCTGCCTTTCCATCGCGCTGCTGGTGGCCTCCGCGGGCGCCGCCGATGTCACCGCCGGCAACCAGCTGCTGATGCCGGCCTTCGCCGCAGTCTACCTGGGGGCGGCTCTGTTCGGCCGCCCGTCCGTGCCCGCGACGATGGCCGGCACGCTGCTGATGTCGATGATGCTGAGCGGTTTCGTGCTGCTCGCTGTGCCCTACTACTATTCCGATGCGATCGTCAGCACGGTCCTGATCGCGGCCATCCTCGCCTTCGACCCCAGCCTCATCGAGGCCGCGCGACGCGGGCTGTCGCTCGGGCGGGAGCGTGCGGCGTGAGCGAGCTGGTGGAAGCGGTTCCGATGGGCGGTGTCACCACGCACCGGACGGGCCGCCGCAGACCCTGGGCAATGCGCTATGGCTTCTTCCTGTTCGTGGCGACCGTGTTTGTACTCCTCGCCGTGCTCCGGCCCACTTTCGCGAACGCGGGCAGCATCCAGAGCATGCTGATGTCCGCCTCGATCGCGGCGCTGATGTTCCTCGGCCTGACCTGGATCGTGGCCGCGGGCGAAATCGATGTCAGCTTCATGTCGGTGGCGGCGCTTGCCAACATGCTCACCGCGAGCCTGGTGGATCATGGCGCCGGCTGGCCGCTCGCAAGCCTTGCAGGATTGGCGGTGGGCCTTCTTTTCGGCACGTTCAACGCAGTTCTCGTGGGAATGCTGCGTCTTCCGGCACTCGTCATCACCATCGCATCGGGCGCACTCGCCGCCTCCATCGCGGCAGCGCTCGGTGCGGGCACGTCCATCTCGCTCGGCTCGACCGGTTTCGTGGGCGCGATCCTCGCGGCCCACGCCGGTCCCCTGCCGCTGGTCGCGATCCTCGTCGTGCTTCTCTACGCCGCCGCCTGGTTCGCCCAGGAGAAACTGACGCTCGGCACCTACATCTACGCGCTCGAGCAGAACCGCGCGGCGGTCGTCGAAGCCGGCGTGCCTGTCAAGCGGCTCGTCTCGCTCCTCTACGTCCTCTCGGGCGTCGTCTCGGCGATCGCCGGCATTCTGCTCGCGGCGAACCTGTCCTCGGGTCAGCCCTATCTTGGCGGCTCCTATTTCCTCAACGGTCTGACCGCAGTTCTGCTCGGCGGCATGGCGCTCAAGATGGGCAAGCCCAACGTGCTCGGCACGCTCGCCGCGATCGTCTTCCTGGTGGGCTTCCTCAACGGCGCCGCATTGCTGGGCTGGACCGACAGCCGCAGTCAGATCGTCCGTGGCCTCTTGCTTCTGATCAGCGTCGGCCTGATCGTCTTCGCCAACGAACGGAGCCGCCGCCCGGCGCGGGGCTGACATCCAGGAGACGAGACGCATGGCGGCGATCACCGCAATCACGCCGCGCGAGGTCGGGTCGACCGGCCTCACGCTCACCGCACTCGGCTTCGGAACCGCACCACTCGGCGGCCTCTACGCCGATGTGCCGCGCGCCCAGGCGCTCGACGTGCTGGAATGCGCGTGGGAGCGCGGCATCCGCTATTTCGACACGGCGCCGATGTATGGGCTCACGCGCTCCGAGCACCTGACGGGCCACGTGCTGCGGGAGAAGAGCGAGCCCTACGCGCTCTCGACCAAGGTCGGGCGGCTGATGACGAACGAGCGCGCCGGCCGGTCGCTTCCGCCCGAGCCGCCGCGCAACCCGCTCGATCCGGGCTTCTACAACGCCCTGCCGTTCCGCGAGGTGTTCGACTACAGCTACGACGCGATCATGCGCAGCTACGACGACAGCCAGCAGCGGCTGGGCCTCCGGCGCATCGACCTGCTCTACGTCCACGACATCGGCCGGGTCACGCATGGCGAGTTGCACGACCATCACTGGTCCGCGCTGACGAAGGGCGGCGGCTTCCGCGCGCTGCAGGAGCTCAAGGCGGCCGGCAACATCAAGGGCTTCGGCCTCGGCGTGAACGAGTGGGAGGCGATCCGCGACGCGCTCGAAGAGACCGATCTCGATTGCTGCATGCTGGCCGGACGCTACTCGCTGCTCGACCGTGACGCGGCCGAGACCTTCCTGCCGCTCGCACAGCGGCGCGGCGTGGCACTCGCGATCGCCGGCGTCTACAATTCCGGGATCCTGGCAGCACCCGTGGGCGGCCGCCGCAAGTTCAACTACACCGACGCACCGGCCGAGATCGTGGCACGGGTGGAAGCGTTGCGCGGCGTCTGCGACGATCACCGCATTCCGCTTGCGGCAGCCGCGATCCGCTTTCCGCTTCGCCATCCGGCCGTGACCTGCGTGGTCATCGGCGCCAAGTCGCGCGAGCAGCTCGAAAAGAACATCGACTGGTTCGACACCGAGCTGCCCGAGGATCTATGGCCCGATCTGGATGCAGCTCTCGCTTCCGCCAAAACCTGACAGCGCCGAGGACCCCATGCTCAAGATCATCGATCCCCTGCTGACCGGCGACCTGCTCGCCATCCTGGCCGATATGGGTCACGGCGACGAGTTGGCCGTCGTGGACAGGAATTTCCCTGCCGCAGCATCCGCAACCCAGCTGGTCCAGCTGCCGGGCGTTCCTGCCACCGACGTGCTGCGCGCCATTCTGACCCTCCTGCCGCTCGACGATTTCGTCGACGCGCCGGCGGCCGTCATGGCGGCACCCGGCGAGCGGCCCACGATCTATGCCGAATTCGACACGATCCTCGCGAACGCCGAGGGGAGCAGCGTGAAGGTCGAAGTCATCGATCGCTTCGCGTTCTACGATCGTGCCAAAGCCGCCTTCGCGGTCGTTTTGACCGGCGAGAGCCGGCTGTACGGCAACGTCCTGCTCAAGAAAGGCGTGGTGCGTGCGTGAGCGGGCGCGCGCCTGATTGGGGAGCCGGCCGTGCTTGATGCCCACCAGCATTTCTGGGCCGTGGATCGCGGCGACTATGGCTGGATGACGCCGGATCTCACCGCGCTGTATCGCGACTTCGTGCCCGAGGATCTGGCGCCGGCGATGGAGGCGGCCGGCATCACGCGCACGATCCTCGTGCAGGCCGCAGAGACCGAGGCCGAGACCGACCACCTGCTCGCCATCGCCGCGCGCACGTCGTTTGTCGCCGGCGTGGTGGGTTGGGTCGACATGCTGTCGCCGGATTTCCCCGCACGCCTCGCGCATTATCGGGCGCGGTCGAAATGGGTTGGGCTGCGACCGATGCTGCAGGAGCATCCGCCGGCGCTCATCCTCGATCGCCGCTTCCGTGACGCGCTCGCAGAGGTCGCCCGGCTCGATGTCGCGTTCGATATCCTGACGCGGCCGCCCCACCTGCGGGCGCTGCTGCAGGTCCTCGGCGAAACGCCGGGCCTGCGCGGGATTGTGGACCACCTCTCCAAGCCGGACATGACGAGGCCGGAACTCGGAGAGTGGGCAGACCACATCACCGAGCTCGCCGCCCATCCGCGCCTGATGTGCAAGGTCTCGGGTATGGTGACGGAGGCTGGTGTCGACTGGTCGGCGGACCGGATCAGGCCGTTCCTGCGCCACGTGGCCGCGTCGTTCGGCGCCGACCGGCTGGTCTTCGGCACGGACTGGCCGGTCTGCACGATCGCTGCGAGCCATGCGGAGGTCGTGGCACTCGCGCATGGATTGCTGGGCGAGATCTTCGGCGCCGAAGATCTCGAGAAGATCTTCGAGACGAACGCGCGCCGTTTCTACGGACTTACCTGACCTCCGCCGCAGGCCAAGCCGGGCCGGAGCCGGAAGCGACGCACAACCCGTCCGATGCATGATCGCGCCCGCCAATCTCCCTGGTGAAGCTGACGTCACGAGGAAACGCGGTGCCGTCGCCGGGACCGCGGGCCTGGTCTCATGACGGGGCGTTCTGGGACGCGAACAACGCGCCGATCGCCGACTGCGCCTCGCTCTGGATCTGCGCCAGATGCTCCTCGTTGTGGAAGCTCTCCGCATAGATCTTGTAGACGTCCTCGGTCCCGGACGGACGGGCCGCAAACCAGCCATTCTCCGCCACCACCTTGACGCCGCCCAAGGATGCGGCGTTGCCGGGGGCGGCGATCAGCGTGTCGCCGACCGGCTCGCCGGCGAGCTCGCGCATGCCAAGCGTCGCGGGCTCGAGGCGCCCCAGCGCGGCCTTCTGGGCAGCACTCGCCGGGGCATCGATGCGCGCGTAATACGAGGTTCCGAGCGCGCTCTCGATGTCGCGGTAGGCGGCGGCAGGGTCGCGCTCCGTGCGCGCCGTGATCTCGGCGGCGAGCAGGCCGAGCACGATCCCGTCCTTGTCCGTGGTCCAGACCGTGCCGTCCCGGCGCAGGAGCGAAGCGCCCGCACTCTCCTCGCCCACGAAGCCGAGCGATCCGTCGAGCAGGCCGTCCACAAACCATTTGAACCCGACCGGCACCTCGAACAGACGGCGCCCGAGCTGGCGCGTCACGCGGTCGATGATGGCGCTGCTGACGGCGGTCTTTCCCACCCCGACATCGCCGCCCCAGTCCGGGCGGTTGCCGAACAGATACGACACCGAGGCCGCGAGATAGTGGTTCGGATTCATCAACCCACCCCCGGCCACGATCCCGTGCCGGTCGGCATCGGTGTCGTTGGCGAAGGCCACGTCAAACGATCCGGCGAAACCGACCAGACGCTCCATCGCATAGGGCGAGGAGCAATCCATGCGGATGCGTCCGTCCCAGTCCGCGGTCATGAAGCGGAAGGTCGGATCGATGACGTCGCTGACCACGGTGGCCGCGATCCCGTAGCGTTCGATGATCGGCTGCCAGTACGGCACCGCGGCACCGCCCAGCGGGTCGATGCCGATCCG
>CAXTVZ010000074.1:0-11371 GCA_964247685.1 uncultured Acetobacteraceae bacterium
CCTACCCAGCTCCACCGCGGTGGCCGCCTCCTACACCACCATCAGGGACACGACCCCGGACAAGGACCTCGGCCGAGCCCGAAGGCCGTGACAATCCATCTGTTGTCACCACGCTTTACGCTTGTGACGTGGATCCCGGGCAAGCCGGCCAACAAAGCTCGTGTCTTCATCCTATGAGGTGCGGCGCTGCCACTCGTCCGTCAACCCGAACGACATGCACCGGGAACGAGGCAGGACCTCATTGAAATAAAACGACAGCAGCGGTCAGTGAGCGATGGGGGTGGTTCTGCGATAGATAGGGCCGTGGAGGTGATCCCTGTCGTCGCTGGTGCGTTCTGAGTGGGTGTCTGGTAGGTGGGTAGCTCAATGGATTCAAATCAACCCTGGGGTGGTTCTCCGCCGAACCGTCGCGAGATCGTCGGCTGGGCCGTGTTCGAGTTCAAGCCTATTACAGAGGAGGTCGGCAACTACGACATCGAGTCGTTGATTTGGAATTTAGTCCAGGGTCATGAGCATGACCGTCACACGATGGACAGGATACGCGATGCGATAGGTGCTGCGGTGCTGAAGGCGTTGGGTGAGGAGTAGGCGTTCACAGCAGCGATACGTGAGCGACTGGTGTGAGTCTGCGATAGATGTGGTTGAGAAGCCACTGCGGGCGTCGCTGGTGCGTCATTTACCGGACGCGCTGGTATGGTAGCACTCTCGAACAGAACGCATCCTGATGGAGCGGAATGCCGTGCGTACGATGACCTTCATGGAAGTCAATCAATCCCGTTTGTTCGAAGTTCCCCTTCAAGACGCGGTCGCCTACCTGATGGAGTTGCTGGTTGAGATACCAGAGGCTTCACGCGACAGCGCGCGGCTCTATCTGGACACACGTGAAGGGGAACTTGACGTGACCTACGCGGGTAAAGAACTGGATTGAGGTTGATATGATAGACGTGCGGGTGGCGGCTATTGTGCTCGACTCAAGATCGAACATCCCGCTTTCTGGCGCGAGTGGATGATACGGAAACGCCTCGACATGTCATCGCAAGGGATCGTGGATCAGTTACACGATGCGCTGGAGCGTTCCGAAATCGGAAGAGCCGAGTTCGCCAGTAGCATGCTTTTCGAGTGGTGCGTCGAGGATGACGCAAAACGGATGCCCATCAACGAGGAGGATCGCTTCTGGGCTATCCGTCATTCTAAAGAGTTCCAGGCGTCTCGCGGATGAGAAGAAAGGCGTCGAGGCGGCCTTCCGTCAATAACCCTGGTTGTGTGTCTTCCGGTGCTGTTTGGGCTTACCTGGCGGGTATGATGGGATATCGAGGCACACTTGCTTGCACGTAGAGCCGACGAACACACCGTCGTCTCGCCAAATCCAAGCCACCGGAACGAGACTGTCGACCTGCTGCTCCAAGTTATCTTCCTGGCGGAACGATACTTGTAGACCATCTTCGACAGATACCACGCCGTCTGGTGAGCTCTTGAACTCACCATTCTCATCGTGGATGTGCGGCATGAAAACGCCGAGATTGAACTCGCTCAAGCGGCGGATCATCTCCTGTATCTCAGGCAGGTTCGTATCGACCGGTTCTAATTTCGGACGGCACGCGACCGCAGCCAAAACAAGCTCTGCTGACTGTGATCGCATGATCGGCGAAGCATTTAGGGACGCAGCGACCAGACCTTGCGGATCAGATCGAACTTACTGCGGTGCTCACCGTCTAGGCGCCGAGCGCGCTCGCGGCTGACCGTGAAGAAAGCGTTGCACACCACGAGATCACCGTCAAAGGCGTCGATCGGCTCGACGCGGCGCAGCACCATTCCGAATTCATCCAGCTGCTCAATCAGCCGATGCAGCAGCTTCGTGCCGCGATAGACCGGCCTGAACCAGGCTTCAGCCTCGATGGCGAGGCAGTTTCCGAGTAGTTCGCCGAAACCCTCCAGCACCTCGTATTCAAAGCCCTCGACATCCAGTTTGATCACATCCGGTGCCGGCACCCGTCCTGCCTTTTGAAGCACGTCGTAGCGATCGCAGGAAACGACAGCCGTTCCGGTCGGATCATAGAGGTGGGCGATGCCATAGCCACGCAGGACCTCGGGGTCGGCCTTGAGCAGTGAAGTGCAGCCATACCAACGCCCAATGGTGAGAGTGTGCTCGCCGGCGCGGTTGGACAGGCCGCTTTCAATCACCAGAGACCCCGGGATGTCGCGTAGAGAATGGCGGATCTTGGCCGCCTCTGCCGGGTTAGGTTCGAACAGCACCGGAAGAATGCGATCGGCGTGCGCGGCCCATTTCGGCTGCAACCCTTCGGCCGCTCCAACGTCCACCACTACGAGGCGCTTCGGGTCAACGTCCATGCTCGCCTCTCGGGCCGCATTTTGCGGCGAAGCAAGCTCGCATGATGTAACAAGCTTCGGAAGCGGAATCGGCCGGCTTTGTGGCCGCCTGCCCCGTGGTGCTCGAGCCGGAGGCATGGCCGGTGTGGTTGGGCGAGGAAGCGGGTGAGCTCGAGCCGCTCATGCGTCCAGCGCCGGATGGAACGCTGCGGCTATGGCCGGTGTCCCGGGACGTGAATTCGCCGAGGCACAACCGGCCCGACCTGGTGGAGCCGATCGTGCTGCCGGACGCACCGCGTGATGAGGACGAGGGCCGGACTCGGCCTGAGGCGAGGAGCCTGTCGCGGATCTACTCACTCCAAGTTTGACCAAAGGCAGAGATGGAGGTCGCGATGAGTAGCGAACCCCAAGCTGACTCTGAGCATGCATCGTGGCGGAAACTGCTTAAGCAGCTCTCACATCCCCTACGAAGCGAGACACCTCCTTCGACAGCTGTCCGGCCTGCGCTGAAAGGTTGCCAGCCGCACTGAGGACTTCGCTCGCGGCCGCACCCGTGTCGTTCGCGGCACGGCTGACGCCCGCGATGTTGGTAGTCACCGTTTCGGTGCTCGCCGCGGTCTCCTGCACGTTGCGCGCGATCTCCGCGGTGGCCGCCCCCTGCTCCTCGACCGCGGCGGCGATCGCGGTCGCGATCGCACCCACCTCCTCGATCACGGTCACGATGTTGCTGATCGACCCCACCGCCTCGTTCGTCGCGGCCTGCACCTCGCCGATCTGCGCCTCGATCTCCTCGGTCGCGCGCGCGGTCTGCTGCGCCAGGCTCTTCACCTCGGACGCCACCACCGCGAAGCCGCGACCCGCCTCGCCCGCCCGCGCCGCCTCGATCGTCGCGTTCAGCGCCAGAAGATTGGTCTGGCTGGCGATCGAGGTGATCAATCCCACGACGTCGTTGATCTTGCGCGCACCTTCGGCGAGCGCGCGCACCACGCCGTCGGTGCGGCGCGCATCGGCGACCGCGTTCTCGCTCACGCGCGCGGCCTGCACCACCTGGCGATTGATCTCGCCGATCGAGGCGGTCAGCTGCTCGGCGGCGGCGGCCACCGTCTGCACGCCGGAGCGCGAGGCCTCGGCGGCCTGCGCCACGGCGGAGGCCTGCTCGTCGGTCGAGGCCGCGGTCGCCGACATCGAGCGCGCCGTCTGCTCCATCTCACCGGATGCGCTGGTGAGCGAGCCCACCGCGGTCGCCGCCGTGCTCTCGAAGCTGCGAACGATCTGCTCGAGGCGCGCGCCGCGTTCGGCCTTGGCCTGCCGGTCGGCCTGCTCGGATGCCGCCCGCTGGTCCGCCGCGATCATGTTGTCCTTGAAGACCTGCACCGCCGATGCCATCCGGCCGATCTCGTCGCCGCGGCCGCCCGTCGGGATCGTCACGGTCAGGTCGTGGTCCGCGAGGCGGCGCATGCCCACCGCCATGGCGGCGAGCGGACGGGCGATGTGGCGGATCAGGGCGACGGCGATCACTGCGCTGACCAGCACGGCGCAGACGAGGCCGCCCACCAGCAGCCACCAGGTCGAGGCATAGACCACGCGGCTCGCATGGCCCGAAGCGGCGCCCTGCTTCGTGGCGTAGGCGATGTTCCAGTCGATGAAGGCGGCAAGCGTGTTGAAGTCGTTCGTGTTGGTGTAGAGCGAGTACGCCTGCGTGGCCTGGTCGTTGTCGACGGCGCGCATGGTGGCGGTGATGTCCGCCTTGTAGTGCGGCCAGACCCGATCGAAGACCGTGGCGAAGCGCTCGCGCTGCTGGCCGGCATCGATCAGGGGATCGTACTGACGGCGGTCCGTCTCGACCTGCTGCTCGAGCGACTTGATGCGCTCGCCGATGTCGTCGCGCTCGGTCTCGGTGGGCGACAGGATGTAGTGCGCCTCGAAGCGGCGGACATCCTGCAGTGCCAGGCCGAGCGTCGCCGCCTGCGCGAGCGTCGGCAGGTGCTTGTCGCGCATGGCGGCCGCGACATCGTCCATCCGGGCCATGCGCGAGATCGCCAGCGCGCCGAGGAGCAGGATGATGGTCGTCAGCGAAGCGAGCCCCACGCTCATCTTGGCAGCGAGCGACAGGGAGCGTGCCTGACGCCGAGCGAGCATGGTGCGGTCGGGAGAAGAGCGCATGTCGGAACTGCCTGCGATTGAGTTCGCCGGTCACTCTGTCTCAGTCACGTTAAGGAACCGTTCCGATCCGCCCGAAGCGTCGCATCACCGGGCGCTCGATCCGCCGATGCACCAGGACCGCCACGAGCTGTGCCGCGGCCAGCTCCGCCAGCACCCACGGAAAAGCCGCGGCGTCGCCCCATCGCGCGACATGCCGCCACAGGAGGGTTGCGGGCCGCATCACGAACGGATGGACGAGATAGAGCGCGTAGGAGGCGTCGCCCCAGCGCTCGAGCATCCGCTCGAACGCGCCGTGGGAGCGCTCGCGACCGAGCGTCGCCGCGGCCACCAGGGCCACGCTCGGACCGCCCCAGGCGAGCGGCCGCGGCAGGGAGGCGGGTGCGAACGCGAAGCCTGCGATCGCGGCGCCCACCAGTCCAGCGCGCACGGCCGGGGGGAGGCGCACGCGGCCCACCAGCAGCGCGATCCCCTGGCCCGCGCAGAATTCCAGCACGATCGGGCTGGCCCAGGTGCCGAGTACGACGCCGCGCAGCACGCCGGCCTGTCCGGCGGCGACGAGGCCGGCCAGCACCAGCGTCGCGCCCGCGATCGCGACGCCGCGCGACAGGCGCACGAAGGGCGTCAGCACGACGTAGAACAGCATCTCGAAATCGAGCGTCCAGCCGAGGCCGAACACCGGCTCGACCAGCCCGTCCACGCGCCGCGCCGGGATGAAGAGATAGCTCTTCGCCACGTAGGCCAGGCCGCCGACCGCG
This sequence comes from uncultured Acetobacteraceae bacterium, assembly GCA_964247685.1. Taxonomy (GTDB): domain Bacteria; phylum Pseudomonadota; class Alphaproteobacteria; order Acetobacterales; family Acetobacteraceae; genus CAXTPV01. The sequence continues at coordinate 5,247 of CAXTVZ010000074.1, forward strand.
CCGTTGACGGCACCCGGCAGCGCCAGGAGCGTCGCCAGGAACAGCGTCGTCGTCAGCCAGTAGAGCGGGACGACGCGCACGAGGCGCCGGCGCAGGAACCGGGCCGGTCCCGCCCGCGTCCCGAACAGCGGCCCGGTCGCGTGCGCGATCACGAAGCCGGAGATCACGAAGAAGATGTCGACGCCGGCGAGCCAGGGCATCGCATGCCAGCACGCGCCGAGCAGCCGGAGCCTGGCGCCTGCCCGCGGCGAGGACGCGAGCAGGTCGTGCGCCACGTGATCGAAGGCGACCGACATCGCGGCCATTGCCCGCAGCGCCTGGACGTAGGGGAAATGCCGCGGCCGGGCGCCGTCGGACCCTGCGGCGGGGCCGCCCGACTCCCGTTCGTGCGCGGTCCCGCTCAACCCCGGTTCGTGAGCGGTCCCGCTCAACGATCGCGGAACGGATCGCGTGGGTACGTGCCCAGGATGCGGAACTCGCTCGAGAAGAACCGCAGCTCGTCCAGCGCGTGTCCGAGTGCGGCCTCGCCCGGATCGCCTTCCACGTCGCACAGGAAGCGCGTGGCGGTGAACGCGCCGCCCACCATGTAGCTCTCGAGACGCGTCATGTTCACGCCGTTGGTCGCGAATCCGCCGAGTGCCTTGTAGAGTGCTGCCGGCACGTTGCGCACGCGGAACACGAAGGTGGTCATCACCGCCGCGCCGGCAGGAGCGGCGGCAGCCTCGCGGGCGGCCAGATAGAAGCGCGTGGTGTTGTGCGCCGCGTCCTCGACATTGGCGCGCAGCACGGCGAGCCCGTGCAGGTCGGCCGCGAGCCGGCTCGCCACCGCGGCGCGCGACGGATCGCCCCATCGCGCCACGAGCTCGGCGCTGCCGGCGGTGTCGGCCTCGATCACCGCGGTGGCACCCAGCTCGCGGATCAGCCCGCGCACCTGGCCGAGGGCGACCGCATGGGAGTGGATCGTGCGGATCGCCCCCGTGGCGGCACCCGGCACGCCGAGCAGGAAATGCTCGATCCGCTGGAAATGCTCACCCACGATCGCGAGTCCGCTATCGGGCAGCAGCGCGTGGATGTCGGGCACGCGGCCCACCAGGCTGTTCTCGCAGGCGAGCATCCCGAGATCGGCGCCGCCGGAGCGGACCGCCTCGATCGCCGCCTCGAAGCTCTCGCAGGGGATCGTCTCCGCCCCCGGACAGCGGACGCGACAGGCGAGGTCGGAATAGGCACCCGGGCGGCCCTGGAACGCGATCCTCATGACGGCATCTCGCGGATGCGGGCCAGGTCGTCTTCGGTGTCGACGCCCAACGGGGCCGCCGCGATCCGGGCCGCCCCGATCCGCAACCCGCCCTCGATCGCGCGCAGCTGCTCGAGTTTTTCCCGGCCCTCGAGCGGGCTCGGCGGCAGCGTCACGAACCGGTCCAGCGCGGCCCGGCGATAGGCGTAGATGCCGACGTGGTGCCAGAGCGCGCCCGCCCCCCACGGCACGGGCAGCCGCGAGAAATACGGAACGCGCGCGGTCTCGGCGCCCGCGGCGAACACGCAGGCGGCCTTCACCACCGAGGTCCGCCGCGCCTCGTCGTCGCTCTCGACAGGGGCCACGAGGGTCGCGATGTCGCACGTGTCGTCCGCGAGCGGCAGCAGCACGCGGGCGATGTCGGCGGCGGCGATGGTGGGCAGGTCGCCCTGCAGGTTGACCACCACGTCATGCGCGGCGTCCGGGTCGACGATCCGAAGTGCTGCGTGCACGCGGTCCGAGCCGGACGGCAGCGCGGGCGCGGTCAGCACGGCCCGGCCGCCCGCCGCTTCCACCACGGCGGCGATCTCGGGCTCGGCGCAGGCGACCACCACCGGCCCGATCCCCGCCTCGAGCGCGCGGTCGAGCACGTGCAGCACCATCGCCCGGCCGCGGATCGCGGCCAGCGGCTTGCCCGGCAGGCGGCTGGCCGCCATGCGGGCCGGAATGACGACGATCGGGTTCGTCCACGCGCTGTGCATGCGAGGCTTGGTAGAGCAAGATCGGCCCGCACCCAACACGCTCGGGGAGGGAAACGACCCTTGATCAGACTCCTAGGCAGCACGGCGATCGCGGTCTGTGCGCTCGTCCTGGCGGGCGCGGTCGGGCGCGCCGTGGTCCACGACACCGTGCCCGCGCATCCGTTCATCCCCGTGGCCGCGGCTGCCACCACGCGACCCGCGGCCGACGTCGCCGCGGGCCGGTCGTTCGTCGCGGCGAACTGCGCGTTCTGCCACGGGCTGACCGCGGGCGCGGTGATGGTGGGTCCGAGCCTCTGGGGTGTCGCCGGCCGCAAGATCGCGTCGGTGCCGGGCTTCGACTATTCCGGCGCGCTCAAGGCGCACGGGTCCGAGAGCTGGACCGATGCCGAGCTCGACCCCTGGCTGAAGAGCCCGAGCGCTTTCGCGGCCGGCACGAAGATGTACTACCCGGGGATCGCCGACGCGAAGAGCCGCGCCGACGTGATCGCCTTCCTGCACACGCTGGGGCCGGCGCATTGACCGACGCCGGCTTCAACGACCGGCGCCAGACGGCGATCATGGCGGCCAACGCGGCCGGAGCGGCGATCCGGCCGTTCTTCCGCGCGAGCGATCCGGGGCTCGAGATCAAGGACGATCTGAGCCCCGTCACCCGCGCCGACCGGGCCGCCGAGGCGGCGATGCGCGCGGTCATCGCCGCACGCCATCCGGCGGATGCGATCCTCGGCGAGGAGGGTGGCGAGACCGGCAACGTGGGCGCGCCCTGGCGCTGGGTGCTCGATCCGATCGACGGGACGCGGGCCTTCATCACCGGGCGGCCGCTGTTCACGACGCTGATCGCGCTGCTCCACGAGGACGCGCCGCAGTTCGGCGTGATCGACCAGCCGGTGACCGGCGAGCGCTGGTTCGGCACGAACACGGGCGCGCCGGAGACGCTGTTCGTCGATCCCTTCGTGGACGGGGACGCGGGCCCGCAGGTGGCGGCGCTGCGGACGCAAGGCCGCGACCGCCGGCTCGCGGAGGCGGAGCTCTCGGCCACCAGCCCCGCCATGTTCACCGGCGGCACGCGCGCCCGCTTCGATCGCCTGGCGGCTCGCGCAGGTCGCGTCTCCTGGGGCGGCGACGCCTACGCCTACGGCCTGCTGGCGATGGGGCAGATCGACGTGATCGCCGAGGCGTCGATGAAGATCTGGGACTGGGCCGCCCTGATCCCCGTGGTGGAAGGTGCCGGCGGCATCATCACCGACTGGTCCGGCGGCAGGCTGCGCGCCGACGGTGACGGCACCGTGCTGGCCGCTTGCTCCTCCGCCCTCCACCGCGAGGCGCTCGCCGCCCTCGGTGATCGAGGCCCGCCTCCCGCGCGATGATTGACACCGCCCTGGTTCGGACCCACACCGCGCGCCCATGAGCGACCTCCTTTCCCTGCCCAAGGACCGTATAAAAATCCTGCTGCTGGAGGGGATCCACGACAGCGCGATCAACCTGTTCCGGGACGCGGGCTACGAGAGCATCACGCAGCATCGCGGCGCGCTCGAGGGCGACGCACTGCAGCACGCGCTGGCGGGCGTGCACCTGCTGGGCATCCGCAGCCGCACGCAGATCACGCGCGAGATGTTCCACGCCGCCGACAAGCTGATCGCGGTGGGCTGCTTCTGCATCGGCACCAACCAGGTCGACCTCGCCACCGCACGCGAGCTCGCGGTCCCCGTGTTCAACGCGCCGTTCAGCAACACGCGCTCGGTGGCCGAGCTCGTGATGGGCGAGATCGTGATGCTGTTCCGCGGCATATTCACGAAATCGGTCGGCGTGCACGAGGGCCGCTGGGACAAGAGTGCCAGCAACTCCTGGGAGGTTCGCGGCAAGACGCTGGGGCTGGTGGGATATGGCAGCATCGGCAGCCAGACGTCCGTTCTTGCCGAAGCGTTCGGGATGCGGGTGCTCTACTACGACGTCGCCCCCAAGCTGCCGCACGGGAATGCGGAAGCGGTGGGTTCGCTGCACGAGCTGCTCGCGCGCAGCGACGTCGTCAGCCTGCACGTTCCGGAAACCCCCGACACCGCCGGCATGTTCAGCCGCGACGAAATCCGCGCGATGAAGCCGGGATCGTTCCTGCTGAACAACGCACGCGGCACGGTGGTCGACCTCGAGGCGCTGGCCGAAGCGTTGCGCGTGGGGCATTTGAAGGGAGCCGCGGTCGACGTGTTTCCGCGCGAGCCGCGCTCGAACAACGAGCGCTTCGTCTCGCCGCTGCAGAACCTGCCGAACGTGATCCTGACCCCGCATATCGGCGGCTCGACCGCGGAGGCGCAGGCGCGGATCGGCGTCGAGGTCGCGCGCAAGCTGATCGAATACTCGGATGCGGGGTCGACACTGGGGGCGGTGAACTTCCCCGCGGTCCAGCTGCCGCTGCGTCCACGCGGCACGCGGTTCATGCACGTGCATCGGAACATTCCGGGAATGCTGAGGCGGGTAAACGACATCTTTGACGAGGCGGGTGCGAATATCGCGGGCCAGCACCTGCAGACCGAGGGTGATATCGGCTACGTGGTGGTGGAGGCGGATCTCGCGCCGGAGGCCTCGCAGGGCGTGCTCGAGCGCATTCGCACGTTGGACGGGACAATCCGGGCGCGTTTGCTGTACCAGCGAAGTTAACACGCGGGGCGCTGCCCCGCACCCGCCAGGAGCTTGCCCCTGGACCCTCGACGATGGAGGGTCAAGGACCCCGGGTGCTGGCGAGGGGCGCATAGGGAGGCGCCATCGTGTTCCGCTTTGACGCGCGCGGCCTGCACCGGGTGCTGCGTCCCGCGGTGGACGGCACGCCGGTTCGCGTCGCCCACGATCGACGGCTACGCGCCGCGTCGTCGACACGGACGCAAGGGACAGCGCAGGGTGGAACGCCCGCGACCGTATCAGCTGATCCGCCACACCTTTGCCATTCGAGTCCTCGATGGCGGCGGGCGGTCCTTCGCGCTCACCTTCGGCTGAGCGCAATGAAGGCGGCCTCGGAGGACGCCGAGAGCCAGAAGCGATGGGTGCGGAAGAAATCCTCGCCAAGCAGCATCTCGCCGATCGGCAGGTGCACGCTGCCAACATCCAGCTTGACGTCGCGGAACACCGTATGGCCGATCTGGACGGCCGCGAAACGATGCAGATGGCCGTGCTTCGTGACCTGGTCGATGCCCGACATCCCCGTTGCGGGATCGTTCGCGAACGCGGCGGCGTTCAGGCCGAGGCGTGCGACCGTCTGATCCGAGATCACGCTGCGCTGCGCGCCGGTGTCGATGATCGCGTCGACGCGGACGCCGTCGAGCAGGACGGGCGTGATGAGCTGGCCGTTGGTCGCGCGAAAGATGTCCAAGCGGTCGGCGGGCCCGGTCCAGGCGGGTGCGGCGCTGTCGCAGCCGGTGGCGAGATAGAAGCTGACCACGCCGTGCGGTCGGTCGATGTCGATGTCGAAGCTGCGGAGAACGTCGAGGCCGATGAGGCCGGCGATCGGCGGGTCGAGCTGCTCGAGCCGGTCGGGCAGCGTGCCGATCGGGAGGCTCAGCTGTCCGGTAGCGCGCTCGCCGAACCGCAGCGACGGCACGAGCACGTGGTCCGCCCGGACATGGGTGCCGCCCACGCCGTAGACGTTGGAGTAGCGGTGCGGGTCGCGCTCGAGACGGAGCCGCTCCTGCTGGCCATCCGCGATCATCGAGGTCTGCGAGCCCGTGTCGATCAGCATGGAAACTCGCGTGTCGCCCAGAGCGGCCGGGATGGCGAGGTAGCCGTCGGCCGGCAGGGCGGGGAGTGTGGCGACGCGTTCGGTGCCGCAGCTCTCTTCGGGCTCGCTCCCGCCCGCGCAGGCCGCCAGCAGGAGCATTGCCGGGACGGCGAGCACCGCCGGCCTCATCGGAAGACGGAGGCGAGGAAGGAGGTGAGGTCGGCGTTCGAGCGCGCCGCCACCGCGTCGTCGCGGCCGATCGGCCAGTGCGCGCTGCCGGTGCAGAGAAACAGGATCACCCCGCGCGAGATCGGGCCGGTCATGACGATGCCGGTGCGGCGGTCGTGGATGCGGCCGCTCATATCCACGCGGAAATCGCACGCGGCGAGATGGCGCCCGACCAGGTGCGGCGCCATCTCGCCATCCCACT
>CAXTVZ010000074.1:11471-14430 GCA_964247685.1 uncultured Acetobacteraceae bacterium
TCGCACGCGGCGAGATGGCGCCCGACCAGGTGCGGCGCCATCTCGCCATCCCACTGGTGAACGGCGTCCGGGTAGTCGATCACCGTCACCGCGCTGCCGCCGCGGCGGACATCCGCGGCCACCTGCGCGCAACGGCCGTGGTCGATCAGCTCGTCGCGGCCGCCATACATCATCAGCAGCGGCGCGCCCGTGGTGCGCACGTCGTCGAAGCGCGCGATGCAGGGCCCGTAATAGCTCGCGAAGCCCGCGAAGCGCTCGCCGGGGTGGGCGAACCGGTCGGCGATCGTCCGGGTCGCCGCGTATTGCGTCGCCATCCCGCCATAGGAGAAGCCGATCAGCGCGACATGGCGCGCGTCGATGTCGGGGCGGTGCGCGAGCGCGTCGAGTGCGGCGTAGGCGTCGGCGTCGAACATCGTCTCGGTGATGTGCAGCGCGCGGCCGGTGAAGCTCTGCCCGAGATCAGACCGCGAGGCGTAGGTCTCGGGCATCAGCACCGCGACACCCTGGGCCGCCAGCGGCAACCCGTAGCGCCAGCCGCGCTCGGCGATGTTGCCGAGCGAGCCATGCAGCAGCACCACCGCCGACACGGGATGCGCGGGCGAGGCGCCAGGAGGCAGGTAGAGTTGTGCCTGCACCGTCCGCGGCCGGCCGCTCTTCCAGTCGGCCGGCGTGAAGGGATCGGAACTGTGCAGGTCGATCGTGACTGGCCGGATGTCCGTCACGCTGTCCGGATCCGGCCAGGGCGCGCCGGGCACGAGGGCGGCGGCGGGCCGCGACAGGCCAGCGAGGAGCAGGCACGCGGCGAGAGCGGAGCGAAGGATCACGGCAATTTCCCTGGACCGGCGACACATGGGTCCAGGGGCGAAAAAATCACCGCAGCACGATCTCGACGCGCCGGTTCTGCGGCTCGCGCGTGTCGGATCCGGTCGGCACCAGCAGGTGAGTGTCGCCGTAGCCGTGCACGGCGATTACGCCGCCGGGCACGCCGTCGCGGACGAGCTCGGACCGCACGGCGTCCGCGCGTCGGAGCGACAGGCGGAGGTTGTACGCCTGGCCGCGGGCGCCCCGCAGCGCGTGGCTCGTGTCGGCGTAGCCGTCCACCTCGACCGTGGTGGTCTGCACATGCGTCGAGTTCGTCGCCGCCTCGCGCACGATCTGGCGTGCGCGCGGTGTCAGCGCCGCCTGGTCCCAATCGAAGAACACGAGATAGGTGCGGGCCGGCACCGGCACGGGCGGCTCCCCCGGCATCGGCACCGGGGGCCGCGGCGGTGGCGCGGTCTCGAAGGCGTAGCGCACGCCGATCGTCACCGTGTGATGGAAGATGTTCTCGATGTGCTGGTTGCCGATGCCGATGATGCGATCCCGGTAGACGGGCCGCCCGTCGATCGCGCCCGTCTGAACGGCCTCGAAGCTCGAGATCCGGTAGGCCGGCAACTCGTCCGGCAGCCCCATGAAGCGGTAATCGGCGGTCAGCGCGAGACCGCGAACCCACGGCACCGGCACGGCCAGGCCGGCGATGGCCTGATAGGCGAAGCTTCCGAGGCGCGCGGCCCCGCCGCGTCCGACCGGCACGCCCGCCGGCGACTGGTTGAAGTCGTCGGCCTCGAGCACCTGGCCGCCGGCACCGACCCCGACATACGGGTGAACGGGAAGACGAAGCGGGATGTCGTAGAGGACGTTGGCGAAGCCGCCATAAGTCTGCTCGTAGCCGCCCGCCCGCCGCGGGTAGATGGAGGGGAAGTTGGTCTTCTCGACGTGATCGTTGAGGTAATCGCCTTCGAGTTCGACGCGCAGCCCGTTGCCGAAGCCCCAGCCGACGCTCAGATCGCCGGCCGCCCCGGGCTGATCGAAATGCAGCACGTGCTTCGGCTCCGCGGCCCCGGGGTTCGCCGGGAGGATCTGGTTCTGCAGGAAGTCAGCGCCTCCGCCGGCCGACACATAGGGACCGCTCACGGGCTGGGCTGCGGCGCTCCGCGCAAACAACGCGGCCATGGCCAGCAGGAAGCCGGCATGTCTCGGCAGACACATAACCTTCATGACCACGCCCCAAGGCTCTACAACCTGCAGTGGTGCGGCCTTTACGCTGGAACCGATACGAGATTGCAACGCAACGGCAACGGAACGTAACGCGTGCGTCCGCGTGGCACCTGCGCCACGCTGTCTCGTTACGTGGACGCACGCATCCCGCCATTCTCGTGCACATGGAGGCGTCGGCAGCAACGGTTCCCCCGCATGTCTATCGCCCGCGTGCACTCCTTCGCGTTCGTCGGCATCGAGGCGGTGCCGGTCGAGGTGCAGGTCCAGATCGCGGGCGGCCTGCCGAACTTCCTGATCGTGGGGCTGCCCGACAAGGCGATCGGCGAGTCGCGCGAGCGGGTCCGCGCAGCCCTGCACTCGATGGGCCTGGCGCTGCCGCCCAAGCGCATCCTGATCAACCTGGCGCCGGCCGACCTGCAGAAGGAGGGCAGCCATCTCGACCTGCCGATCGCGATCGGGCTGATGGCGGCGATGGAGGTGCTGCCGCGCGACGTGATGGAGCGCTTCGCCTCACTCGGCGAACTCTCGCTCGACGGCAAGCTGATGCCGGTCTCAGGCGTGCTGTCGGCAGCCCTGAGTGCGGCAGAGTCGGAGCTGGGCCTGATCTGCCCGGCCCGCCAGGGTGGCGAGGCGGCGTGGGCCGGGACGATCGCCATCGTGGCCGCGCCCGACCTCCTCTCGCTGGTCAGCCACTTCAAGGGCGACCAGGTGCTCTCCCCACCCGAGCCGGGCGGCCGCGCCACGGCCCCGCAGAGCGGCGACCTCGCCGACGTGCGCGGCATGGAGACCGCGCGACGCGCGCTCGAGATCGCGGCCGCCGGCTCGCACAACCTCATGCTGGTGGGACCGCCCGGTGCCGGCAAGTCGATGCTGGCCTCGCGCCTGGCCGGCGTGCTGCCCGAGCTCACGCCGGTGGAGACGC
>CAXTVZ010000075.1:0-6545 GCA_964247685.1 uncultured Acetobacteraceae bacterium
CCTCGCGCTTGCGTGAGCAGGGGCGAAATGCTCAACGAATCCCATGCCGGACTTCGCCATCGAATCGCAGCATGGGGGTCGCGTCGCGGGCGTCGACGAGGTGGGCCGCGGGCCGCTGGCGGGCCCCGTTCTCGCCGCCGCCGTCGTTTTCCCGCGCGGCGTGCCGGTGGAGCTCGCCCCGTTGCTCGACGACAGCAAGCGGCTCGACGCCCCCGCTCGCGACCTCGCCTACGCCGCCCTGCTCGCCTCGGGCGCCGCCGAGATCGCCATCGGCGCCGCGTCGGTCGTCGAGATCGACCGGATCAACATTCTCTGGGCGGCCCTCCTCGCCATGGCCCGCGCCGTCGCCCGCCTCCCGACCTGCCCCGACCTGGCGATCATCGACGGCAACCGCGCGCCGACGCTCGCCTGCCCCACCCGCTGCGTGGTGGGCGGGGACGCGCGCTCGCTCTCGATCGCCGCCGCCTCGATCGTCGCCAAGGTCACCCGCGACCGGCTGATGCGCCGCCTCGACGGCCGGTGCCCCGGCTACGGCTGGCACAGCAATGCCGGCTATGCCACCGGTGCGCACCGGACGGCGTTGCGGGCGCTCGGCCCCACGCGCCATCATCGTGCGGCGTTCGGCACCGTCCGCCAGCTGGCGCTCGAGCTGGCCGGTGCCGGGCCCGAGTGATGCCCCCCAACCGGCGCGCATGAGAGACGATTTGGACCGAGGGATCGTCCTGCCGCTCGACCAGGTGCTGCGGGGCGACTGCATCCACCACATGCGGATGCTGCCGGCCGCCTCGATCCACTGCATCTTCGCCGACCCGCCCTACAACCTCCAGCTCCGCGGCGAGCTCCGCCGCCCCGACGACAGCCTGGTGGACGGCGTCGACGAGGAATGGGACCGCTTCGCCGATTTCGAGACCTATGATCGCTTCACCCGCGAATGGCTGACTGAGGCCCAGCGCCTGCTGGTCAAGGACGGCACGCTCTGGGTGATCGGCTCGTACCACAACATCTTCCGCATCGGCGCCATTCTCCAGGAGCTCGGCTTCTGGATCCTCAACGACGTGATCTGGCGCAAATCCAACCCGATGCCGAACTTCCGCGGCCGCCGCTTCACCAACGCGCACGAGACCCTGATCTGGGCCGCCCGCGGCCGCACCTCGCGCTACCGCTTCAACTACCAGGCCATGAAGGCACTCAACGACGACCTGCAGATGCGCAGCGACTGGCTGCTGCCGCTCTGCACCGGCCCGGAACGCCTGCGCAACGAGCATGGCCTGAAACTGCACCCGACCCAGAAGCCGGAATCACTGCTGCACCGCGTCCTGCTCGCCAGCACCGACATCGACGACGTGGTGCTCGACCCCTTCCTCGGCACCGGCACCACGGCGGTGGTCGCCAAGCGCCTGCACCGCCGCTTCATCGGCATCGAGCGCCACCCCGCCTATGTCGAGGCGGCACTCGCCCGGCTGCTCGCCGAGCGCCGCATCCCCCGCACTGCCGCGTCCAGCAGCGCCACGAAGCGCGGCGCCAAGCGGATCCCGTTCGGCCGTCTCGTCGAGGAGGGGCGGATCGCGCCGGGCACGCTGCTCACCGACCGGCTGCGGCGAGTCTCCGCCACCGTCGCGGCCGACGGCACGCTGGTGACCGGAACGCTGCGCGGCTCGATCCACCAGGTCGGCGCCCAGCTGCAGAACACGCCGTCCTGCAATGGCTGGACGTTCTGGCATCTGGAGCGGGAGGGGGAGCTGGTGGCGATCGACGTGCTGCGCGAGGTGCTCGAGGCGGAGTGAGGCCAGGGCTCTGCCCTGGACCCGCTGGGGCCTTGGCCCCAGACCCCTTCAGGCCGCCCTGCAGCGCGAAAGCACGGTCGGTCCCCCCGCCTGCCGCCGCCCCAGCAGCACCAGCGCCTCGTCGATCACCGCATGGAGCTCCAGAGTCCCGGCATCTTCGGACACCAGGAAGCCCATCCCGTTCTCGTCGTCGTCGCACTCGACCAGCAGCGCACTGCCGCCTTCGCAGGGTTCGATGTCGGTGAGGCTCCAGCCTTGCGGCAGCTTACGGCCGGCAGCGGCCCGGATCTCGGTCAGCCGGGTCGCCGTCGCGAACGCCAGCCTCAAGGCAGGAAGAACGATCTCCAGCTCTTCACGTGCGCGCATCCTGCGGCTCCTTCTCGATCGTGGTCGATCAGCCCAGGCTGTGCGTCAAAGGTTAACGACATCTGAACGATCGAGGCGGCGAGGGGTGACGCTTCCGTGAGCGCCTCAGCGCGCGCCGAAGCCGAGAAATCCGGCGCTGGGCTGCGGCGTCCCGCCGCCGGCGCGGCTCGTGCTGGCGAACTGCGCGCCCACCGGCGTGCTCGCGGCCACCTGCGCCGTCTTCGACGGAGGCTGATCGGGATCGGCCTCGGCCGTATCGGCCGCCTCATCGGTGGCAGGCGCCTGGTCGCCGTTCTGCGACCGCATCGACAGCAGCAGGAAGGTGATGTCGTTGCGACTCAGATCGATCGACAGGTCGATCGGCCGCTGGCCCAGCACGTTATGCGCGTTAAGATCCGCGCCCCGACCGAGCGCCTCGCGGGCAGCCCCGATGTCGCCGCGGTCGATCGCATCGAACAGCGCCGCATTCGGATCGAGGGCTTCCGCGTTCTTCGAGGCGGGCACCACCGGGGCGATCGCCACCGCGCCCGGGATCGAGGACGGCGGCGCCGGCTTCTTCTTGTCGTCATCGTCGGCAGCGGCGCCACCACCACCGCCTCCGCCCTGGCCGCCGCCCATGCTCAGCTGGGCATGGGCCCGAGCCGTCATCAGGCCGATCGACCCGGTGGCGAGGAAGGCAAGAAGCAGAAGGCGCTGCATGTTCATGCGCGTTGTCATAATGCAAGCAACGCGGACGACGCGACTAGAAAAGCGAACCGCCACGCCCCTCGCGCCACCAGGCCAACGCTGCCAGCAGCAGCAGCACGGGCAGCGCCCCCCAGGGCGGCACCAGCGGCACCGCGGTCACGCCCGTGACCACATGGGCGTGGTTGCGTCGAAGCCCGATCCATCCGTCGCCCGACATCGCGCGCCCCGGATCGACCATCCGCAGCGCCGGCACCGACCCGTCGCCCACGAAGCGGGCGCTGCCGCCGCTCGCATGGACCACCGGCGCCAGCCTGGTCGCGGTGGCGCGCAGATCCGCCCATTCGAGCGGATCTGCGAGCGTCGCCGCCGCGAACGCCGATTGCGCGCCGGCATCGACCCGCCAGATCCCGGGCGCCGCCGCCGCGACCCGCGCCACCTGGCGCCCCGGTCCTTCCGCGTGCAGCGTCAGCGTCTGCGTCGCACCGTCGGGCGCCGTCACACGGGCTGTGGCGGCAGCGTTCGGGTTGAGCGTGCGCCGCTCGATCAGCAGCTTCCCGTCGGCGACCGTCGCGGTCAGCCGCTCCTCCTCCAGCTCCGGCTCCTTCATCAGCCAGTGGGCGACACGCCGCAGCAGCTCGGCCTGCGGGCCGCCCTCGCCGTCGTCATCCTTCGCGCCGTCGCGCGCGTCCTCGCCCCGCGACCACAGCCAGGACTGGTCCGACATCAGCATCGCGACCCGTCCCTCGTCCTTGCGGTCGAGGATCAGCAGCGGGTGCCCGTCGGGCCCGTTCATCAGCACCTCGCCGGTGGTGTCGTCGGGCACCAGCGCCCGATACCACCGTCCCCAGCTCGGCGGTGCCGTCGCCGTGCCCGCCCCCGCAAGATCGGCGGTGACGGGATGCGCGCGCCCGATCGCGGTCAGCGTCGGCCGGAACGCCTGCTCCTCGACGCCCCCTTCGGGCGGCACATGCGCGGGCAGAATGTCGCCCAGCGGCGTGTCCTGCAGGCTGCCTTCGCCGGCGAATTCCGGCCCTGCGGTCAGCAGCAACCCGCCGCCGCGGCGGACGAAATCGGCGATGTTCTGCAGATACTGGGGCGGCAGCACGCCGCGATCCTCGAACCGGTCCAGGATGATGAGATCGAAGTCCTCGATCTTCTCCGAGAACAGCTCGCGCGTCGGAAAGGCGATCAGCGCCAGCTCGTTGAGCGGCGTCATGTCGTCCTTGTCGGGCAGGCGCAGGATGGTGAAGTGCACCAGGTCCACCGCCGGGTCGGCCTTGAGCAGCCGCCGCCAGATCCGCTCGCTCTGGTTCGGCTCGCCCGACACCAGCAGCACGTGCAGCCGGTCGCGCACGCCGTTGATGCTCACCACCGCGTGGTTGTTGACGTCCGACACCTCGCCGGGCAACGCCGCCGCGCTGATCGACAGCAGCGACGGGCCGGGCGCGGTGATGGAAACGGGAATATCGACCCGCTCGCCGACCCTCGCGTCGATGGTCTGGGGCGCCGCGCCACCGGACGCGACCGTGAGCGTCACGGGAGCATCGCGGTCGTCCGCCCCCCCGTCGCTCACGACCACCTGCACATGCGCGGTCTGCCCCACGATCCCGTAGGGCGGGCTCGACACCACCCGCAACGTCCGGTCGATCTCCTCCCCCAGAGCCGGGATCAGCACATGCAGCGGGGCCGCGAGCCGGCCCTCCGGCAGGTCGTGGTTCTGCCCGTCGGTGATCGCGATGATCCCGGCCAGCCGCCCCGTGGGGATGTCCGCGCTCGCTTCGGCCGCGGCCGCGAACAGCCTGGTGCCGTCGCCGGGCCGAACGGTCGCCTCGCGGAGGATCAGCCCCGGAATGGCGCGTGCTTCGGTCACGATCGCCGCTTCCTCGCGGGTCGCGATGGCGGCCCGGTCGCGGATCCCCATCGAGGGCGTGCGGTCCACCAGCAGGAGGGCGATGTCGGGCAGGAAGCGCCGGTCCTCGTGCTCGAGCGTCGGTCCGGCGAGCACGACGGCGGCGGCGGAGAAGAACAGCGTGCGAGAGAGCGTGCCGCGCGCCCGTCGCCAGGCCGCCACTGCGAGCACGAGCACGCACGCCGCACCCAGGATCGCGAGCACGGGCCCCGGCAGCAACGGATCAAAACGGATCACTTGCCGACCGCCGGGTCGTCGGTGCCCTGGTCGTCGTTCTCGCGCCCGAGCCGCTGCAGCAGGGCGGGGATATGCACCTGGTCCGCCTTGTAGTTGCCGGTCAGCGCATACATCACGAGGTTCACGCCGAACCGGTAGGCGATCGTGCGCTGCTGCTCCCCGCCGGGGATCACCGAGCGTGCCGGCTGCCCGTCAGGCCCCAGCGCCCAGGCCGCCGCCCAGGCGTTCGAGCCGATGATCACCGGGCTCACCCCGTCATTGCCCGGATCGGCCCCTCGCTCGACCCACACCGGGCTCCCCACGAAGCGCCCCGGGAAATCGTGCAGGAGGTAGAAGCTGTGCGCGAGCACGTGCGCCGTCGTGAGCCGGGCTAGCGGCGGCACGTCGAGCCCGGCCGCCGCCCGGCGAAGGGCCGCCGCCGCCCCCGGCGCGAACCCCGCACCGGACCCGGCATCGCCGTCGGCATCGCCGCCCTCGGTGTCGATCAGCACGATGCCGCCATGGCTCATATAGGTCTCGAGCGCCGCGTTCATCTTCGGATCGGGCGCCACCCCCGGCAGGATCGGCCAGTAGATCAGCGGGTAGAAGGCGAGGTCGTCGGTCCCGGGCCGCACGCCGCTGGGCTCGCCGAGCGTCGCCGCCGTCCGAGCGTTGACGTAGTCGGACAGCGAGGCGAGCCCCTCCTGCGAGATCCGGTCGACCTCCGCGTCGCCGGTGACGATATAGGCGAGCTCGGTCTGCAGTGCTGCCTGGGGCACCGCGACAGCCGGCCCCGGCTCGACCGCGTCCGCGTGCGGGACCACCGCCAGCAGGGCCGCGACCGCGAGCCCGAGCATCGCGGGCGCCGCGAGGAGGCCTCGCAGCATCAGTGCCACCAGCACGTCGGCCGCCAGCAGCGCCACGCCGGCCGCGATCAGCCACGGCCCGAGCGGCAGCGTCGCCGGGTGGCGCTGCAGCGTCTCGAGCCGCCCGACCGCCGCCTCGGGCGCGAGCTTCGGCAGCGCGTCCGCCACGTTCAGCGAGCGCCGCTCGCCGCCGCGCCCATAGATCCCCGGCGGATGGCGCGGCGAGGCGGCCACCGTCCCGAACCGGTCTGCGCGCAGCCCGATGGCCGCCGCCCCGGGCGCGGTGAGCGACCCGTTGCCGTCGAGCGTCGCGCGCGGCGCCAGCACCGTCTCGTCGCCGGGGGCGGCGATCCCGGCCGCGAGCCTGACGATCCGCTGCAGCATCTCCACGAACAGGCCCGAGAGCGGCAGGTCCGACCACTCGGCGTTCGCGGTGACGTGGAACAGCACGATCCGGCCCGCGCCCACCCGCTCCGCGGTGACCAGCGGCGTGCCGTCCGCCAGCATCACCCACGAGCGGCGGGCGAGATCGAGCTCGGGCCGTGCCAGCACCTGGCGCGTGACGGTGACGTCGCCCGGTACGGCCAAGCCCGCGAACGGCGAGCCGGGCGGGAACGGGAGCAGGTGTTGCGGCTTGGCCCACGACATCGCCCCGCCCAGCTCGCGCGTGCCCGGCATCAGCTCGACCGGCAGCAGCTTGTCCTCGTCACGCCCCGC
>CAXTVZ010000075.1:6645-14111 GCA_964247685.1 uncultured Acetobacteraceae bacterium
GCGAAGCGCACCAGCGTGCCGCCGCGACGCACCCAGGCGAGCAGCTTCGCGGTCGCCTGGGGATCGGTGATCGTGCGGTCGGTCGCCACCACCACCGAGAGCGGGCGCGCGAGCAGGGCGGCGAGCGTGCCGTGGCGGAGCTCGGTGTCGGCTGCGAGCGCGCGCTCGAGATAGAACAGCGAGCCGGTGAGCGGCGTCTCGGCCCCCGGGTCGCTCGCCAGCAGGCCCACCGGCCGGCGCCGGTCGCTCTCATCGAGCAGCCGCGTGGTGCCCGCGGTCGGCAGGCCGGAGATCGTGACCCGGGCCAGCGTGTTGCGCAGCTCGAGCGGCAGGGTGATGCGTCCGCGCGCGGTGCCGTCGTCGCCGGGTGCCAGGATCAGCCGGGCGAGCACGCCGCCGCGATCGTCGAGCGCCACCGCGGTCGCCGCGTGCACGGTCCCGCCGGGCTGGGCCAGCCGGATCGTCATCCCGTCCGCGTCGTTCTGCGGCGGCAGCAGCAGGCGCGCCGGGATGTCGTCGCGCAGCTCGGTGACCAGTCCACGCGCCACCCGCCGGATGGCGGCGGCAAACCCCGCGTCGTCCGCGCTCGCCACGCCATCCGCGAGGAGCGTCACGTCGTAGGCGCCCGCCGGCACGGCCGCCAGCGCACGCGTCGCCGCCGCCCGGTCCACGCCCCAGGGCAGGGGCTGGAGTGCCGCCATCCGCGCGCGCGCCACTGTGGCCGGTTCCTGCGGCGACAGCACCGGCGGGCTGCCGTCGTCCTCGCGCGCGGTGGGCAGCACCACCACGGGCCTGCCATCGCGGGCCGCGTCCGCCAGGATCGACGCGGCACTCGCCTGGCGCAGCTCCCAGTCATGGGCGGAGGCCCAGCCATTGTCGACCACCAGCAGCACCGGGCTGCCCGTCCCCCGCGCGCCAACGCCGCCGGCGCGCCCGAGCACCGGCCCCGCCATCCCCACGATCAGCAATGCGGCCGCGAGCAGCCGCAGCGCCAGCACCCAGGGCGGCGTCCGCTGCGGCGTCTCCTCGGGCGCGTGCAGGTCGGCGAGCAGGCGGATCGCCGGGAAATCCTGCACCCGCGGCGGCGGCGGCGACACCCGCAGCAGCCACCAGAGCAGCGGCAGGAGCGCCAGCAGCGCGAGCAGGGCAGTGGCGGTGAAGCTCACCCCGTCAGGCCGTGATCGACTGGTGCAGCGCCAGCAGCACGGTCAACGGGGCGACCTCGGTGGAATGCACCAGCAGGCCCATCCCGGCCTGCGTGCACAGATGCTCGATCGCCACGCGATGCGCCGCGAGCCGCGCCTGGTAGGCCTCGCGCAGTGTCTCCGCCCGGGGCGCCAGCAGCTCGTGGCCGTCGGTCGGCGCCCGGAACCGGAGCCGTCCGCGATAAGGGAAGTCGAGTTCGGCCGGGTCGAGCACCACCACCAGCGTGCCGGCCACGGGTCTCGCTGCGAGTGCCGCGACGATCGCCTGGATCTCGCCGATCGGTGCCAGGAAGTCGCCGAACAACACCGCGCGGCCGTGCGGCGGCAGCGCGTCCGCGGCGAACGGCGCGTCGCCCGTGCCCTCCGCGAGCCGTGCCGCCAGCCGGTGCAGCGCGTCCGGGCCGGTGCTCGCCGGCGACAGCCCGTGCGCACCTTCCACCAGCCGCGGCCGCTCGCCGCCCTTCAGCAGCAGGGCCGCGAGCGCCAGCATCAGCACCGTCGCCCGCTCCTCCTTGCTGGGCAGCCGGGCCGCACTGCGCCAGCGCATCCCGGCATCGGAGGCACGCCACAGGCAGACCGTCTGGGCCGCCTCCCACTCGGTCTCGCGCACGAACGAACGCGACCCGCGTGCCGAGCGCCGCCAGTCGATGCGGCTCGCGGACTCGCCCTCGCGGATCGGCCGGTATTCCCAGAAGCTGTCGCCCTGTCCCGCCCGCCTGCGCCCGTGCACGCCGCCGGCGACCGCGTTGGCCACCTGCTCGGCCTCGACCAGCAGTGCCGGCAGGTGGGCCGCCGCCTCGGCCGCCGCGTGCGCGCGTGCGCCCCACGCGGTCGTGCCCGATCGGCGAGGGGCCGCGCCACTCATCCGAGGCGATTGACCAGCCTGCCGATGAGTTGGGCCAGCGTCACCCCTTCGGCCCGCGCCCCGAAGGTCAGCGCCATGCGGTGGCGCAGCACGGGGGCGGCGAGTGCGGCCACGTCGTCGAGGCTCGGGGCCAGCCGGCCGTCGAGCAGGGCGCGGGCGCGCGTCGCCAGCATCAGCGCCTGGGCCGCGCGCGGCCCCGGCCCCCAGGAGAGATGTCGCGCCACCGCCGCGTCCTCCGCGCTCTCCGGCCGGGCGGCGCGCACCAGGCGCAGGATCGCGTCCACCACCGCATCGCCCACCGGCAGCAGCCGCACCAGGCTCTGCGCCGCCAGCAGCTCGCCCGCATCCAGCGCCGCCACGGGCGGTGTCCGCGGCGCACCCGTGGTGGCGATCAGCATCGCCCGCTCGGACGCGGCCTCGGGGTAGACCAGGTCGATCTGCAGCAGGAACCGGTCGAGCTGCGCCTCCGGCAGCGGGTAGGTGCCCTCCTGCTCGATCGGGTTCTGCGTCGCCAGCACATGGAACGGCCGCGGCAGCGCGTGGTCGACGCCGGCCACCGCGACCCGCCCCTCCTGCATCGCCTGCAGCAGGGCCGATTGCGTGCGCGGGCTCGCGCGGTTGATCTCGTCGGCCATCAGGAACTGCGTGAAGATCGGCCCCGGCACGAAGCGGAACGAGCGCCGCCCCGTCCCCCCGCGCTCCACCGGATCCTCGTCGAGCACTTCCGAGCCGATGATGTCGGCCGGCATCAGGTCGGGCGTGAACTGCACCCGCCGTGCCTCGAGCCCGAGCACCCGGCCCAGCGTCTCCACCAGCAGCGTCTTGCCCAGCCCCGGCGCGCCGATCAGCAGCGTGTGGCCCCCCGCGAGCAGCGAGGTGAGCGTCTGCTCGACCACCTCCTCCTGCCCGAAGATCACGCCCGCCACCGCGCGGCGCGCGTCCCGCAGCCGTTCGGCCACCGCGTCCGCACGGGTTACCAGGTCGTCGGTGGTGATGTCGGCAGCGCTCATGGGCATGATGCGTGCGACGAAGCGGGGCCGCGGGTCAATCACCGTCTCGGTCACACGGGACACGCCACCGTGTAACACCTGCCGCCGAAGGCCTTTCATCACGGCCCGCGTGATCCCAACTCTCCAGCGGGGGCGACGGAATGGAGGCGACGTGATCGAGGGCAACGCGATGCCCAACGGCGCGGAACGGACGCGGCGCGTGGCCGATTGCGGCGATCTGCCCTTCCTGGTCCGGCGCGACGGCACCTGGCTCTATCGAGGCTCGCCGATCGACCGCAAGGAGCTGGTCTGCCTGTTCTCGAGCGTGCTCAAGCGCGATGGCGAGGGGCAGTACTGGCTCGAGACCCCGGCGGAACGCGGCCGCATCGCCGTCGAGGATACGCCCTGGCTCGCCGTCGAGCTCGAATGGCGCGGCTGCGGCCGCAACCAGATCCTGACCTTCCGGACCAACGTGGACCAGGTGATCGAGGCGGGTCCCGACCACCCGCTGCGGATCGACGCGAACCGCGCCAACTGCACCCCGATCCCCTACCTGCACGTCCGCGAAGGCGCGGGCGACAAGCCGCTCGAGGCCCGCATCGCGCGCGCCGTCTATTACGAGCTGGCCGCCCTCGCCCAGCCGGGGCTCCATGGCGGGCGCGAGTGTTTCGGCGTCTGGAGCCACGGCCGGTTCTTCCCCGTGGGTGAGACGGCGCCCGGTTGCCTCTGATGAGCGATCCGGGCGAACAAGGGCGCGCCCCTCGTTCCCGGAGACCCCTTGAGCACCGCCACCCTGATCGGGCCTGACTGGCTGGAGGCCCATCTCGCGGGCCTCCTCGGCCCCGACACGCGCGCGGCGATCCATCCCTCGGCCATCGAGGCGCCGCTTGCGTTCCAGGCCAGCGTGCTGGTGCCGGTGGTTTTGCGCGCCGAGCCGTTCATCCTGCTCACCAAGCGATCGATGCGACTGCGCCACCATCCCGGCCAGGTGAGCTTCCCGGGCGGCCGGATCGACCCGGCCGATCCCGATCCCGAGCACGCGGCCCTGCGCGAGGCCGAGGAGGAGATCGCGCTCGCCCCCGCCTGCTGCCGGGTGGTGGGCCGCCTGCCGCCGCACGAGACGAGCTCGGGTTTTCACGTGACGCCGGTGGTGGCCCTGGTCGATCCGCGCGCCACCTGGGTGGCCGCCCCCGCCGAGGTCGAGGCGATCCTGAGCGTGCCCGTGAGCGACCTGTTCGATCCCCGGGCGGCCGCGCGGCACCGCGCGGTGATCCGCGGCGCCTCCCACGAATACTGGGTGTGGCGGCACCCGGGCCACGCGATCTGGGGCGCCACCGCCGCGATCCTGGTGTCGCTCGCCGAGCGCCTCCGAGCGCGGTGCCCGCTCTGACGACGCTTCCGCACGACGCAAGCCTCGACCGCCTTTGGGACGCGCTCCCGCAGGCGCGGCTGGTGGGCGGTGCGGTGCGCGATCTCCTGGCCGGGCGCACGGTCGCCGATCTCGACCTCGCCACCCCCGAGCCGCCCGACACCGTGCAGCGCGTGCTGGCCGACGCCGGCATCCGCACCGTGCCCACCGGCCTGGCGCACGGCACGGTGACCGCGATCGTCGACCACCGTCCCTTCGAGATCACCACGCTGCGCCGCGACGTCCGCACCGACGGGCGGCACGCCGAGACCGAGTGGACCGCCGACTGGCGCGAGGATGCGGCCCGTCGCGACTTCACCATCAACGCGATGTCGCTCGACCGCGCGGGCACCCTGCACGACTTCTTCGGTGGTGCTGCCGACCTGCGCGCCGGCCGCGTCCGCTTCGTGGGCGACGCCGCCGCGCGGATTGCCGAGGACCACCTCCGCATCCTCCGCTTCTTCCGTTTCCTCGCGCGCTACGGCACCGGGGCGCCCGATGCCGCAGCACTCGACGCGATCGGTCGCGGTGCCGGACTGCTCGCCCGCCTCTCGCCCGAACGGGTGTGGAGCGAGCTCAGGCGCCTGCTGGAAGCCCCCGATCCCGGCGTCGCGATCACAACGATGGCGGCGCTGGGCGTGCTCGCGGTTCTCCTGCCCGACGGCGCCGACCCCGACCGGCTCGCGCGTCTCCTCGACGCGGGCGCGCCGCCCGATCCGCTGCTGCGCCTCGCAGCCCTGATGGAAGGCGAGGCGTCCACGCTGGCGACCCGGTTGCGTCTCTCCGGCGAGGAAGCGCGCGTGCTGGCAGCCTTTCGCGCGGCACCGCGCCCGCATCCGGCAGCCGGCGAGGACGAGCGCCGCCGGCTCCTGGCCGACACCCCGGCCGCAATCCTGATCGGCCGCGCCTGGCTCGCCGAGGCCGACACACCGCGCGATCGCGCGGCCTGGGCCGCCCTTCGCGCGGCACTGGCCGCGACCGGGCGCCCCGTCTTCCCGCTCGCCGGCCGCGACGTGGTGGCAGCAGGCCTGCCCCCCGGTCCCGCGGTCGGCGAGACGCTGGCAAAGCTCCGCGCCTGGTGGCTCGCGCAGGGGGCCACCGCGTCCCGCGACGATTGCCTCGCCTCGCTCCGCGCCCTTCTGGCCAACCCCCCGGCCTTCCCACCCACCCCGCACGGTTGATACACACCGCCCGATGGACGCCCCCATGGACGCGGTCGCCCGACCAGCCGGCCGCCTCCCGGCCGGGCGGATCCGGCTGCCGATCGTCGAGCCGCCGATCGCGAAGACCCTGGCCACCGCAGCCCCGCTCCGTCGGCTCTGGCGCGAGGAGGTGCGCCTGCACCGCGGCCGGCTCGTCGGCATCCTCCTGTTGACGCTGGCGATGGCGGGGCTGACCGCGCTCTACCCGGTGGTGATCAGCCACGCGCTCGACATGTTCGCCGCCCACGACCCGCGCATCCTCTACCAGGTGCCGGTGCTGGTGATCCTCATCACCGCCGGCAAGGCCGCGGCGCAATACGGCCAGACCACGGCGGTGCAGTCGCTGGTGTTGCTGGTGATCCGCGGGCTGCAGGAGCGGATGTTCTCCCACCTGGTCCGCGCCGACATCGCCCGGATCGAGCGCGAGGCGCCGGCCCAGCTCTCCGCCCGCTTCACCACCGACGCCACCGTGATCCGCGAGGCGCTGATCCGCGCGGTCAACGCTCTGCGTGACGCGGTCACCGTGGTGGGCCTGGTCGCCTCGATGTTCTGGATGGACTGGGAACTGAGCCTGATCGCGGCAGCACTGTATCCCGCCGCCGCGGTGCCGATCCAGCGCTTGGGCCGCCGGGTGCGCCGCGCCTCGGGCGGCATGCAGGAGCGCATGGGCGAGACCGCCGCTCTGCTGCACGAGAGTTTTGCTCAAGCCCGCACGGTGCGCGCCTACCGGCTCGAGGAGAGCGAGACCGGACGCGCGCATGCGGCGTTCGGGCGGCTCACCCAATCGCTGCTGCGCATGACCCGCGGCCGCGCCCGCGTCGAGCCGGTGCTCGAGGTGCTCGGCGGCACCGCGGTCGCCCTCGTGCTCGGCTTCGCCGGATGGCGGGCCTCGACCGGTGGCGCCACGCTCGGCAATTTCTCCGGCTTCGTCGCCGCCCTGTTGCTCGCCGCCAACCCGCTGCGCGCGCTCGGCACGCTGAACGCGGCGCTGCAGGAAGGCCTCGCCGGCCTCACCCGCGTGTTCGCGGTGCTCGACGAACCGGCCGCCGTCGCCGATCGTCCCGACGCGGTGCCGCTTCCCGTTGGGCGCGGCCATCTCCGCTTCGAGGGCGTGGCCTTCCGCTATCCCGACGGGCGCGCGGGCCTGCGCTCGCTCTCGTTCGAGGCGCTCCCGGGCCGCACCGTGGCGTTGGTCGGGCCGTCGGGCGCCGGCAAGTCGACCGCGCTCTCGCTGATCCCTCGCCTGCACGACGTCAGCGGCGGCCGCATCACGCTCGACGGCGCCGACCTGCGCCACGTGACGCTGGCCTCGCTGCGGGACGCGATCGCCTATGTCGGGCAGGAGACCATGCTGTTCGACACCTCGGTCGCCGCCAACATCCGCATGGGCCGGCCCGACGCGACCGATGCCGAGATCGCCCACGCCGCGGAGGCCGCCGCCGCCGCCGGCTTCGTGGCGGCCCTCCCCGCTGCCTACGAGACGCGCGTGGGTACGGGCGGCCAGCTGCTCTCGGGCGGCCAGCGTCAGCGCATCGTGCTGGCCCGCGCCCTCGCCCGCGACCCGCGCATCCTGCTGCTCGACGAAGCCACCAGCGCGCTGGACGCCGAGAACGAGGCGGCTGTGCAGGGGGCGCTCGCGCGCCTGCGGCACAATCGCACCACCATCATCGTGGCACACCGGCTGTCGACCGTGCGATCGGCCGATCTCGTGGTGGTGCTGTCCGAGGGGGAGGCGATCGAGTGCGGGACGCATGACGAGTTGATCGCGTTGGAGGGGCTCTATGCCCGGCTGGTGCG
>CAXTVZ010000076.1:0-1285 GCA_964247685.1 uncultured Acetobacteraceae bacterium
GTCGTGCAGGCGCATTGCCACGAGCGCGCCGCACGCTTCTCGGCGCGGCACGCGCTCGAGGAGCTCGACATGGTTCATGAGGGACCGCTGCAGCTGTTCGGGACGACCGTGCTGCGGCAGACGGATCTGCTGTGAACGTCGCATGGATCAGCCCCGCGAGCGGTGCCGCGCTGCATCGGACGGCGCCGCACGTGCTCGCCGCCGGCGACGAGCGCTGGCCGGTGATCGACGACATCCCGTTCCTCCGTCTCGACCGGCGCGCGCTGGCGGACCGGGCGCTCGCCGCGATCGATGCAGGCGACGCATCACGCGCCGCCGCCATCCTGCTGACCGACCAGGATCCGTTCGCACCCGACGCGCCGCCGAGCGTCGAGGACAATCTGGCACTTCTCGCCGCGGAGCCGCATCTCTCCTTTCGTGAGGCGATGGCGCGGCTTCGGCTCGGCCGCGTGGCCGACTATTTCGCCCATCGCTGGTCCGATCCTACTTTCCTGTCGGGGCTGGTGCTGGCGACCGCCTTCATGCGCGGGCCGGTGCTCGAGCTCGCCTGCGGTGCGGGGCATTTCATTCCCGAGCTCGCCCGTGCCGGCCTCGATCCTGTCGGTGCCGACCTCGTCTTCGCGAAGCTCTGGCTCTGCCGGCACTTCATCGCACCCGATGCGACGCTGGTCTGTTTCGATGCGCAGCGTCCCTGGCCGCTGCGGTCCCGAAGTTTCGGCGGCGCGTTCTGTCACGACGCGTTCTACTTCCTGCCGGACAAACCCACAGTGGTCGCGGAGATGCGCCGCGTCTGCGCGACGGACGCCGTCGTCGCGATCGGCCACGCGCACAATGTGTTGGTGGACAACCACTCGGCCGGGCTGCCGCTCGCACCCGTGGATTATGCAGAGCTGCTCGACGGCGACGTGACATTGTTCGACGATCGCGTGCTAACGGCTACGTTCGTGTCAGGCATGGAAGCCCGTGGTGCCACGCCCGCGTCGCTCGCCGACGCGGAGGCAATTTCGCTGCTGTCGCCGGGCTCAGCGCGACTGCATCCGGAACGTCTCGAGCGGCAACCGAGAGGAACGCTGCGCCTCAACCCGCTCTACCGTCGCGATGCGGGCGCATCGGACGCGCGGATCGCGTGGCCGAGCGAGCGGTATGCGGCGGAATACGGCCCGCTCGCGACCTATCCTGCGACCTGGACCGGCGCGGACACGATCGCGCCCGATCACAACCCTGAGGCGGTGCGTAGGCGCATCTATCTCGACCTGCCGGCGCGGTGGTGACGTGAGCGAGGGCG
>CAXTVZ010000076.1:1385-13957 GCA_964247685.1 uncultured Acetobacteraceae bacterium
ACGCCGACGATGCGCGCCGCATGATCGAGGCCTGCGAGCAAGGCCGCGTCTTTTACGCGACCGGTTTTGACCAGCGCTTCCACGCGGCGCATCGAGCGGCCGCTTGCCTGATCCGCAACGGTGCGATCGGGCGGCCCACCGCGATCCGAATCGTCTACGCCTGCTGGGTCGGGCCGGACTGGTCAATCGACAACTGGCGCGCGGATCCGGCGCGTGCCGGCGGCGGCGCGTTCTTCGACCTGGCACCGCACGGTCTCGATCTCGCCGCCATGCTGCTCGGCGAGCCGATCATCGAAGGCGCGGTGCTCGGCCAGCGCCGCGTGCAGCCCTACGGCGTGGAAGACGGCGCCGCGGTCATCGCGCGTAGTGCCGGCGGCGTGCTCGTTCAGCTGCACGTGGCATACAACTGCCCGGAGACGCTGCCGCGGCGGCGGCTCGAGATCGTGGGCGACGCAGGCCTGCTCACGCTTACCGACACGATGGGCCAGACGCCGGGCGGCACGCTCGTGCTCACGCAAGCAGGCGGCGTTGCGCGCGAGATGCCGGTGCCAGACGCGGAGGCCTCGCCCTTTCTCCGCCAGGTGGAGGCCTTCGGCGACCACCTGCTTGGCCGCGCAGCGTTCGGCTTCGACCCGCGCGACGATCTTCGCGCAGCGTTGCTTCTCTTCCGCCTGCGCGACGACCTTCGACGCACCATCGAGGCACGCTGACATGCCGCTCTCACCCTACGCCTGCAGCAACTGCGGCCACTGGCAGTTCCATTTTGCCGTGCCGCCGCATTGCCCGATCTGCACCGATGTCCGCAACGATCTGCCGGAGGATGGCTGGGACTTCCGCACGCCGCCGTCGCTGAAGCTGCAGCATCATTGGCGCGCGCTGCCCGGCGGCCTGCACGAGTTCTGGTCGGCGCCCCGCTTCGGGCTGGACAGTCATGGCTGGGTGCTAGAAACCTCGATCGGCAACGTCGCTTTCGAGGCAGCGCCTTTCTACGACGCGGCATCGCTTGATCACCTCGCCGCGATCGGCGGCGTCGCCGTGGTCGCGGCCTCACATCCGCACGGCTACGGCGCGCTGTGGCAGCTCCAGCAGCGTTTCGACTGCCCGGTGCTGATCCAGAAGCTCGACCTGCCCTGGACCAAGGCGTTCCGCGTCACCACGCCGTATGACGAGCATCATGAAATTGCCCCCGGCCTCACGCTGCACCGCACCGGTGGACATTACGACGGACACGCGATCTTGCACGATCGCGAGCATCGACGTGTGTTCGTGGGCGACGCACTGAAGCTCGATCTCGACGTCGAGGGCAGGCTCGTATCGCTCTCGTGCCACAAGGCTTACCACAAGGCGATCCCGCTCTCGCCCGACGAGGCCCGGCATTACCATGACGTGTTCGCATCGCTCGAGTTCGACACCGTGTTCACGCCCTTTGAGTTCGCAGGCGACGTGCCAAAGCGAGCGGTGCTGTCGTTGTTCGAGCGCATGATTGCCGGGCACGGCACGACCTCGGCGGTTCCTGTGTCGGAGCTGCTGGCGTGACGCTGCGCTACGCCTACAACACGAACGGAACCGCACATCATCGGCTCACGGACGCGATCGCGTTGATCGCGGACGCCGGCTATGACGGTATCGCGCTTACCCCCGACATCCACCATCTCGACCCTTTCGCGCCCAATCATGTCGCTGAACGTCGCGAGTTTACCGCCGAGCTTCGGCGGCGCGGGCTCGGCTGCGTGGTCGAGACGGGTGCGCGCTTCCTGCTCGATCCCACGCGCAAGCACGAACCCACGTTGCTCTGCCCGGAGGCCGAGGGACGCGCGCGTCGTGTTGATTTCCTCTTTCGTGCGCTCGAGATCGCGGCCGAGACAGGTGCGGAGACGATGTCGTTCTGGGCCGGCATCAAGCCCGCGTCGCTCGATCGCGACACCGCGGTCGACCATCTGCGGCGCGGGATCGAAGCCGTGCTCCTCCGAGCCGAAGCGCTGGGCGTCGAGGCTTCCTTCGAGCCCGAGCCCGGCATGCTGATCGAGACGATTGCCGAGTGGGGGGGCGAGCTCGACTATCCCGAACTTCGCCTCGCTCTCGATGTCGGCCACTGCCTGGTCACGCAGGATGTCGAGCCTGCCGTTGCGATCCGCGCGCAGGCGTCCCGCCTCGGCACGATTCATCTCGAGGACATGCGGCGCGGCGTGCACGAGCACCTCCCGATAGGTGACGGCGAGATGAACGTTCGGGACGTGCTCGACGCTCTTCGCGAGGTGGGCTACGGCCGCCTCGTCGCTCTCGAGCTCTCGCGCGACAGCCATCGTGCCGACCGCCTCGTGCCGGAAACGCGGCAACGGCTCAGGGAACTGGAGCGCCCGCAATGAGGATCTGCTTCGTCAGCCGCCGCTATTTCCCGGCGATCTCGGGCATGAGCGTCTACGCGCACAACCTCAATCACGAGCTTGTCGCTGCCGGGCACGACGTCACGATGATCAGCCAGTATCGTGACGACGCGTTTGGCCGCGGTGTCTACGGTGGCGGTCCACCGCCTGCCGTGCCGGGTGTGCGGGTGATCGGGCTCGAGGCGCGGGGCGAAGCGGCCTCGGGCGACTTCGAGCGCGACATCGACGAGATCGTGGAGGTGATTGCCGCCGAACATGCGAAGACGCCGTTCGACGTGCTGCACGCGCAATACGGTTATCCCACCGGCTGGGCAGTCCTGCTCGCGTCGAAGCGTCTCGGCGTTCCGAACATGGTGTCGATCCAGGGCGGGGACGGACACTGGGTCGGTTCGTGCTGCGAGACGCACCGGCTCGCGATGGTGCGCGTGCTGGACCATGCCGGCGCCGTGGTGATCGGCTGCCGCTCGTTCGCGAACGAGGTGACGGAGCGTCTCGGGACCGACCCGTCTCGCTTCACGATTGTGCCGGGTGCCGTCGACACGCACCGCTTCGCGCCGCCTGCGATGCCGCCCGACAACGGCGACGAGCCCGTGCTACTGTATCATGGTCGCGTCGACCGGCGGAAAGGCGTGCTCGACGCGATCGAGGCCTTGCGGATCCTTCGCGACGAGGGTCAGCGCTTCCGCTTCATCCTTTCCGGCATAGGTCCGGATGTCGAACCGGCCGCGGCACTCCTGCGCGAGAGCGGGCTCAATCGGCGCACCATAATGACGGGTGCCGCTTCCTACGACGACGCGCCGCGGGTTTACCACCCGGCCGACATCTTCCTTTCGCCCACTTATGCCGAGGGGTTCTCCAACACGATCCTTGAAGCGATGGCCTCGAGGGTCGCAATCCTTTCCTGCCACGCGGTCGGCGTGTCAGACTGCCTCCGCGACGGCGAGAACGGTCTGACGGTCGATCCTGGCGACATCCCCGCCATCGCGGAGGCGACGCGGCGGCTCATCACCGATCGTGGCTTGCGCGTGCGGCTTGCCGAGACGGCACTCTCCGAATGCCGCGCCGTCTATGCCTGGCCGAAAGTAGCGGGGCAGCTGATGGCGATCTACGCTGAGCTCGTCAGGCGACCTGTCGATCGCGATTTTCCGTCCGAGCTCCCCCTTGATCCGTGCCGCTTCCGTGCCGAGCCGCATCTGCTATGAGCGGCACGGCACTTCTCGTCTCGCCGCATCTCGACGATGTTGCGTTCTCCTGCGGCGGCATCGCGGCCAAGCTCGCGCGCGCCGGCTGGCGGGTGGTGGTGGCGACGCTGTTCACGCGCTCGGTCCATCCGGCAACGGGATTCGCGCTCGAATGCCAGCGCGACAAGGGACTGCCCGATACGGTGGACTACATGGCGCTTCGCCGTGCGGAGGACATGAACGCAGCCGCGGCACTGGGAGCCTCGGTGCTGCACCTTGATCTTCCCGAAGCATCCCATCGCGGCTACGGATCGGCGCGCGCCCTGTTCGAGGCGCCGCGTGAGGATGACGCAGTCGAGCCCGGAACTTCGGCTCTCGCGCGAGCCGTCGCCTCGTTCGCGCCTGCGCTCGTGCTGGCGCCGCTCGGCTGCGGGCGCCATGTCGACCATGTGCGCACGATCGACGCCGTGCTTGCCCTGCAGCGGAGTGAAGCCGCGCTCGCGTTTTATAGGGACACGCCCTACATCATTCGCGATCCGAACGCCCAGCCCGACGCGCGGATCGCGCGGATCGCGTCGCACGCCGTACGTTGCCGGCTTGACCCCGCCGAACTCGCCGCCAAGCAGGACGCCGTGAGCTGCTACCGCTCGCAACTGGGCTTCCAGTTTGGGAGCGCCGACGCTGCGCGCGAGGCGCTCACGACACTTGCCCGGCGCGAAGCGGGAGGCGACGGCTGCGCCGAGCTCCTGTTGGCCTCCGACACAACTCTGGCCGGGATAATCGGCGCATGAACTCGCAGAACTCGACCTGGCTCGTGACAGGGGGTGCCGGCTTCATCGGCTCGCATCTCGTTGACGCGCTGATCGCCCGCGGCGATCACGTGCGCGTGCTCGACGATCTGTCCACGGGCAGGTCGGGCAACCTGTCGTCGGCGGCCGAGCTCGTGCGCGGCTCCGTCGCCGATCCGCTCGCCGTGCGTGCGGCGATGCGCGATGTCGCAGGCGTATTCCACCTTGCCGCCGTCGCGTCGGTCGCCCGCTGCACCGAGCAATGGGCCGAGGCGCATGCGATCAACCAGTCCGGCACCGTACACGTGCTCGAAGCCGCGCGCGCGTATGGTTGCCTGCCCGTGGTCTACGCGTCATCCGCGGCAGTCTACGGCACGCGCCCGGAGGCGGTCGCGCGCGAAGCCGATGCGCCCGCGCCGTGCTCGCCTTACGGCTGCGACAAGCTCGGCAGCGAGCTCCATGCAGGCGTCGCGCGAACGCTGTTCGGCATCCCTGCCGTCGGCCTGCGCTTCTTCAACGTGTACGGGCCGCGCCAGGACGGCGCCTCGCCCTACTCCGGCGTGATCTCGATCTTCGCCAACCGGCTCCGGCGCGGCGAGAAGCTCGTGCTCAATGGCGGGGGCAACCAGACGCGCGATTTCGTCTACGTGGCCGACGTCGTGCGAGCTCTGCTCACCGCGATGGCGCGCGCGCCCGATCTGCCGCCGGTGATCAATGTATGCACGGGGCGCGCCGTGTCGGTGCGGTCGGTCGCAAGTTGTCTCGCGGTCCTGTCCGGTCGCACGCCGCAATTCGAGACCGCTCCAGGCCGAGCGGGTGACATCCTGCATTCATGCGGTGACCCGGCGCTGCTGCGCGCCTCGCTCGGGATCGAGTGTCGCGTTGCAATCGGCGACGGGCTCGACGCCCTGCTTCGGACCGGCTTCGGCATCGCACGCGCGGCGAGGGTCGCATGAGCACGGACTTTCGTGCCATCGCCGAGCTGTTCCGCGCCAGTCTCGAGAGAGCCGGCGGCGTCACGCGCGTCTTTCGCATCGACGCGCTCGACCGCCTCAATATTCCGGTCGCACAGGCCTGCCATATGCCTGATGCGGGTGGTGCGGTGATCGGCCACGGCTACGGGCTCGATGACGGCGAGGCGCATGTCGGCGCGCTCGGCGAACTCTGCGAGGAGGTGCATCTCGCGGCATGGCTTCGGGGCCAGCCGCTCGAGCACGGCAGCCATCGGACGATGCGCGCGCGGCATGGCGCATCCGGCGTCGCCGACCCGCTGCAACTCTGCCTTCCGGCCGGCTCGCGTTTCGACGATCACGACGAGCTTGCCTGGGTGGCGGCACGGCGTTATCCGAGCGACGAACGCGTGTTCGTGCCTCTCGAGTGGATTGCGATCTCGTCCGGGCAGATGCGCGGACTGCCCGCGCTGATCGTGCCGATCACCAACGGTCTCGGCGCCGGCCTCGACCTGTCGCACGCATTGTCGCACGGCATCATGGAATTGCTGCAGCGCGACGGCAACGTGCTCGACTACCGCGCCTTCGATCGCGGCGAGGTCGTGACCCTCGACGTGGATCCCGGCGACGACGTGCGGCATCTGCGCGACACGTTGTCGGCGGCCGGCATCGACGTCACCGTCAAGCTCGCGTCGGACGAGCGCGGCATCGCCAATCTCTACGTGGTGGGCGACGATCGCGGCCGGCCCACCCACCCGATCCAGGTCACGGCGTGCGGCGAGGCCGCCCATCCCGATCCGATCCGGGGTCTGCGCAAGGCGATGTTGGAATTCATCGGCTCACGCTCGCGGAAGGTCGCGACGCATGGCGGGTCGTCGCTTCTAAGCGACATCCTGCCGCCAGATGTCGCCGCGCGTCAGCGCGATGTGGCGGCGGTGGGCAAGGATGAGCCGCGCGCGGTCGCGGCGATGACCGAGTGGCTCGGCCGCGATGTGACGACACTCCGCGACCGGCTCGCAGGAAGCGTCTTCGCGCATCGGACAGAACGGCCGCTATCGTCGCTGCCGTCGAGCGACGACGCGTCCGGCGCCAGCGCGCGGCGGCTCGAGCGCTTGGCCGCGAGGCTGAGCGACGAAGGGCGCGACATCCTGTGGGTTGATGCCTCGCCCGACGACGGTCCAGTACGCGTCGTCAAGGTGGTGGTCACGGGCCTGGAGAGCGAGACGATGAGCTATCACCGTATCGGCGCGGATGGTGTGCGACGCCTGCGCGCACGCGGTGACGCGCTGCTTGCCGCCGAGCCTGGCGGCGGGCGGGCACGCGTTCAGCTCCGGGACGATCAAGAGGCTTGCGTGGGTGGTCCGGCTTTTCTCGACATCGCTACGATCGACGCGCGGGTTGACAGCCTCTATCCGCTCTATCGCGAGCCCGGCGCCTTCGCGGCCGAGCTCGCGCGCGGGCGTTCTTGAGATGTGCGACGTGCACGTATTTGCGCCCGGCTCTCGTCTCTCCCAATAGGCAGTTCAGTCCCATTCTCGGGTAACGAGTTGTCGAAGGTAGAGTGATGTAGCCGACCCGACCAAGGCGATGAAGGTTTACGTTGACGGCCTTCGTAACCAGCACGCGGTGGAAACGCAGGCGATAGGAACACTGCAGAACGAATTGCCGCGCATGAAGGCGTATCCCGAGCTGCACGCGCGAATGGAGCAGGACAAGCAGCGATCGGAGGAGCAGGCAGCGCGCCTTGATCGGTTGCTTGCCAAGCGTGACACGAGAAAGTCGTTCCTTAAGGAGGCCATTGCAGGCACTGTCGCAACGGTAGCGGGATTCGCACACGCACCGGCGTCCGACGAATTGATCAAGGACGTCCTGGCGGCCATTGGTTTCAAGGCTTACGAGATCGGGTCCTACAAGGCGCTTACGGTGCTGGCGGAAGCGGCAGGCGCGGCCGAGGATGTCGCGGTTCTAGAGACCTCACTCCGCGAGGAGCAGGAGATCGGCGACTGGCTCGGCACACAGCTACCAGCGTTCGTGCATGCGTATCTTGCCGACCTCGGTTGAGATGATGTCACAGCCGGACCGTCCCGCGTGTTAGCTGGTCTCGCGTTCGGCGCCAGGGCTCTGCCCTGGACCCGTTAAGGGACGGTCGTCCCTTAGAACCCTGATTGTCTGCTTTTTTCGGTCGACGCACGCGAAGCCCACGTCATAGACCCGCCAACGCACCCCGTCCTTCGGCGATTGTACACAAGCCTTGAGTAAACGGTTTTAAGGGCTGCGCCCTTAACGGGGTCCAGGGGCAGAGCCCATGGCCTTTCTCGCGCGAACGTCAACCCCGATGCGCCCAGGCTGGGTTGCCGCGCACCACCAGCCGGCGCGCTGCGACGCCCAGCCCCATCATCACCAGCATGGCCAGCAATCCAGGCACGCCGGTCGACGGATCAAGCAGATCCGCCCCCACCACGCCGGCCAGCGCCAGAAGCACGAAGATCGGGCCGAGCGGAAACAATGGTGCGGGCGCCCGAGTGCAGGCGGTCAATCCGCTGCGGCGGCCGGCGATCGCAGCGAGGCTCAATGTCGCGTAGGTGGCGACGTTGCCGTTGGCCAGGATGGTGACGACCACACTCGCAGGCAACAGGCAGCACACCAGTGCTGCGGCGCCCATCACCATCGTCGCGATGTGCGGAGATCCGAAGCGCGGGTGCAAGGACGCGAGGCGCCCGCCCGCCGGCCCCCAGGCATTGTCGCGTGCGGTGGCATAGAGCTGGCGTCCAGCGCTCAGCATGATTGCGATCATGGTGTTGAAGATGGCCGCCGCCACGGCCAGGCTCATGACGCGGGCCACCACCGGTCCACCGACCTGGCCGATGAACTGGGCGATCGGCGCCGGCGCTCCTGCGAGCCGGGCGAGGTCGGGGGCACCGAGGACCACGCCGGCCATCGGCACGAGCTCGGTCACGGCGGCGATCGCCAGCGATCCGTAGACGATGGCGGCCACGCTGCGCCGCGGGTCGCGGAGTTCCTCGCCGAAGAAGATCACCGAGCCGTATCCGTTGAACGCGTAGATGCCGCCGGCCGAGCCCACGCCCAGCATCGCCAGCGAAACCGCATGCAGGCCGCCGGTCGGGCCCACCATCATCGGGTGCCACAATCGCGCGACGGCCGACGGCTGCGCGTGGGTGAAGCCGAGCCAGGCGACCGCCGCCAGCGAGGCCACCTCGCACCCCAGAAGCACTCCCGTGACGAGAGCATTGGCCCGGATGGTGAGCACGGCCAGCGCCGTGACCACCACCACGAGGCCCAGCGCCGTCGGCATCAGCGGCAGACCAGGCAGTGCCGCCTGGAGGTAGCCCGCGACTCCCAGGCTGGACAGCGACATCGCCAGACAGAGGCCGAACAGATTGATCGAGAGCATGGCAAAGCCGGCGTCCGCCCCCAGCAGCCGTCCGGCGATGGTGTATTCGCCGCCGGCGCTCGGAATGGCTGATCCGAGCTCGGCATAGATCGATGCCATGGCAATACCGAGGATCACGGCCGCGAGGAAGCAGATCACGGCTCCGCTGCCGACCATGTGGATCACATCGGAGCCGACCACGAAGACGCCGATGCTGGGCGACAGCCCCGCGAGCGTGACGAGCAATCCATCCACGCCGCTCATCTGGCGGCGGAGGACAACAGAGGCAGGTGATGGGACGTTCACGCCGGGGGGATTCATAGCCCGCAACTTAGCAAGACCTATGCCCGCTCAGCCGCTCCCGCCCTTGTCTTTCGCAAGCCTGCTCGTCTGCCTCGCTCGAAGACCCGAGACCGCCGCGTTCGTCGTGCGGAGTTCGGTGATATCTCCGTGCCCCCACTCACCACAGTCCGGGTGAGTGCGTGACGGCCGGACGAATCGCCGCGAGATTGCGAGGAAGGTTGATGAGCACGTTCATCGTCTAGAGCACACGCAACGCAGTGTTGAGATCGATTGTGCGAGCGGATTGCTGGAGGTGTCGGAGCGCAGGCGCCCCGACAGCACGACTCTCCTGGAACAAGCCGCACGTCGACGGCGAACGTCGACATGCGAAGGAGCGTCATCGCGCAGCCTCAGGCACTGCGCGATGCCGCCGGCGCTTAACCTGCGCTCACCCTCAACTCGGCGGACGCTCACGCGCCGCCAACGCTTCCTTACAACCGGGCGAAAGCTGCGATGCATGCGCTTCAAGGCAGGCCAGAACGCGGCCGCCGCCGGGCGACGTGCCGCTGCACAACGCCTTGTAGTCCGGCATGCAGGCCTGACGTGCCGAGGGTGCACCGCCGGTCTGCGCCGCGGCACTCCCGATCTCCAGCAGCGTCGCTGCGATCACCGCGGCCATGCGGGCCATTCTGTTCACTCGATACCTTGTCACGTCACGTTCCTTTCGCCGTTGCCGCGATTCTCAGCCGGCCTTCGGCCACGGCCAGCCGACGGCGGCGTAGTAGGTCTTCAACTGCTTCACGATCGCGCCCGCCGTGTGCTGGGTGGGCGCGGCGAGCCCGTCGCGCATGTTCATCGCGACATCGACACCGCCGCCGATCGCGAGATGGATCAGGTTCCCGGTGGCGCCCGCGACCGCACCTGGCAGCAGTAGGCCCGGCTTCATGCCGCTGTCGCTCGCGGTGTCGAAGCGGGTCAGGCTCGCACCCGCGGCGCTCTCGAGCGAGGCGGTGGCCGTCAGCCGGGCGCGACCGGCGCCGAAGCCGATCACCACCCGCTTGAGCCTGCTCCCCTCGTCGGCCAGCGTGACGTCGACATGCAGCACCGCGTCGCCCCGGGGAAGCGTTCCCGGCGGCCGCTCGGAAGCGGCCAGATGCGCCGCGTCGAGCTGCTTGACCAGATCACGGCCGAGCGCGGAGCCGATGCTGCGCGCGGTCGCGCCGTCATCCGCCGAGGCGGACGATGGGGCATCCACCTCCACCAGGATCTCGCGAGGCGGCGGCGCGTGCGCCGCCGCCTCCGAGACACTCGTGACGCTGGCACCGGCACAGCCTGCAAGCGCGAGCACGGCGAGTGCGGCGGCACCATGGCGCAGGGCGCCCGTCATGGGTTGCCTGGCGATCAGTAGGCGCGATAGGCGACGACGGGCGCCGGCGCGTAGTAGACGGGCGGCGGTGCATAATACACTGGCGGCGGCGCGACATAGACCGGGTGGGCGGCCGCCGCACCGACGGCGGTTCCGACGGCCAGCCCTGCCACCGCACCGGCCGCG
This sequence comes from uncultured Acetobacteraceae bacterium, assembly GCA_964247685.1. Lineage (GTDB taxonomy): Bacteria > Pseudomonadota > Alphaproteobacteria > Acetobacterales > Acetobacteraceae > CAXTPV01. The sequence goes on from CAXTVZ010000076.1 coordinate 11,914, forward strand.
ACCGCACCGCCACCGCAGCATCCGCCATGATAGTAGCCGCCATGATAGTAGCCGCCGTTGCCCCAGTGCGAACCGCTCACGGTGTTGCCGTGCGGACCGGTTGCGGTGAACCCGCCATTCGCATGCGCCGGCGCTATCGAGGTCGCGGCCAATGCCGCCGCCATCACCGTCGAGGCGATCATTCTCTTCTGCACTGAACTCATCCTTTCGGAATCTCATGCCCGTCTTGCGGGCGGCGGCGAGATGCCGTCGGGAGGTGTTACGGAGGAGCGAGGCCGATGCGACAAAGAAAAAGGGAGCTTTCGCTCCCCCGTGGTGATCGAAACATCGAGCGCATGGCTTCAGGGCGCCTTGAGCGGCGGTGCATCGCGGCGGCGCTCGGCAACCAGTCGCCTGCGCCCGTCAGGCGAAACCTTCGCGAGCGCATCCACCAGCGGCCCGCTGAACGCATCGGTGAAACGGAGCCAGTCGGCGCGCCAGGCGAGCAATGCTGCGCGCGTTGCCGCAGGATCGAGCTGCGGCGCCAGGATCTGATCGGCAAGCTTTTCGCGCGACTGCGCGAGTGCGGCGGCGGCGGTGGCAAAGCGAGGCTGCTCCACGCGCAGGGTGTCACGAAACACGATCGCATCCCGCGGCCCGAGCGCGCGGCCCGCTTGCTGCAGCGCGTGCGCGAGGAAGGACGGGCCGGGTGCCAGTTCCGCGCGCAGCAGATGGCCGCCGATCATCGCGAGCAGAAACAGGTTCAGGATCAGCGATGCCGGCAGCAGCGCGCGTCGCAGGCGGGACACGACCATTCAGGGCAGCCCTTCCACAGGTGCGGCCTGCAGCAACCCCACGATCCCGGGACCACCCGCCGACGGCACCGCGTCGAGCGTGCCGATCGAGAGCCCGGCCAGCATTGAGACGCCGGCGAGTGCGCCGAAGGCGAGGTGCCGCCCGGACAGGACCGCGCCTCCCCCCGCCAGACGAAGCGGGAGGTGCATCCGCCGCGGCGGCGGCATCGCCGCGAGCGGGGTGACCCGCGCGGCGATGCCCGAGCGGAGGCGCGCGAGCGCGGCGTCCTCGCTCTCGCTGGGAGGGACCCTCGCCGTGGTTCGGGCGGCGGCCGCGTGCAGGGCCAGATCCAACCCGCGTTCCGTCTCGGCGAGCGCGCGCGCCTCCGCCGACACGGCCAGCAGTGCCTGGGCCGCCACGCGTTCCGCGTCCGGCCAAAGCGCCGGCTCCGCGCCGTAGCTCGCGAGCAGAGCCCGGAATCGCCGCATCCTCATCATCGCCTTGCCCCCCAATCCTATCGCCGTATCTCTGCGCGCAGCGTCGCCCGTGCCCGCGCCAGGAGGCGCTCCACGGCCTTGGCCGAGAGCCCCAGCACACGTGCGGTCTCGGCGCCCGACAAGCCCTCCTCGTAAACGAGGGCGATCGCCATCCGGTGCCGCGGCGGCAGCGCGGCCATCGCGGCATCGAGCGACGCGTGATCCTCCGCCTGCTCCAGCATCACCTCCGCGCCAGGCGCCGTGTCGGCGACGTCGAAATCATCGGGCAGCGCCACCGGCCGCCGCCGCCGCCGGTGGTCGATCGCGAGATTGCTGACGATCCGGTAGAGCCAGGTCGTCAGCAGCGCCCGTCTGGCGTCGAAGCGTGCCGCCTGCGACCACAGCCGGACCATCGCCTCCTGCACGATGTCCTCGGCGGCGACCGCGTCGTCCACCAGGCGACGCGCCACCCGGAGCGCCATCGGACCGTGGCGGACCACCACGGTGTCGAAGGCGCGCGCGTCGCCGGCGGCGGACCAGGCCATCAGCTCGGGGTCGGTGGCGGAGGCGTAGGCGCGTGGCGCGTTCACCGCGCGGCCGCCGGGCGGACCATCAGGACGCAGCAACGAGGCCGCGACCGCCCAATACGCCCGTCCTGCATGCACCGACCCCACCCGATCACCCAATGCTGGAATTATGAGCGTTACGCATGGGCGGGGGATTTCCCCCCTTCTCGGTTGAGGAAGGCCAGGGCTCTGCCCTGGACCCGCCAAGGGACAGTCGTCCCTTGGAAC
>CAXTVZ010000077.1:0-13831 GCA_964247685.1 uncultured Acetobacteraceae bacterium
CGATGGGGCCGGGCGCGCGGCTCCGCGCCGAGGGCCGCGGCGACGCCGACCCGGTGGCCGTCGCGGGTCCCAGCCCGCGCAACAGCCGCATCGAACTCGTGCCGGGTGCAGGCTGACGATGGACCGCGCGGGGCGCTGGGTTGTGACCGGTCTCGGCGCGGTGCTCGTGGCCGCCCTGGTCTACGTGTTCGGCCCGCTCACGCCGCAGCTGCAGGCGCCGGCGCCGCTCGCCGTGTTCACCGCCCTGCCGGTCCTGCTCTGGGCGGCGGCGAACGCCGCCCTCGACATTAGCCGCCGCGCCCGCGGGGCGGCCCTCGTCGCGGGGGCCGCGTCCGGCGACGCCACCGCCCGGCGCGAGGAGGAGGACGCGATTGCCGCCCGCCTCGCGCGCGCGCTCCGCGCCGCGCGCGGCGCGGGGCAGCGCGACCTGGTCGAGCGCCCCTGGTACGTGCTGATCGGCCCCCCGGGTGCCGGCAAGACCACGGCGCTGCTGAATGCGGAGCTCCGCTTCCCGCTCGGCGGCGAGACCGGCGGCGAGGGCCCGGTCGCGGGCGTCGGCGGCACCAGGCTCTGCGACTGGTGGCTCACCGAGGATGCGGTGATGATCGACACCGCCGGCCGCTACACCACGCAGGACAGCGACGCGGCGGTCGACGAGGCCGGCTGGAAGCGTTTTCTCCGCCTGCTCCGCCAGACCCGCAAGCGGCGCGGCCTGAACGGCGTGTTCGTGATGATCGGGCTGCCCGAGATCGCCTCCGGCAGCGCCGACACCTTGCGTCGGCATGCGCGTGCCGTCCGTGCCCGCACCCGCGAGCTGGAGGAGGAGCTCGGCCTCCGGCTTCCGGTCTACGCGGTGCTGACCAAGGCCGACCTGCTGGCGGGCTTCACCGAGTTCTTCGACGACCTCGACCGCGCCGGGCGCCGCCAGCCCTGGGGCGTCACGTTCGAGCCGGGCCGGAACGACACGCTGGCGGGCTTCCGCGCGGCGTTCACGGGCCTGCTCGCCGATCTCCGCGCGCGCTCGCTCGACCGGCTGCAGGCCGAGCGGAGTGCGGAGCGCCGCGCACTGATCGCGTCCTTTCCCGGCCAGCTCGCAACCCTCGCCCGGCCGCTCGCCGCGTTCCTCGACGACGCGTTCGGTCTCTCCGGCGACCGGGCGGCCTTCCTGCGCGGCGTGTTCCTGGTCTCGGGCACCCAGGCCGGCACGCCGATCGACCGGCTGACCGGGGCGATGGCGCGGGACTGGGGCCTCGACGCCACGCAGCTCCCGAGCCTGCGCCCGGAGCGGGGGCGGAGCTACTTCCTGACCGAGCTGCTGCGCGAGCTCGTGCTGGGCGAGGCGGCGCTGGTGAGCGACAGCCCCCGTGCGGCGCGCCGAAGCCGCCATCTCCGCCGGGCCGCCTTCGCGACGCTCGCCGTGCTGGTGCTCGGGGGCGTGGGCGGGGTGCTCGCCGCCAGCCTCGCGAGCGCCCGCCAGGTGGCCGCGGTCGACGCCCAGCTCGCCCGCTACGAAGGTGTCGCGCGCGGCACCCGGCTCGACCCGATCGCCGACGCCGACCTCGTGGCCCTGCTGCCGCTCCTCGAGGCCGCGCAGCGTTTCGCAGCTGACGTGCCGGCGGCCAGCGGCGACCTGCCGCTCGGCCTGTCGCCGCGGGAGAAGCTCCGCGCCGCCGCCGCCGCCCTCTACCGCCACGCGCTCGACGATGCCCTCCTGCCGCGTCTGGTCTGGCGCCTCGAGACGCAGATCCGCGGCCATCTCGCCGAGCCCGGCTTCACCTACCAGGCCACCCGCATCTACCTCATGCTCGGCGGCATGGGCCCGCTCGACCGGGAGCTGGTGCGGTCCTGGATGCGGCTCGACTGGAGCCGCGCGTTCGCTCAGGACCTCGACGGCAGCCAGGCCGCGCGGCTCGGCACCCAGCTCGATGCGCTGCTGGCCGCCCCCCTGCCGCCGGTGCCGCTCGACGGCGCGCTGATCGCGGACGCACGGGCGAGCTTCGGCCGCGTCTCGCTCGCCGAGCGGGTGTATTCCCGGGTGCGGCCCGCGGAGGCCGCCGCCACGCTCCCGCCCTGGCGCCCGGCGGACGCGCTGGGACCGCTGGGCAGCGCGCTGTTCGTGCGCGCGAGCGGGCGGCCGCTCGCCGACGGCGTGCCCGGCTTCCTCACGCCCGACGGCTTTCGCCGCGCGCTGCTGCCCGGCCTGCCCGCGGCGGTCCGGGCGGTCGCGGCCGAGAGCTGGGTGCTCGGACACGCCGACGCGGACGCGCTCGACCCGGCCTCGCTGCCGGGGCTCGAGCGCGCGGTGGTCCGGCTCTACGAGGCCGATTACGAGGCGGCCTGGGACGGGCTGCTGCGCGACCTTGCCGTGACCCCGCTGCGCACGCCGGCGGTGGCGGCCGAGAACCTGTTCATCCTGGCCTCGTCCGCGTCGCCGATCCGCACGCTGCTGCGGGCCGCCGTGCCCGAGCTCACGCTGGCGGGCACCGACGCCGCGACGGGCGACCTCCGGGTCAGCGCGCTGCTCGGCGTGACCGGCGCGGAGGCGGCCACCGCACCGCTCGGCGCCGACGTGGACGCGCATTACCGCGACCTGCGCGAGGCGGTGCTGCGCGACGACGGCGCCGCGCTCGACGCCGTGCTGCGCCCGCTGGCCGAGCTCGAGCGTGGCTTCGCGTCCGTCGCCGCACACCCGGCCGCCGGCTGGCCCGTCACCGGCACCGATCCCGTGCAGACCCTGCACACCGCGGCCGACACTGCGCCCGCGCCGCTGCAGCACTGGCTGCTGGCGCTCGCCGACCAGGCGGCCGCCCTGCGGCAGGGCGACCCGCGCACGCAGGTGATGGCCGCCTACGATGCGAGCGGCGGCCCCGCCACGCTCTGCCCGCTGGTGGCGAATGGCCGCTTCCCGTTCGAGCCCGCGAGCGCGCTCGACGCGCCGCTCGACGACTGGACCCGATTGTTCGCCCCGGGCGGCCTGTTCGACGGCTTCCTCAACATCGAGCTCGCACCCTATGTCGATCGCACGGCCCATCCCTGGCGGCCGCAGCCGGCCAACGGCGTCGCACCGCCGTTCGGGGCGGACGCGATCGCGCGCTTCGGGGATGCGGCCGCGATCCGCGACGCGTTCTTCGCGGGCGGCGGTGGCGTGCCGCATCTCCGCTTCACCATCACGCCCGCGAGCCTGGACGCGGGCGCGCGCTCGGCGACGCTGAGCGTGGGGGCGGCGTCGATCACCGCCACGCACGAGGCGGGCCACGCGACCGAGTTCTCCTGGCCCGGTCCCCCCGGCGGCGGCAGCGCCGCACTGGTGTTCGATCCGGCGCCCGCGGGCGGCACCGGGGTGCTGGAGGCGAGCGGGCCGTGGGCGCTGTTCCGGCTCGCCTCCCTCGGCACGATGGCGGCGGGCCGCGCGGGCGAGCGCATCCTCTCGTTCCGCCTCGGCGACCGCGCCGCCTCGTTTGCGATCACCGGCGGCGCGATGGGCGGGAGTACGACGGGCGGAAGCACGGCGGCCGATCCGTTCGCGACCGCCCTGCTGCAGCGTTTCCGCTGCCCCGCCGTGCAGTGACCGCGACATCCGGCCCCCTGGTGCTGGGCCCCGTGGTGCTGGGCCTGTGCGGCAAGCTGCCCGCGCGCGGCGATTTCATCCGCCGGCATCTCGCGCGCGACTTCGTCGAGCCCTGGGAGGCGTGGTGGGCCCGCGCCCTGGTGCAGGCCCGCGCGCGCGACGCCGCGTGGCCCGAGGCGTGGCTGTCCGCACCCGTCTGGCAGTTCGCGCTGGCACCCGGTATCTGCGGGGCCGCCCCGATCCACGGCGTGGTGATGCCGAGCGTGGATGCGGCGGGACGCTACTTCCCGCTGACGCTGGCGGCGTTTCCGTTCGCCGGCTGGGACCCCGTCTTCCTCGCCGCCGCCGAGGAGGCCGGGCGCGACGCGATCGCCACCGACCTCGCACCCGACGACATCGTGGCGCGGATGCGGCTTCCCGCGGGCGGGGCGAGTGTGGAAGGTTGCCGCTTCGGAACGGAAGGCGGGCCCCGGGTCACGGCCACGGAATTCTGCCGGGACCGGCTTCCCTCCGCGGGCATGCTGCTCGGGATGCTCAACGACCAGTGGCGAGAGGACCGCGCGTGACCACCACGACGATCACCAAGAGCGTGGCCGAAACAGACGAATTTCGCGCCTGGGGTGCGACCCATGTCGGCACGGTCCGGACCGGCAATCAGGACGCGTTCCTCAACCGACCCGATCTCGGGCTGTGGGTGGTGGCCGACGGCGCCGGCGGCCATGACGACGGCGCGCTCGCCTCGGCCATGACGGTCGAGGCGCTGCACGCGATCGAGCCGGGACTTGCGGCCCCAGACATGCTGGCCGAGGTCCGCGCACGCCTGCTCGAAGTGCATGGAAGGCTCCGCGTGCAGGGTGCCGCGCAGGGGCCGGGGCATCTCTGCCTCACCACCGTGGTGGCGCTGCTGATCCGCGACGGTCATTTCGCCTGCGTCTGGGCGGGAGATTCGCGGGCCTATCTGTGGCGGCGCGGAGCGTTGACGCGCCTGACGCGCGACCACAGCCTCGTCGAGGAGCTTGTGCAGGCCGGCACGATCACCGAGGCGGAAGCCGAGCACCACCCGCACGCGAACGTCATCACCCGCGCGCTGGGCGCCGATCTCGAGGCACTCGAGCTCGACAAGAGCCGCGGCCCGCTCGAGACGGGCGACCGCCTGCTGCTGTGCAGCGACGGGCTGTCGAAGGTGCTGCCGGCCAGCGCGCTCGCGGCCATCCTTGCCGAGGACGAGGACGCCGCCGCCGAACGCTTGGTGCTGGCGGCGCTGACCGCGGGCACCACCGACAACGTCACCGCGGTGACGATCGAGCTTCCGCAGGGCCCGGCCTGATGACGTGATGATTGCCGATCTCGGCGTCATTGACGGTCGATATCTGGACAAGGCCGAAAGTTTCGGCGATGGTCGATAAATAAACAGAACGTCTTGGTGGACAGCTTGCGACGTCCGGAAAGCGCTTGTTTCGGGGGTGCGTTTCACCATCAGGGCGCGGGCGCCGGGATGGTCGCGGCGGCGTGGCCATGCTCGATCTGATCGGCCGGGATGCGCCGGCCGGCCCCGATCTCGAATACGATCCGGAATTCGCCGAGCTCGAGCGCAGCGCGCAGCGCAAGCCGGAGCAGCAGGTCGGATCCACGATCATCCCCGCCGCCGAGCCCGACTGGCGGGAGGTGGCCTCGCGCGCGCAGGCGCTGCTCGGACGCGGCCTCGACCTGCGCGTGCTGCGGCATCTGGCGGTCGGACGGCTGCACCAGGAAGGGATGGCCGCCTTCGTCGAGACGCTCGAGCTGATTACGCGGCTGCTGGCGGAGCGCTGGGAGGACATCCATCCCCTGCTCGACCCGGAGGACGACCTCGATCCCACCATGCGCGCGAACGTGCTCAAGGATCTGGGCCAGTACCGCAACGTCATCGAGCACCTGCGCGGTCTTGCGCTGCTGAGCTCGCCGCGGCTGGGACGGTTCTCGTGGCGGGACATGGCGATGGCGTCGGGCGAGATCGACACGCCCGCCGACACGAAGCGGCCGTCCGAGGGCGAGCTTCGGGGTGCGGCCCGCGACACCGATCCCGCCTCGCTCGCGGCACTGCGGCAGGCGGCCAGGAGCGGCACCGAGGCGGCGGTGGCGCTGGTCGCCGCGTTCGAGGCGAAGGCGGGGCCCGCGACCGGTCCCGATCTCGACGATCTGCGTGACATGTTCCGCAAGATCGCGCGCGGGCTCGACCACTACGCGCCGGCGGACGCCGCGCACGACGACGAGGATGCGACGCTCGAGGCGCCGGCGACCGACCTGTCGGCCCAGAGCGGCGACGCGACGAGCGGCAACATGACGAACGGCATCGCGAAGAACGGGGCGGCACCACGCGGTGGCGTCACCGCCGCGTCATTGACAGACATCACCACCCGCGCCGACGCCCTGCTGCTGCTCGATCTCGTGTGCCGCTACTACGCGCGCTATGAGCCTTCGAGCCCGCTGCCGCTGCTGATCGAGCGCGCGCGCCGCCTGGCGGACAAGGATTTTCTCGACATCCTGCGCGATCTGGCACCCGACGGGCTCGGGCAGGCACAGATCGTGGCAGGGCGGACCGACGACCCGTCGGCCGGCAATTCCTACTGATCCGCCCCGGCAGGGCAACGAAGCGAGGCGAACATGGCCAAACCGAGCAGTCAGAAATTCATCGCCCGCAACCGGGCGCCGCGGGTGCAGATCGAGTACGACCTCGAGACCTACGGCTCCGAAAAGAAGGTGCAGCTGCCCTTCGTGGTGGGCGTGATGTCGGACCTGTCGGGCAAGCCCGCCGATCCGCTGCCCCCCGTCGCCGACCGCAAGTTCCTCGAAATCGACGTCGACAATTTCGACGACCGCATGAAGGCGATGAAGCCGCGCGCGGCCTTCATGGTGCCGAACACGCTGACCGGCGAAGGCAATATCGCGGTCGACATCACCTTCGAGACGATGGACGATTTCTCGCCGGCGGCGGTCGCGCGCAAGGTCGACGCGCTGAGCAAGCTGCTCGAGGCGCGCACGCAGCTGGCGAACCTGCTCACCTATATGGACGGCAAGTCCGGGGCCGAGGACCTGCTCGGCAAGGTTCTCGAGGACCCGGCTCTGCTGCAGACGCTGGCGGCGACCGCCAAGCCCGCCGACACAACGGAGAACTGAGCGATGTCGGCCACGAAATCAGAGCAGTCCGCGGGGCTCGCCACCACCGAGGCGCCCGCCAGCGAGTTCGCGAGCCTGCTGAACCGCGAGTTCAAGCCGAAATCCGACACCGCGCGCAGCGCCGTCGAGGCGGCGGTGCAGACGCTGGCGCAGCAGGCGCTCGCGCACACGGCGCTGGTCTCGAGCGACGTGATCCGCACGGTCGAGGGCATCATCGCCGCGATCGACCGCAAGCTGACCGAGCAGATCAACCTCATCCTGCACCAGGAGGATTTCCAGAGCCTGGAATCCTCCTGGCGCGGCCTGCACCATCTCGTCAACAACACCGAGACGGACGAGACGCTGAAGATCCGCGTCATGAACATCTCCAAGAAGGACCTCGCCAAGACGCTGAAGAAATTCCGCGGCACGGCCTGGGACCAGAGCCCGATCTTCAAGCGGATCTACGAGGAGGAATACGGGCAGTTCGGCGGCGCGCCCTACGGCATGCTGATGGGCGACTACTATTTCGACCACGGCCCGCAGGACGTGCAGCTGCTCGGCGACATCGCCCAGGTGGCGGCCGCCGCGCATGCGCCGTTCCTGGCCTCGGCGGCACCCGAAGTGCTGGGCATGGACAGCTGGAACGAGCTCGCCAACCCGCGTGACCTCACCAAGATCTTCGGCACGCCCGAATACGCGGCCTGGCAGTCGCTGCGCGAGAGCGACGACAGCCGCTATATCGGGCTGTGCATGCCGCGCTTCCTCGCGCGCCTGCCCTACGGCGAGAAGACCGAGCCGGTCGAGGAATTCCGCTTCGAGGAAGACACCAAGGGGGCGGACAGCTCGAGCTTCACCTGGGCGAACGCGGCCTACGCGATGAGCGTGAACATCACCCGCGCCTTCAAGCTCTATGGCTGGACCACGCAGATCCGCGGCATCGAGAGCGGCGGCGCGGTGGAGGGCCTGCCGTCCTACAGCTTCCCGAGCGACGATGGCGGCGTCGACATGAAATGCCCGACCGAGATCGCGATCAGCGACCGCCGCGAGGCGGAGCTCGCCCGCAGCGGCTTCATGCCGCTGATCCACAAGAAAGACTCCGATTTCGCCGCCTTCATCGGCGCGCAGTCGCTGCACAAGCCGCAGGAATACGAGGATCCCGCCGCGACCGCGAACGCCAACCTCTCCGCGCGGCTGCCCTACCTGTTCGCGAGCTGCCGGTTCGCGCACTACCTGAAATGCATGGTGCGCGACAAGGTCGGCAGCAGCAAGACACAGTCGCAGCTGTCCGGCTGGCTGCAGAATTGGCTCAACCAGTATATCGACGCGCAGCCGGACAGCTCGCCCGAGGAATACAAGGCGAGCCACCCGCTGGCCGCCGGCAGCGTCGAGATCACGGCCAACGAGGAGAACCCCGGCTACTACAGCGCCAAGTTCTTCCTCAAGCCGCATTACCAGCTCGAGGGGATGTCCGTCTCGCTGCGGCTCGTCTCGCGCATGCCGAAGTAAACCGATCGATCAAAGAGGAACGACGTCATGGCCGTTGATGCTTACGCGATGTTCACGCCCTACAATGGCAAGTGGACGGGGTCTGAATCGCAGACCGACTGGAGCCGCAACAAGGAGACGCTGGCGAGCGATTTCGCGGCGGCGACCAACATGTCCTTCAGCGGCGACACGCCGACCTACGGTCAGATCTTCGAGCTCGAGGACTACAGCTTCGACATCGAGCAGACGCTCAACATCGGCAGCCAGAGCGGCGGCTCCGGCGCCGGCAAGATCACGTTCAACCCGTTCTCGATCACCCGCAAGATCGACGCGGCCTCGCCCGGTTTCTTCCAGAACGCGTGCACGGGAACGCCGTTCAAGCTGGTCTCGCTGGCGCTGCGCAAATCGACCGGCGCGGGTGCGGCGGCCGAGAACTCCTCCGGACAGGTCTTCGCGCGCTTCGACTTCAAGCTCGTCGCGGTGAAGACGATCTCCTGGGCGCATGACGACGAGAGCCCGAAGGAGACCGTGACCTTCGAATACGGCGCCGTGGTCATCCGGTATTCGACGCAGGCGCCGAGCGGTGCGCTCGCAGCCCCGCTGACCGGTGGCTGGAACCGGGTCAAGAATGTCTCGGACTGGTCGCTGACGGATATCAGCGCAGCCAAGGTGTCTTGACGAACGACGCGCGCGAACTGCTCCGGTCTGGCGACCTTGTCGCCGCGACCGAAGCGGTCAAGCAGGATGTCCGCAGCGCCCCGCGCGACGCGCGTCATCGCGTGTTCCTGTTCCAGCTGTTCTGCGTCGTGGGCGACTGGGAGCGCGCGCTGGCGCAGCTCGCGGTGGCAGCCCAGCTGGATGCGGCCGCGACCTCGATGGCGGATGCCTACCGGGCGCTGATCCGCTGCGAGGTGCTGCGCGCGCGCGTGTTCGCGGGCGCACGAGCGCCCACGATCTTCGGCGATCCCGCGCCCTGGATGTCGCTCCTCGTCGAGGCCCTTCGCGCGCTGGCGGACGGCCGCGCCGAGGCCGCGGCGGCGCTCCGCGACGAGGCGTTCGAGGCGGCCGAGCCCGCCGCCGGCCGCATCGACGGCGAGCACTTCGCCTGGATCGCGGATGCCGATCCGCGCATCGGGCCGATGCTGGAGGCGGTGATCGAGGGCCGGTATTTCTGGATCCCGTTCGCCCGCGTCAGCCACGTCGCGTTTGAGCCGCCCGTCGACCTGCGCGACCAGGTCTGGCAGCCCGCCCGCTTCACGTGGAGCAACGGCGGCGAGGCGGTGGGCTTCGTGCCCACGCGCTATCCCGGCGCCGAGACCGATCCCGCGCTGCGGCTCGCGAGACGCACCGAGTGGCACGACGAGGGCTTGTCATGGACGCTCGGACACGGCCAGCGCATGTTCGCGACGGACGCCGGCGAACACCCGCTGCTCGACACCCGCGTGATCGCGATCGACGCCGCCTGAGATGGGCGAGCACGCCTCGCGCGAGCGGCTGCAGCCCTCGCTCCTCGACCGGCTGACCGACGACGAGCGGGACCGTGCCCGCGAATCCGCTGACCGGCAGATGCTGTCCAACACGCAGCTGCGCCAGGCGGTGCTGCGCGACCTCACCTGGCTGCTCAACACCAGCCGGCCCGGCGCCGCGCTGGATCTGGCGGGCTTCCCGCGCGCGGCCGCATCGACGCTGAATTACGGCATCCCCGGCCTCGCGGGCGGTGCCACAGCCGCCGCCGCACTCGCAGCCCTCCAGGCGGCCATCGTCGAGGCGGTGCGCCGCTACGAGCCGCGCATCCTGCCCGAGACGCTCAAGGTGCGCGTGCAGCCCGGGCGGCAGGGTGCGGCGAGCGGCATGATCGTGCTCGCGATCGAGGGCGAGCTCTGGGCGCAGCCCGCGCCGCAAGCGCTGTTCCTCCATGCCGCGATCGATGGCGACAGCCACACCGTCACCGTCGACGAACAGCCGCGGCGCTGATGGATCCGCGCCTGCTCGGCCTCTACGAAGGCGAACTCTCGTTCCTCCGCGAGATGGGCGAGGAGTTCGCCCGCGCGTACCCCAAGGTCGCGAGCCGGCTTGATCTCGGCAGCCTCGACGTGGCCGACCCCTATATCGAGCGCCTGCTCGAGGGATGCGCGTTCCTCACCGCCCGCATCCAGCTCAAGATGGAGCAGGAGTTCCCGACCTTCACGGAATCCCTGCTGCAGATCGTCTATCCGCATTACTTCGCGCCGACGCCGTCGATGGCGATCGTGCAGTTCCGGCCCGATCCCGCCATCCGCACGCTGCCGCGCGGCGTCACGCTCCCGCGCGGCACCGAGCTGCGCAGCCTGCTCGGCACCGAGGACCAGACCAATTGCGAGTTCCGCACCGGCCACGCGGTGCGGCTGCTGCCGATCGAGATCGCCGACGCCGAATACATCCCCACGCCCGCCGCCCTCGGCGCGCTGCAACTGCCCGAGCAGCGCGGCGTCCGCGCCGCCCTCCGCCTGCGCCTGCGCAGCCTCGGCGAAGTCCCGTTCTCGGCCCTCGATCTTTCCGCACTCCCGCTGTTCCTGTCTGGGCCGCCCGGGCTCCGGATGCGGCTCTACGAGCAGCTCGCGGCCGATCTCCTCGCCGTGGTGGTGCGCCCGACCGAGCGCCCGGTCCCCTGGGTCGAGCGCCTCGAGGCCGACACCTGCCGCCCGATCGGCTTCGACGAGGACGAGGCGCTGCTGCCCCGCGCGCCCGCGAGCTTCGACGGCTACCGGCTGCTGCAGGAATATTTCGCGCTGCCCGACCGGTTCCTGTTCGTGGAGCTGGGCGGGCTCGCCCGGCCCGCCGCGCGCTGCACCGGCCAGGAGATGGACATCGTCCTGCTGCTGGGACGGAGCGATCCCACCCTCTCCGCCGGCTTCGCGCCGGACCACCTCGCGCTGTTCGCCACACCCGCGATCAACCTGTTCCCCAAGCGCAGCGACCGCATCAATCTCTCCACCCGCGCGCCCGAGCACCACGTGGTGCCCGACCGCACCCGGCCGCTCGATTTCGAGGTGTTCGGCATCGAGGCGGTGGAGGGCTACGGCACGGATGGCGGCCTGCCGATGCCGTTCGAGCCGTTCTACGGCGTGCACGACCGCGCGGCGAGCCGGGAGCACGCGGCCTTCTACACGCTGCGGCGCGAGCCCCGCCCACCGTCGGCGAAATCCCGCCAGCGCGGCGCGCGCTCGAGCTATCTCGGCCACGAAGTGTTCGTCTCGCTGGTCGATCCGGAGCAGGCACCGGTCGCACCGGGCTTGCGCCAGCTCGGACTCGAGCTGCTCTGCACCAATCGCGACCTGCCGATCTCGATGCCGGTGGGCAAGCAGCACACCGACTTCACGGTGGCGGTCAGCGCGCCGGTGGCCGGCGTGCGCGTTCTGGTGGGGCCGACCGTGCCGCGCCCGTGCCGCACGGGACGCGCGGTGGCCTGGCGCTTCATCAGCCATCTCGGGCTCAACTATCTCAGCCTCGCCGACAGCGACCGCGTGCGCGGGGCGGCCGCCTTGCGCGAGCTGCTGTCGCTCTACGTGCCGCAGGCGAACGCGGTGCAGGCGCGCCAGCTCGAGGGGCTGGTGTCGGTGGCGGCATCGCCGATGGTCGCGCGCGTGCCGGGCGCTGGGCCGATCGCGATGGGCCGCGGCCTCGAGATCGCGCTCACGATCGACGAATCCCATTTCGAGGGCGCCGGCGGCATCGTGCTCGCCGCCGTGCTCGACCGGTTCTTCCGCAAATACGTCTCCATCAATGCCTTCACGCAGACCGTGCTGCGCAACCCGGAACGGGGCGAGATCAAGCGCTGGCCGGTTCGGTTCGGCATGCGGGGCGTGCTGTGAACGCGAGCGCGCTGCGGGCCGACCTCCGCGCGCAACCCTGGGCGTGGGATTTCTTCCAGGCGCTGCGCGTGCTCGAGGCGAGCGAGCCCCGCCGCAAGCGGCTCGGCCGCTCCGCGCATCCCTCCGAAGATGCGTGGCGTCTGGGCCAGGACGCGTTCGTGGAGTTCGCACCCGCACCGCTGGTCGGTCTGGAGGAGGGCGCGGCGGCGCCGCTGCTTCTGGTCGCCTTTCTCGGCATGTTCGGCCCCGACGGGCCGCTGCCGATGCACCTCACCGAGTTCGCCCGCGACCGCAAGCGCAACCATCGCGATCCCACGATGCTGCGCTTCGTCGACATCTTCCACCACCGCCTGCTGTCGCTGTTCTACCGCGCCTGGGCGGATGCGCGCCCCACCGTGAGCTTCGACCGCCCGCACGAGGATCGTTTCGGAACCCACCTCGCTTCGCTCGCGGGTCTCGGGGCCGACAGCCTCCGTGGGCGCGACGCCATGCCCGATCTGGCGAAGCTGCATTTCGCGGGCCATCTCGCCTGCCAGACGCGCCATCCCGACGGGCTGGCCGCGATCCTGCGCGCGTTCTTCCGCATGCCGGTCGAGGTGGAGTGCTTCGTGGGCACCTGGCTCGCGGTCTCGCGCGGCGACCGCACGCGGCTCGGCGTCGGACGTGCCAACGGACTGGTCGGCGCGGGCGCGATGCTGGGCGAGAGCGCCTGGAGCCGGCAGGCGAAGTTCCGCCTGCGCTTCGGCCCGCTCTCGCTCGAGGACTACGAGCGCCTGCTGCCCGGCGGCGACAGTTTCCGGCGCCTGGTCGCGATCGTCCGCAACTACGCGGGCGACGTGCTGCTCTGGGACGTCAACCTGGTGCTCAGGCGTGACGAGGTGCCGCCGATCTCGCTCGCGCGGCAGGGGCGGCTCGGCTGGACCAGCTGGGTCGCGACCGCACCGCCCGTGGCGGACGCCGCCGACTTGTTGCTCGACGCGAGTGCCGACAGTATGTCGCGCGGGATCGAAACCGGCCTGAACTGAACGAGAACATTGCCACGGGACGCGTCAAACGATGACCGAGATCAGTCGCACGACCTTGTTCGGCAAGCTCAATCCGGTCGCGTATCGGGCGATCGAGGGCGCCACCGTGTTCTGCAAGATGCGCGGCAATCCCTATGTCGAGCTGGTGCACTGGATCCACCAGATCCTGAACGCGTCCGACAGCGACCTGCACCGCATCGTGCGCCATTACGGCCTCGATCCGTCACGGCTCGCCGCCGACATCACCGCCTCGCTTGACCGGCTGCCGCGGGGTGCGACCGCGATCTCCGACCTCGCCCCCCAGGTCGAGGAGGCCGTCGAGCGTGGCTGGGTCTATGCCACGCTGCTGCTGGGCGAACACCAGGTCCGCACCGGCCATCTCGTGCTCGGCTGCGTGCGCACGCCCAACCTGCGCAACGCGCTGGTGGCCATCAGCCGCGAGTTCGAGCGCATCAAGGGCGAAGCGCTCGGCGACGAGTTTTCCAACTTGCTGGCAGGCTCGCCGGAGGCGTCGCTCGTGGCGACCGACGGCTCGGCCGATCCCGGCGAGGCGAGCGGGGCCATGGCACCCGCCGCCATGGGGAAGGAGGAGGCGCTCGC
Source organism: uncultured Acetobacteraceae bacterium (assembly GCA_964247685.1). Classification (GTDB taxonomy): domain Bacteria; phylum Pseudomonadota; class Alphaproteobacteria; order Acetobacterales; family Acetobacteraceae; genus CAXTPV01. Next base: position 13,668 of record CAXTVZ010000077.1, read on the forward strand.
GAAGTTCGCCGTCGACCTCACCGAGCGCGCGCGGAGAGGCGAGATCGACCCGATTGTCGGCCGCGACGCCGAAATCCGCCAGGTGGTCGATGTGCTGATGCGCCGGCGTCAGAACAACCCGATCCTCACCGGCGAGGCGGGCGTCGGCAAGACCGCGGTGGTGG
>CAXTVZ010000078.1:0-13517 GCA_964247685.1 uncultured Acetobacteraceae bacterium
GCTCCGGCCCGCGCGGCCACCCCGGCGCCGCGCCGCGCTCCCGCCGCCGCCCCGCCCGCCCGGTCGGGCGGCAACTGGGACGCCCCCCAGGGCGGCGACCTCGACGACGAGATCCCGTTCTGACGCGCACGCCTTGCTGAGCTGACGCGAGGCCCTGGAACGATCGCCCTCCCTCCCGCTTACGACCCGACGAGCAGGGGCGGTCCAGCCGCCCCCGCACGCCGCGAGGGACGGGGAGGTGGGGCGTTGGGCGACGACGGAAGACAGCGCGGATTTGCAACCGCAGACGCGCTGGGGGGCACCGATCCGTTCGGCGCCGCCGTCCGTGCCACCCGCATGCCCATGATCATCTGCGACGCGCGGGCCGCCGATATCCCGATCATCTTCGCCAACCACGCCTTTCTCGCCCACACCGGCTACACCGAGCAGCAGGTTCTGGGCCGCAACTGCCGCTTCCTCCAGGGACCGGAGACCGACCAGACCACCGTCGCGCGGATCCGGGAGGCGGTGCGCAGCGGCGAGGACGTCCATGTCGAGATCCTGAACTACCGCGCCGACGGGTCCACGTTCTGGAACGCGCTCTTCGTGGGCCCCGTGGCCGACGACGGCGGCGAGGTGCGCTACTTCTTCGGCTCGCAGTTCGACGTCACCGCCCGCAAGGAGCTCGACCTGCGCATCCTCGCCGAAAAGGCGGCGATCGAGGCGGCGGTGGCCGAGCGAACCCGCTCGCTGCAGATGGCGCTCGAGGCGAAGAACACGCTGCTCCACGAAGTCGACCACCGGGTCAAGAACAACCTCCAGACCATCGCGGCCCTGGTCGCGATCGAGGGGCGGGGCCTGGTCGACCCGGACGCGCGCCACGCCTTCCGTCGCCTGACGCGTCGCGTCGAGGCGGTCGCCACCGTCCATCGCCGCCTCTACGAGGAGGACATGGTGGACCGGTTCGACGTGGTCGGCTTCGCCCAGGCGTTAATCGACCAGCTCGGCACGTCGCTCGGCACCACGATCGTGGCCCGCCTGCCATCCGCACCCGTGCTCGTGCCCGCCTCGCAGGCGAGCCCGATCGCGCTGGTGCTGAACGAGCTCCTGGTCGAGGCCGCCGCCTCCGGCGGAAGCGAGGTCGCCGTCGGGCTCGAGCGTGCGGGCGCCCAACGCCTGCGGATCGGCGTCGCGCCGCTGGGCGACGATGTTTCGGCGAACGCGCGCACGGGCGGCGTCGGGCTGGTGACGCGCCTGGTGCGCCAGCTCCGTGGCGAGCTCGTTCGTGCGCGCGGTGCGGCCACGATCGAGCTCGCCTGCGATCCGGCCGCTTCCTCGTGACGGCAGCGTCGCGCGCGCTGCGGATCGCCGTGGTCGAGGATGAGGCGATCCTCTCGATGGAGCTCGAGCAGGTGATCGAGGGGCTCGGCCATGTCGTGGCCGGGGCCGCGACGACCGCGGCCGAGGCCGCCTCGTTGCCCGCCGCCGCACCTGATCTGGTCCTGGTCGACATCCACCTGGCCGACGGACCCACCGGCGTCGCGGTCGCACGCTGCCTCTCGCAATCCGGCATCGCGGTGGTGTTCATGACCGCCAACCTCAAGCGCATCCCGCCCGACTACGCGGGTGCCCTCGGCGCGATCGGCAAGCCCTACACGCAGGCCGGCGTGGAAGCGGCCCTGCTCCACGTGGCCAAGCTCGTGGATGGCGTGCCGCAAGCGGGTCCGCCGCCGCGAAGCCTGATCATCGCCCCGGCGGTCTGAGCCCCGGGGGGCGCCCGCCGCAGGGATCGTGGCCGAGCCGATTCTCGTTGACCCACAACTGTCACCCCCTCCATTCGTTGGTTGCCGGGAATAGGAGACATGTATGACCGCCATTCGCCGGCTCGGCGCCCATGACCCGCTGCCCGGAGGACACTCCGTCGTCCTGATGCGACGCCTGGCCGAGGACGATCCGGCCGGCACCTCGCTCGAGCTCGTGGTGACGAACCCGGACGGCAGCGAGGAGACCGCGACGCTGCTCGACCATGACGGCAACCCGCTCTCGACCCAGGCCGGCGTGTCGCTCGCGATGAAGCGCGCCGAAGGCGAGGGGCTGAAGCGGATCTGGCTGGTCGATCGCACCGCCGGCGCCCGCGAGAGCGAGGTGCTGGCGCATCACGGCGACCACAGCTTCCCCGGCGAGACGCTGGACGACGACGATCTCGAGGAGGGCGAGCACGGCCCCGACATGCGCGACATCGACACCAACACGGCGCCGCGGCGTTTCTGACGCATGCGGGTTCTGCTGATCGAGGACGACGCGCTCATCCGCAATATCGTGGCCGAAATGCTGATCGACGAGGGGTTCGACGTCGATGGCCTGGCATTCGCGGAGGATGCGCTGGTTCTGCTCGGCAGCGGTGATGCGGTCGATGTTCTGGTCACCGACATCGATCTCGGCGAGGGGTTGAGCGGGCTGGATCTCGCCTCGATCGCGCGCGCGAGGTTTCCGGACGTGGAGATCGTGTTCATCAGCGGGAACGCGGTGGACCGCGAAGGTCGAAAGCCCGCGTCGCATGAGCATCTGTTGCTGAAGCCGTTCCGGCCGCCGGATTTGATACGGGTGATCAACGAGGCGGTGAGCGGGGCGCGGCGAAGCTAAGGCCAGGGGCTCTGCCCCTGGACCCCGCCAGGAGGGAAGGCCCTCCTGGACCTGCCAAATATAGGCGGGTCTGGGGGCGCTGCCCCCAGCGGGGCGTGGGGCAGCGCCCCACATCTAAAGACTAGCAACCAGCTTCGCGTCATGACACGTCTGTCGACGCCCCTCCGCACGGACCCCACCGCCCGATGACGCTGCACGCCGCCCTGACCCACCGGACGTCCTACCGTTACGATCGCGCCGTCACCCTCGGCCCGCAGACCATCCGCCTCCGCCCCGCGCCGCACGCGCGCACGCCGATCGTTTCGTATGCGCTGCGCATCGAGCCCGAAGGCCACTTCATCAACTGGCAGCAGGACCCGCAGGGAAATTTCCTCGCGCGCGTGGTGTTCCCCGAGCCGGTCACGCATTTCGACGTCACCGTCGACCTCGTCGCCGACATGACAACGATCAACCCGTTCGACTTCTTCCTCGAGCCCGACGCCGAGACGTGGCCGTTCTCCTACGACCCCGTGCTCGAAAGCGAGCTCGCACCGTTCCGCAAACTCGTCGAGCCCGGACCGAAGCTCGCCGACCTCATCGCTGGCGTGGGTCGCGAGGAGCAGCGCACCGTCGACATGCTGGTGGCCCTGAACCAGCGCGTGCAGGGCCGCGTCGCCTATGTGGTGCGGCTCGAGCCCGGCGTCTGGACCCCCGAGGAGACGCTGAGCCGAGCGGAAGGCTCGTGCCGCGACTCGGCCTGGCTGCTGGTCCAGCTCCTGCGCCATCTCGGCTTCGCCGCCCGCTTCGTGTCGGGCTACCTGATCCAGCTCAAGCCCGACGTGACACCGCTCGAAGGCCCCGCGGGTCCGACCACGGACTTCACCGACCTGCATGCCTGGGCCGAGGTCTATCTTCCCGGCGCCGGCTGGATCGGCCTCGACGCCACCTCCGGCCTGCTCACCGGCGAGGGCCACATCCCGCTCGCGGCCTCCCCGGAGCCCGCCTCCGCCGCGGCGATCTCCGGCGCCGTGAGCCAGAGCGAGGCGACGTTCGACTTCGCCATGAGCGTGACGCGCCTGCGCGAGACCCCGCGCGTGACCCGGCCCTACGACGAGGCCACCTGGCAGCGCATCCTCGCCGCCGGCGAGCGCGTCGACGCGGCCCTGCTCGCGGGCGACGTGCGCCTCACCATGGGCGGCGAGCCCACCTTCGTCTCGGCCGCCGACATGGAAGGCGCCGAGTGGAACGCCGAGGCGCTCGGCCCGTCCAAGCGCATCCTGTCCGGCCACCTGATCCGCCGCCTGGCCGCACTCTGGTCGCCCGGAAGCGCGATCCAGTACGCGGTCGGCAAGCACTACCCCGGCGAGCAGCTCCCCCGCTGGGCGCTGCACGCCCACTGGCGCCTCGACGGCGAACCCGTCTGGCGCGACCCGTCCCTCCTCGCCTCCGACGAGGACCACGAGGAGCTCGACGCCGCGGACGCCGACCGCTTCGCACGCAGGCTCGCCGAGCGTCTCGAGCTCGACCCCGAGCGCGTCCTGCAGGCCCACGAGGACACGCACTACCATCTGTGGCGCGAGTACCGCCTGCCCGCGAATGTCATCGCCGAGGACTCCAGGCTGCGCGACCCGCTCGCGCGTGCCCGCCTCGCGCGCGTCTTCGGCGAGGGCCTGAACAAGCCCGTCGGCTCGGTCCTGCCGCTCCGCCGGGCGATCGTGGACGGGGCGCGCGCCTGGGAGACCGGGCGTTGGCTGTTGCGCTCGGACCTGCTGTTCCTGGTCCCCGGCGACAGCTCGATCGGCTTTCGACTTCCGCTGGAAAGCCTGCCCTGGGCCGAGGCGGACACGATCGAAACGCAGGTCGAGCCCGATCCCTTCGCCCCACGCGCCGCCTTCCGCGACCGCGCCGCTCTATCGCGCCGGCAGCCCGTCGCCGGCTTTGCGGAGCGCACGACGAAACCTTCCTGGCCGGCGCAACCCTGTCTCCACGGCGGACCCCTCCTCCACAACCGCGGCGAGCCGGGCCCCGGCCTCGACGCGTTCCGCCCGCTCGACCAGCGCGACCGCGACAGCCTCGCCATCGGCCGCGGCGAGCCCGACCTCGTGCGCACGGCCCTGACCGTGGAAGCGCGCGAAGGCAAGCTCCACGTCTTCCTGCCCCCGCTCTACGAGGCGGAGGACTGGCTCGACCTGGTCGCCGCGATCGAGGACACGGCGGCGATGCTCGGCCGAAAGGTGATTCTCGAAGGCTATCTCCCGCCCCGCGACCCGCGCCTGGCTGTGTTCTCCGTGACCCCTGATCCCGGCGTGATCGAGGTCAACGTCCATCCCGCGCGCACGTGGAACGAACACGTCGAGCGCACCGAGCAGCTCTACACGGAGGCCCGCGCCGTCGGCCTCAGCGCCGAGAAATTCATGATCGACGGCCGCCATGTCGGCACCGGCGGCGGCAACCACGTGGTGATGGGAGGTGCCACCGCCGCCGACAGCCCGTTCCTGCGCCGCCCCGACCTGCTGCGCTCGCTGCTCGGCTTCTGGCACAACCATCCGAGCCTCTCCTACCTGTTCAGCGGGCTGTTCATCGGCCCGACCTCGCAACATCCCCGCGTCGACGAGGCGCGCCAGGATTCGGTCGCCGAGCTCGAGATCGCCTTCGCCCGCATCAAGCCCGGCGAGGAGGCACCCCCCTGGCTGATCGACCGCCTGCTGCGCAACCTGCTGGTGGACGCCACCGGCAACACCCACCGCACCGAGTTCTGCATCGACAAGCTCTACGCCCCCGAAGGCGGCGGCTCGCGCCTCGGCCTCCTCGAGCTCCGCTCCTTCGAGATGCCCCCGCACGCGCGCATGTCGGCGGCGCAGAGCCTGCTCATGCGCACCGCCATCGCGGCCTTCTGGGCGCATCCCTACGAGCGCCGCCTGGTGCGCTGGGGCACGCGCCTGCACGACGATTTCATGCTCCCCCATTACGTCCGGCAGGACTTCTCCGATGCGCTGGCGGAACTGTCCTCCCTCGGCTTTCCGCTGGAGGAAAGCTGGTTCGAGCCGCACCTGGAGTTCCGCTTCCCCCGCATCGGTGGCGTCACGCTCCGCGGGATCGATCTGGAGATCCGCCACGCGCTCGAGCCGTGGCACGTGCTGGGCGAGGTGCCGGGGATCGGAGGCACGGTCCGCTATGTCGACAGCTCCGTCGAACGTCTCGAGGCGAGCGTGTCCGCCTGGGTGCCCGAACGCTACGTGCTCAGCTGCAACGGCCGCGCCGTGCCTCTCACCGCGACCGAGCAGCAAGGAAAATTCGTGGGCGGCATCCGCTTCAAGGCCTGGTCGCCCGCGGCCTCGCTGCACCCCACCATCCGAGCCCAGACCCCGCTCGTCATCGAGATCCACGACAGCTGGAGCGGCCGCTCGCTCGGCGGTATCACCCACCACGTGGCCCATCCCGGCGGCCGCAACTACGAGACCTTCCCGGTCAACGCCAACGAAGCCGAGGCCCGCCGCCGTGCGCGGTTCTTCCCGTTCGGCCACAGCATCGGCAAGCAGCCCGCGCCGCGCGGCGAGCGATCGCTCGAGCACCCGCGCACGCTCGATCTCCGCGACGCTTCTCCCACGGACGGGCCCCGATCGTTCCTGTAACGTCCACCCCACCGACAGATGGACGATGAGCGGTCGCCCCATGGCCCGTCCCCCCAATGACCTGCTCGCGATGACCTGCTCGCGATGACCTGCTCGCGATGAGCGGCAAGATCGACGAGATGGTGGACGGCCAGGGCGGGCTCCGCCGGGCCTGGCGCGGCGTCATCGAGCCCGTGCTCACGCTGGGCCCCGGCCAGCTCGAGCGCCGCGACATCGCACTGCGCCGCGCCGCCGCCGAGGAGGGCGCCGCCTGGCGCTGCGACCCCGTGCCCCTGCCGATGCCCGCCGCCGAGTTCGCCCATCTCGCCGCCGGCCTCGCCCAGCGCGCGACCCTGCTCGAGCACGTGCTCGCCGACATCTACGGCCCGCAGACCCTGCTCGCCCGCGGCGCCATCCCGCCCGCCCTCGTGTTCGGCAGCCGCAACTTCATCCGCCCCGCCCGCCACGCCGCCTTCGGCGCCGCCCGCCGCATGCTGCATCTCTACGCCGCCGACCTGGTGCGCGGACCTGACGGCGCCTGGCGCGTGATCGCCGATCGCTGCGCCAAGCCGTCGGGCATCGCCGCCGTGCTCGAGAACCGCCGCATGCTCCGTCGCGTCGTCCCCGAGCTGTTCGGCACCGCGATCCAGGGCCTCCGCTCCTTTTTCGAGGACTGGCGCGACGCGCTCCGCGGCGGCCTCTCGCCCGAGGGCGGCATCGCGCTGCTCACCGACGGCCGCGGCAGCTTCGGCCCGCACGAGCCCGGCCTGCTCGCCCGCGAGCTCGGCTGCCACCTGGTGCGCGGCGGCGACCTCACCATCCGCGGCGGCAAGCTCTGGGTCAAAACGCTGCGCGGCCTCAAGCCCATCGACCTGCTGATCAACCGCCAGCCCGCCTGCCTGCTCGACCCGCTCGAGCTCGACTGGGACGACGGCGCCGGCGTCCCTGGCCTGATGGCGGTCGTCCGCGACGGCGGCGTGGCCATCATGAACGACCCCGGCGCGGGGCTCGGCGGCGATCCAGGCATCGGGGCGCTGCTGCCGGAGCTCGCGCGCACCGTGCTCGACGAACCCCTGGCTCTGCCCGCCGAGGAACGGGTCTGGCTCGGCGACGCCCGGGGCCGCGAGCGCGTGAGGGCCGACCCGGATCGCTGGTGGTTCCTTCCCGCCCACAACGCCGAAGTGCGGCCGGTGGCCTACGCGACGCTCTCGCCGGCAGGCCGGGACAAGCTCCGCCGCGCGATCGCGACGCGCCCGGGCCGCCTGGTCGCCGCCGCTCCGGTGGAACGTTCGGTGATGCCCGCGCTGGTGGACGGCACCCTCGAGCCGCGCCCGGTGGTCGTGCGCCTGTTCCTCCGCCAGGACGCCGCGGGCTGGACCGCGCTGCCGGGCGGCCTCGTGCGCGCCGGCGGCGTCACCAAGGACCTGTTCATCCTCTCCGAAGGCGACGCACGCGAGGCGGCCGGCCGCGAGACCGTGCCGCACCGGCTGCCCGCCGCCGCACTCGCCATCCGCCGAGTCGAGGCCGACCTCCCGGCCCGCGTCGCCGGTCAGTTCTTCCGGCTCGGCCAGCGTCTCGAACGTCTCGAGACCGGCGCCCGCCGACTGCGCGCCCTGGCCCTGCGGCTCGGCCGCTACACCGAGCGGCCGCAGGAGCTGATCGAGCTCCGCATCCTCGCGGCCTCCGTGGAGCCCACCAAACTCCTCCCCGCGGAAGCGCTGATCGACCCCGCCGCCCCCGGCCTGCGCGCCGCACTCGGCCGCCTGGCAGAGCCCGGCAGCCTGCTGGCGGCGGCCTTCGTCAAGCTCGCGGTGGGCATCGAGGGGGTGGGCGATCGCATGACCGGCGAGATGCTCTCGGTCCTGCACCAGGCGCTCGCCGACACCCGCGCCGCCTTCGCGGACGCGCGCGGCGAAGGCAGCCTCGACGGCGTGGCCCATGTCGCCAACCGCCTGCTCGGCCTAACCGCCTCGCTCGCGGGCTTCGCCGCCGAGACCATGGTGCGCGGCGGCGGCTGGCTGTTCTTCGATGTCGGGCTCCGCCTCGCGCGAGCGGAATCCTGCTGCACGCTGCTCGCCGCCTCGCTGGGTCCCGCCGCCCGTCTGCCCCGCCTGCGGCCGGGCTTGGAGGGTCCGCCCGACACCGAGACGGCGCTCGCGGTCCTGCTCGAGCTCGCCCACGCCGCGATCACCTATCGCAGCCGCTACGGGCTCCGGCTCGAGCCCGCGCCCGTGCTCGACCTGGCGGTCGCCGACGAGGGCAACCCGCGCGCGCTCGCCTTCCAGCTCGCCGCCCTCGCGGCCGATTTCGCGCGCCTCCACGAGGTGGGCGGTGCGGAGTTCGCAGCCGCGATCGCGCGGATGGCGGGCGAGGCGAACGCGATCGTGGCGCGGATCGTGGCCGCAGCCGACCCGGCGGCGGAAGCCATGCACGTGCCGCAGGCCGCCGCCCACCTCATGCGCGAAACCGAGCATCTCCGCGGCCGCATCCGCCGGCGCTACTTCGACCTGCTGCCCGAAGTCCGGACCTTCGCCACATGATCTACAAGGTCCGGCACGAGACCAACTACGATTACAGCCGCCCCGTCGAGCTCGGCTCGCACCTGGCGCATCTGCTGCCGCGCACGCTGGGCGCCCAGCAGCGCGTCCTGCAAAGCACGCTGGCCGTCGACCCACCCGCGACGTTCCGCCGCGACGACCTCGATCATTTCGGCAACAGCATCGTCTCGCTGACCATCGAGGCCCCTCACACGCATCTGCGCGTGGTGGCGAGCTCGACCGTCGAGGTCGAAATCCCCGCCCCACCCGAGGCGACCGCCACGCCGGCCTGGGAGACGGTGCGCGACGCGGTCGCAGCCGGCGCCTGGGACGCCGCCGAATTCGTCGAGCCGAGCCCGCTGCTGCCGCGCAGCGACGCCGCGCGCGACTACGCGCGCGACAGCTTCCCCCCCGGCCGCCCGGTACTGGCGGCCCTGCTCGACCTCAACGCCCGCATCCGCCGCGATTTCAAGTTCCAGGCCGGCGCCACCAACCTGCGCACCACGGTGGGCGACGTCCTCCGCGGGCGCGCCGGCGTCTGCCAGGATTTTTCCCACGTGATGGTGGCCGGCCTGCGCGGCCTCGGCCTGCCGGCGCGCTACATGTCCGGCTACATCCGCACCTACGCCCCCCAGGGCACGGTCAAGCGCCCCGGCTCCGATGTGAGCCACGCCTGGGTCGGCGCCTGGCTTGGCCCGGCGCAGGGCTGGATCGGCCTCGATCCGACCAACGACCTCGTGGTGCGCAACGAGCACGTGCTGCTCGGCTGGGGACGGGATTTCTCCGATGTGAGCCCGCTCTTCGGCGTGATCCTCGGGGGTGGGCGGCACACGCTCAAGGTGGGCGTGGATCTCGAGCCGGTCGAAGAGTGATGGCGAGGCTCACTCGTGGGCTGAAAAGAAGAACCCAGGGCTCCGCCCCGGGACCCCGCCAGGAGCCTGGGCTCCTGGACCTCCTGAGTTGGGAGGGATCCGACGCGGCGTCTCCAGTCGGATGACCGCTTTTCTGCACCGTAATGACAGGCGAGGCGACGGATCGTGACGGCGAGGCTCTTCGAGCACCGCGCAACCTAACCCTCAGGCCGGTCTGGCCTTGGGAAATGGCACCATCCGGCCGGACACCTCGTCCCAGAGCATATGGCTTGGCGCCCTCAACGCGGTGGCGAACGAGAGGGTCGTGACCGCGCCGGTCACGTTGGAGCAGGCGGTGTGGCAGGCCTGCAGCCGGTAGTTCGGGATGCCCGGGCGCAGGTGGTGAACGTGATGGACGCCGATATTGGCAGTGAACCAGCGCAGGACCGCTGGTAGCTCCAGATGGGACGCACCGTGCAGCGCCGACTCCGTTGCGGTCCAGCTCCCACTCGTTGCCCACTGCGACTCTTCGAACCTGTGCTGTACCGAGAACAGCCAGATACCGATGATCGCCGACAGGGTCATCGCTGGCAGGTGCACGAGTGCGACCGTGCGCAGTCCGAAGATCGCGATCAGCGCGCCGTACAGCACCACGAGCGAGGCATTGAGCAGGTAGACGCTGCGGCGCTCGGTTCTGAAGGAGGCAGGGGTGTCGAAAGGCACACGATACAGCAAGGTGAAAACGACCGGCGGCAGCAGCACGTGGATCAACGCGGCATGATGGCTCACGCGGTAGAGCCATTGCCGTCCGCGACCCAGCAACCTGTACTCCTCGAGCGTGAGGCAGTCGGAGTAGAAGTCGGCCGGAATGCCGCGCCCGTCGAGGTTGTTCCAGCTCTCATGGTGTCGCGCATGCAGCCGGCGCCAGTAGGCGAACGGCGTGAGCGTCGCCAGGCTGCAGGCCGCGCCGACGATGCGGTTGATGCGTGCCGAGCGAAAGAGTGAATTGTGACCGCAGTCGTGCTGCAGCATGAAGATGCGCACGATCAACCCGGAAGCTGACAGGCTGAGGCCCAGCGTCAGGAGCGCCGAGAAGCGCGAGCTCGCATATGTCGCGACGACAAGCAGGAGGTACAGCCCGAAGGTCGATCCGACCTGCCAGGCGGCGTATCGGTCGATCGGCGCCTGGAAGGCCGATAGCGCCGCCAGCTGCTCGCGCGACGGAAGCGCAGTTGGGCTCGATGGGGACATGCGTGGCTCCGAACACGTCCCGAGACTGACTCCAGGCTCGAAACGTCCGGTGCTTTACCATCGAAAGGCACCGGATGCACAGGCGGCGATCACGGCAGAGGATGTTGATGACGCCAACGCCCCTCTGTCGGTCCAACCGTGGCGACTGCGGAGCACAGTTGGCCGGCACAGCAATCCGTTCGATCACCCGCTCATCGCTCAAGCGATGGAGGAGAAGCTCCCTCGTCTCATGGGCCGCCCACACGCCACGATCGCCGGAGCAATTCCCGCAATGCAGTGCGACACGCCTCGGAGTTGAGGACCGCGGCGACCCGTCGTTCCCAGTCCCGCCACATCCACTGCTGAGGACTGCGCTACGATCATCCGCCCCGCCCAAGGACGCTCCGCATGCCGCCGCTCGACCTCTCCGGCGCCCGCACCACGCCAGACGCTCGCGCCGTCACTTTCCCCGACATGAATGGTCCAACGAATTTCAAGTTGCCCCGCTCGCCCTGACCGCCTCCGCCAGTTCGCCGAGTTCCGCATCCGCCAGTGCCATCACGTCGAGCGCTAGCCTTCCGTTCGCCACCGCCGTCACCACCGAGGGCGACATCGCCGCCAGCCGCCCCCCGAACAGCTCGGCCGCCAGCGGCAGCAGCACCGCCCGGCTCTCCGGCGCCGCACCCGCCCGCACGCCGCCGCCCGCCGCCGGCCGCGTCCGGATCACGCTCGCCTCCGGGATCCGCAGCAGCCCCAGCAGCCGGCTCGCCCGCTCCTCCAGCACCAGCCGATCCTGCGCCAGCAGCAGCAAGGCCGGGATGCGCCGCGCCGCCTCCGCGGGCTCCCGGTGCAGCCGCAGCGTCGCTGCCAGCGCCGCCATCACCCGGGCATCGGGACGGCCGGCCCGGGCGAGCGTCAGGCGGGCGATCGGCCGCAGCGCCGCCCGCGTGCCCACGACGATCCCGCATCGCGGACCACCGAGCAGCCGGTCGCCGGGAAAGATCGCCAGGTCGGCACCGGCCGCGAGGATCTCCCGCACCGAGGGCTCGCGGTGGTCGCCCGAAATCACGCCGCTCCCGAAGGCATGGATCACCGGCAAACGGTGCGACTTCGCCACCGCCGCGAGCTCGGCCACCGTGAGCTCGACCACCTTCCCCTCGATCGCCACCGGCCGGTGCAGCTTCAGCAGCACGCGGGTCGCGGGCGTCACCGCGTCCGCGAGATCGGCCGCCACCGTCCGGTCGATGCTGCCGATCTCGAAACCCTGCGCGCCCGCCTCGGTAATCAGCTCGGGCACGCGGATGCCGCCGTCGAATTCCCAGAGCTCACCGCGCGACACCACCACCTCGCCGCCTGGTGCGGCATGCGCCATCAGCGCGAGCAGCAATGCGGTCGCCGCATCGCCCACCACCAGCGCCGCTTCCGCCCCCGTCAGCTCGACCAGCAGCGCCTCCGCGGCATCGCCGGGTGCCACCGCATGCTCGGCCGCCCCCCGCATCGCCGCGATCGCGGCCTCCGCCAGGCCGGGCACGCCCAGCGCCGCATCGAAGATGCGCCCCGTCGCGTTGAGCACCCGCCGCGGCGCGCGCGGGATCGGCGGCAGGACCGACGCGGCCGGGGCAGGGCGCGGCGCCTCGCTCCGTGGCCCGGGCAGCGCCACCCGCGGCTCCGACCGTTCCGGGACCGGCGCCGTCCCGCCGCGCACCCCCGCGAGCGCCTCGCGCAGCGCGGCGGTCAGGTTGGTGCGGCCAGGCTCGTTGCTGTTCGCGGGCAAGGGCATCTCGCAGGAAGGGTGTCGGCGCTATCGGGCCATCGCGGGGCTGGGTTTCGCAAGGGGGAGCCCGATATGTTAAGTCGTAACGTCATGCACGCCCTTCCGAGACAGACCCTGTGAGCGACACCTCCAACCCAGGCGACCGCTTCCCCGTGACCATCGAGGAGGAGATGCGCACCTCCTACCTCGCCTATGCGATGTCGGTGATCGTCAGCCGCGCCCTGCCCGACGCCCGCGACGGGCTCAAGCCGGTGCACCGCCGCATCCTCTACGGCGCGCGCGAGGGCGGCTTCACCCCCGACAAGGCCTACCGCAAGGCGGCCCGCATCGTGGGCGACGTGATGGGCAAGTTCCACCCGCACGGCGATGCCTCGATCTACGACGCGCTGGTGCGCATGGCGCAGTCCTGGTCGATGCGGGTCAAGCTGATCGACGGGCAGGGCAATTTCGGCTCGGTGGACGGCGACAGCCCGGCAGCCCAGCGCTACACCGAGGCCAGGCTCGCGCGCGCGGCGATGTTCCTGCTCGACGACATCGACAAGGAAACCGTCGATTTCGGGCCGAACTACGACGAGAGCGAGCAGGAGCCGGCGGTGCTGCCGGCGTCCTATCCGAACCTGCTGGTCAACGGCGCGCAGGGCATCGCGGTCGGCATGGCGACCAACATCCCGACCCACAACCCGACCGAGGTGATCGACGCCACGCTGGCGCTGATCGCCAACCCCGATCTCTCGCTCGACGAGCTGATGGAGATCATCCCCGGTCCCGACTTCCCCACCGGCGGCATCATCCTCGGCCGCGCCGGCATCCGCTCGGCGTTCGAGACCGGGCGCGGCTCGGTGGTGATCCGCGCGCGCGCCTCGATCGAGGACATCCGCAAGGATCGCCCGGCGATCATCGTCACCGAGATCCC